>DATKLB010000204.1:0-11832 GCA_035542615.1 Spirochaetia bacterium | reverse complement strand
ACCGTCACGTAGACCGGCGTCGGGCGGGTGTCGATCTGGATCCCCGTCAGCTGCTTGGTCGTCGTCGTGCCGCCCTTGCTCTGCGCCTGCACGACGTACGTGTAGGTACCGTCCGGCATCAGGTTGCCGTTCTCGTCCTTGCCGTCCCAGGCAAAGTCCGACGCCTTGCCCTTCCAGAACCAGCCCCGCACGTGCTCATTCTTCGCATTTCGTATCTCGCCCTCCCAGAGATCTTCGTCGCTGGAGGTCTGCTTTATCGGCAGGGACTGCAGACGGCTGGTCCCGTCGGGAGAAAAGACTGTCTGATCCGCGCTCACGTCGATCTGCGGGAAATGGTTGTCCACCGTGAAGGGGTTGCTCTGCGCGCTCGGATGCGTGCCGTTGGAGTACACGACTTCCAGCTCTGCGCCGTACTGGCCGTCGGGCACCCTGCTTCCCGCATCATCGATGCCGGCCCACGTGATCTCCTCAGGGGGCCTGCTGCTCCCCTTGAACGTCCTGACCACCTCTCCCTTTGCGTTCTTCACCCGAACGACGAACGACTCGATTCCGGTGGTCACCGCGAGGGACGGAATGATCTTGATCTTTGTCTTGCTTCCTCCGCCGAAAGGCGAGAAGTACGCGAGATCAGTGGACACGCGAACGGGCTTCTTCTGCGTGTCGATCCGCAGGGTGACGGGCTTTGACGTTGCCGTGTTGCCGGCCCGGTCCGTGGAGGTAAGAATGTACGTGTAGGTCCCGTCGGGAAGGAGCGTTCCGTTGTCCGTGCGGCCGTCCCACTGGAACGTGGGATCCGCGGTGCCGCGCCATACGAGGGTCCTCACGTCCTTGCCCCGCGAGTCCATGAAGGTCCCCGTCCAGTACAGCTCTTCCGAAGTATCCTGGTGAATCGTGACGGTGTTCCGCGTGCTGTCGCCCGTCGGTGAGAAAACCTCGTACTCCGCCGAGGCGGCAGCCGTGGGCGGCGTGGTCTTGACGGTGATTGAAGGCGACTCAGCGGTCGGGTTGTGCCCGTTGACGTACATGATGGCCAGCTTCGCCTTGTAACCTCCATCCGGGAGTTGCTTGCCCCCATCGTCCTTGCCGTCCCATGCGATGGTTGACGGGATGGAAGCGTTGCCCGAGAAGGTCCTTTGCACGGTCCCGCTCGCGTCCGAAATTGCCAGGCTCCATTCATCGATGCCGGTTTTCACAGGGACTCCAAGATCGAAGGTCACTGCCTTTTTCGGGCTGCTCGTGCCAGGAGAGAAGAAGGCGTTGTCGATGGAGAGCTGAACGGGTGTTGCCTGCGTGTTGATGATGATGTTGTCGAGCTCCCCGGAGCCGACGTTTTCGGCCCTGTCGGTTGCCGTGACGTGGTAGCTGTAGACGCCGTCCGGAGCCAGGATGCCCTTGTCGGTCTTCCCGTCCCAGTCGAAGGAAGGCGGCTGGGAATCTTTCCATTCAAACGTCCGTACGGTTCCACCTGCCACATCTTTGATGGTTCCTGTCCAAAGGTCTTCCTTCGAGCCAACCTGCTGGACAGGAAGGACGCTCTTGGTACCCCCGCCTGTGGGTGAGAAGATCAGGTACGGCGCGCTTACGGCGATCTTTGGCGGCGCAGTCTTGACGATGACCGTTCCCAGCGGCGTCTTGCCGGTGTTGCCGTTGTCGTCCCACGCCTCGATGGAATAGTGGTAGGTACCGTCAGGAACGACAGCGCCCTTGTCAGAGGTCCCGTCCCACCTGACCGATGAAGGAATCGGAATCCCCGTCTTGACGTAGAGAAGCCGCTTCACGAGGTTCCCGAGGTCCCTATTCTCGGGCCGGTCTTCCTTGTTCACAATCGTTCGGACCGGATTTCCTGATGAGTCCTGGATCACGAACCGGTAGCCCTTGACATACCTCTTGGAAGTGATTGACAGGGGCAGGACAAGATCGACTTTTCCGCCGACAAGGGTCGGGGAGATGTATTTCTCATTCCCGGTGTCGAGCGAAATTGCAGGGGGGTTCTTCTCGATGGCGCCGAGAGGCACGTTTGCCCCGAGGCCAAAGGCCCAGACTCCGTTCTCAATGGGCGCCGCCGTGGCGGTCGTTGTGACCTCGCTCCTGTTCCATCCCTGCTCGGTCGCGTTGAAAGTCCCGATGTTCTGCTGGATATTCGTCGTGAGCTTGAATGAAACCCCGAGTGTGAAAGGCAGCGAGCGCGAAGGCTCGACGCCCGCGGCCTGGCGCAGATCGTACATGTAGGAACCGCTCAGAGTCAGGAAGTTGGCGATGAGAATGTCCGCGCCGATGGTCGCCAGCATGTCCTGGAGCGAGGGGAAGCTGAGGTCTGGATCAAATGACAGGACAACGGGTTCGGTCCTGATGAGCGAGAAGTGTGCACCGATTGCAGGAGTGAATGCGGGGGGATTCGTAAGGGAACCTGTGGCGTTGGAGGAATTATACCCTTTGCCGATGTTGCGCATTGCCGCGCCCCATCGAAAATCCTTGAGAAATCCAAGATCACCCGCGAGGTGGAGGAAGCCGAGGTCGAGACCGAGCCCCCAGTCGCTGCCGTACTCGAACCCCAGTCCTGCGCCGACGTACAGGTCGGGGAACAGGTCCTTCGAGAAAGCGAAGGTCAGTCCGCCCATGGCGCCCCAGTCCGGGCCCTGGCTTCCGTAGGTGGCGTTCGTGAACCGGCCGGTTGTGGAGAAGACTCCCACGTTGCTCGGAATCGTGACACCAGCGTTGATGAAGTTGCCGCCCAGGTTGACGGGGGTCCTGTTCACTCCGGTGAGGGCGAGATAGCTCAGGTCCAGAGTCACCCTTTGTTTGCCGCCTGCAACGGCGGGGTTGAGGACGGTCCCCTGGGGAGAGTTGAGGTTCGCGGTGCCGCCCATGCCGCCGAGGAACTGGGGAGAGTAGAAATCGAGGAAGCCGCTTTCCGCGTGAACAACGCCCGCGGCAATGACGAACACAGCGACGACGACGAGACGACGGACATGCTTTTTCATGGGCCCCTCCCGACGCGAATACTGTACAGCGATGTCATCGCATTTTCAACAACGTCCCAGGGGAACACCTGGTCGCCCCTGGGGCGGCTCCTGGTCGCCATGGTACTGCTCCCGTGCAACTGTATGGTCGCACGCAATTCCGGTCAGTAATGCGAAAAATGATTCTCATGTCGAATCTCAACGACACAAGCGCGATGCGTGAGGCCAGTTGACCGGGCTGTGATCGGCCCGAGCTCGAAGTGTCATCGAAATTCGACCCGATTTTCCTCGCGCGCATGACTACAGCTCGTCGGCCGGCTGTGGTATTCTCGCGACATGGAACAAAAAGCGCGGACCGGGGGAGCGTCCGGGCGGATGGCCAGCGGCATTGTTTGCCCCGGGTGCCTGCGGTACGTTTCTTCCAGGATGCGTGCGCTGGCGATTGTCGTCGTGCTCGCGGCCCCGGTGTCGCTCTGGGCGTCACCCCCCGCCGTCGAGCTGTACAACGAAGCGGAAAGCAGGTTTCTCGGCGGGAACTTCACCTCGGCGCTCGTCGGCTATAACGAGTTCCTTCAATTCTATCCCTCGTCTGACCTGACGGCGGATGTGCAGTATCGCCGGGCGGTTTGCCTGTACGAGCTGGGTAACTATCAGCAGGCGTCGGACCTGCTGTCCGACATCGCGCTGCGCTATCGCTGGACCCGATACATCGGTGCTGTTCCTCTCTGGCAGGGGCTGTGCCTGTACCGACTCTCCCGCTACACGCCGAGCCTCGTCTCACTGAACGAGTACCTGGCGACGGGAAAGGACCCCCTGCTCGTTCCTCGAGCGCTTCTTGCCAAGTCGCTCGACCTCGAGGCGCTCCAGAAGCTGCCGGAAGCTGCGGATGCGGCGCGCCAGGTGGTGAGCGGCTACCCGCGCTCCGAGGTCGTCGCGCCGGCCCTCGTCCTGCTGTCCTCGCTTCTGCGTGAGGAAAAATCCTACGACGCCCTGGAGCAACTGGCTGCCGCAACCGATACTGAAACGCTGCCGGCAGGGCTGCGGCAGGAGTTTCTTTGGAACCGGGCAGAAGGTCTCTGGGCCAGCGACCGGCAGGCGGATGCTGTCACCATCTACCTGGAGCTGCGCGATGCGCGCTCCGACATCTCCCTCGCGGCGTATCGCCGGCTCTTCGCCGCGGCCCAGTCGCAGAACGACCATGCCCGCATGGAGGCCCTCGGCCGTGAGATGGAAAGTCATTTCGCGGGAACACCGCAGGTCATGCTGGACATCTGGGCGGCTCTTGGCGTGCAAAGCTACAAGGCGCGGGACCTCACGGCTGCGTGGATGTATCTGCAGAGAGCCTGGGCGCTTCGCAAGAGCTTCACCGTTGACAGCTCCGTTCCGATCTACCTCGCAAAGATTCTCCAGGATCGAAAGGACACTGAGGGGGCGCGGTCCCTTCTGCAAGACTATGCCGCCAAGCCGGGTGCCTCGTCGGAGTCGGCGATGCTGGCCCTCGGTGTCTTTGCCAGGGACTCCGGAGAGCTTCCGGTTGCCGACAGCATCCTCACGCGTTTCCTGCAGGCGTACCCGAAGGCCGGCACCACGCAGCAGGCGGCGGCAATTCTCGCTGACGTAGAGCTTCGGGAGGGGAAGATCGATCAGAGCGCGGCCCTGGTCTCTCAGCACCTGCAGGAAGCCACGGGGGAAGCCCGTGCAAGTTTTCTCCGACTGCAGGCGGAAATCGCCCGCGAACGGAAGGACTTCACTGTCGCCGCAGGCGCGCTGAAGGACTACCTGCAGCTTGCTCCGGAGGATGTGGACGCCAGGGTGGATCTGCTCGAGGTGCAATTCCTGGGAAAGGACTATGCATCGATTCCGCCGGGTGCCGCGGCCGTGCTTGCAGCGGCGCCTGATCTTGCCTCGAAGAATCCGCGAGCATGGATTCTCGTTTCCTACCTCCTCGGTCTCAGCCAGGTCGCCATGAAAGACTATTCGCGTGCGGCGGCAACACTCGGCAGCATCGACCCCGACGCGGCGGCGCGCAACGATCTTGGAGTCATCGTGCCGTACCTCCGTTATTACCTGGGATGGTCGTATTCGAAAACCGGAGATTTCAAGACCAGCGCCCGCATCCTCGATGCCCTGATTGCAGCGTATCCCCGTCACGCGCTCGCGCCCAAGATCCTTTTCCTGGCCGGATGGAGCCATTACAATCTCGGAGACTTCGACCTGGCGGCCAACGATTTCTTCCAGGCGGGACAGGCCGAAGGGGACCATAGCTCATCCGACAAGGATTTCTACCTCTACGCGAAGAGCCTGATCGGAGGAAAAAAGCTCGCGGACGCTTCCGCGGCACTCCAGCACATCATCGACTCTTCTCCGCAATCGCCGTTTGCCGACAGCGCCCTTTTCGACTACGCCGGCATGCAGGCCGTTTCCGACTCCCCCTCGGGAGCGATCGAATCCTATCGAACCCTCACGAGCCGCTTCCCTTCGAGCCCGCTCGCCGAGGACTCTGCCTACCGCATCGCGGAGACGTTGTTCAGTCAGCGCAAGTACGGGGACGCTGCCATGGCATTTACGGAGTATCGGCGCAAGTATCCTGCCGGCAGGCTCTACGACGCCGCGCTGTACTGGGGCGGCGAAGCCGCGTACGCGACAGGAGCGAAGTTCGACGCGGCCCTGCTCTGGGAGCAGCTGGCCAACAGCTATCGGACCAGCTCGTTCCGCGCCGCTGCCATGAGAAAAGCAGCCGAGGTCTATCAATCGGCAGACGACCCGCGGCGTGCGTTGGACTTGTATTCCCGTTTCCTCTCTGACTACCCGGACGAGGCCAGGCTGGCAAAGGCGGACATCGCTGTGGAGCAGCTGCGTTACCGGATCCAGGGACTCGACGCGGCCGAGGCCGATCTCGCCACGCGCGTCTCGCATTCGAGCGGCGCGGCGAGGCTCCAGGCCATGACCGACCTTGCACGGCTGTACATCTACAGTGGGGAGAGCAAGGTCGAACAGGGATACCAGATGCTGCAGAAGGTTGCCTCGGAGGGAAGCGGCATCACAGCGGCAAAGGCCGTGTACCTGGAAGGGGAATACTTCTACCGAAAGAGCGACCTGATGGAGGCGGCAAAGAGGTTCGTCTCGGCGGCAGCCACCGGAGCGGCCGACGCGGATTTCTCCGCCTCCTCCCTGTACCGCGCCGCGGAAATGATGAAGCTCGGGGAGCGACCCGATCAGGTGGATGCGCTGGTGAAGAAAATGACTGACGCATACCCTTCCTCGCCCTGGACCGCCAGGGCGAGGAGACTGCAGGAGGCGGCAAAGTGAAGAGATTCGGCGCGCTCGCCGTCATCATGATCCTGATTTTCCCTGCTTCTCGCGTTGCCGCTGATCAACCGGCGCCGACCCCCGAGCTCGTCCTGCCCGAGGTCACCCTGGACATCAGGGACTTGAGCGTGGAAAACGTGCAGGCCATGCTGCCGCCGGAGGGGCCACCTGTCATCGTGAAGGCGGACGTCATCCTGCCCTCGGGACCCGAGCTGCTGGTTCAGCAGCCGGCCCGGACGCTTGCCGTGGAAGGCTCGGATCCCCTTGGCGGGACAGCAACCCCTCAGAATCCTCTGGCAACGCAGGCAACGCTCGGCCTTGGCTCCCAGAACCGCGTTGTCGGAGACCTGAACGTGTCGACGACCGGAGGCAACACGCAGTCGAGCCTTGCCTTCTCGCACGAGACTGCGGACGGCATTTCGGACCAGAAGCAGGGCTCCGGATTCAATACGCGTGACGATACGATTGCCGGTGACGTTTCAGGAAAGCTCGGGCCTTTCGACGGAGGGTTGCAGGGAAGTTACTCCGAGAAAGAGCTGGGCTTGCAGCAGCTGGCGCCCAGCTATGTCTACCGACTCGGCCGAAACCTCGATGGAAAAGCGACGCTGGGCGTCCAGCCCCTCGACTGGCTGACCGTGGAAGGCTCGGTCCGCGGTGTGACGGACTCGCTCACTCTTGCCAGCGCCGGCGCCTCCGCTCCCGGTCAGGAGAACGAGTACAAGGGCGCCACGCATCTATCCGCCAAGGCGCGCACAGGGGAGCTGACAATAGGAGTCTCGGGCGATTACGACTACCACCTTGCCCAGCTTATCACAGGTTCCGATGACCAGGTTCAGAGACTGAAAACAGGGGTCTCACTCTCGCTGAATTTGCCTGCCTCCCTGCTCCTGGAAGGCTCGGTGGCCTTGTTCGTGAGCAGCAGGGGATCCACCCTTTTACCCTTTTCGATTCACGCCACGGCGGCTCCTCTTTCAGCCCTCACAATCGACGCTTCCGCCGGCTATCGTGTCGTGCCCTACGACGAAGGTGACATTCTGGCGCTCAATCCGTACCTTATTCCTGTGAACCTCGTGGACGACAGCGGATGGTTCGCGGACGGCGGGTTCCAGCTCGCGCTGACCAGTGACGTGAGCCTCAGGGCGAAACTGTCGTTCATGAGCAGCTCGAATATGCTGACCTCGAACAGTTTTGCTTCGGGAACTTATACCGGCGACCTTGGCACCGGGCTCTACCAGGTGAACCAGATTTCGGCAAATCGCCTTCTCGGGGACGCCGGTGTGCGCTGGACGGTCACCCCCGGGGTAACGCTGGACGCAGGCTGGAAGAGGGAGCTGATGGAGCGCCCCTCGTTTGCCCCCGTGGACTCGATGACCGCGGAAGTGATTGCCATGGAGACAACAGGCGCCTATGGAGGCCAGCTCAGCGGAACCCTGCTCACCGGTCTCCCTCCGAACGTGCAGGTGCCTGAAATCGATATCGGCGGGTTCGTCCGCTTGTCCCAGCCCGCCCAACTGCACCTGGACCTCTACGATGTGCTGTGGCCGCTCGTGAACAACCTTCAGCGGTACGGCCCCAGCCTCTACCCGTACGTGGAGCCGGGATTCCGGGCGGTGGCGAGCGTGCGGCTGAGCTTCTAGGGGACAGAGAATGAGCAGCGTCCAGTACATGGCGGATTCAGAGCGCGGCGATTCACGACGCCTTCTCGCGGCGTTCCTCGCAGCAGTGCTCCTCCATATCGTCTTTTTTGCCGTGCTTGCGATCGTGCATCTCGCAGAGAATCCAAGCCCGATACCCGTCAGCGTGGAGCTCGCCCCGGGCGCCCTCGGCGGGCTTGGCCTGTCCGCGTCAGCGTCAGCGTCCCCGCAGCCGATGGGGCAGGCGCAGCCGGGCAGATCGCAAGCCCAGCCGTCGCGCTCGGCAGGCGGACAGGGGTTCGTCATCCCGAAACCGCGCCAGGGCTCGAGCGCCGAAGCATATCAGCCCACCGGGCCCGCTTTCCGTGAAGAAGGCAACCAAGCGGCGCAACCCAGCAGCGCCCAGCGGGCGACATCGCCGGTCCAGGAGCCGGTTTTCCCCGCTGCAAAGACTTCCGAGCAGGGAACAGGCGCCGCCAGCGGCGGGGGCGGCACGCGGGGCGGGGCGCCCGCCCGCGGGGTCCTGGTGCAGGGCGGAGGCAATGCTCCCGCTCAGGGCTCTTTGAACTTGAACTCGTTCAACACCTCACCAGCAGCGGTACAGGGCGCCGGCAGTCCGCCGGCAGGCGAAGGCGGCGGGGAGGGCGGAGGCGGCGGGGGGGGCAACTCGATTGCAGGCTCCGGAGGAGGTCAGGGAAGTTACCGGTTTCAGTGGGAACAGCCCGCGGCCGGGCAGGCCAGAAAGCTTCTTGCTGCCCCGCAACCGAAGATCCCGCTGTGGGTGAGCAAGGAAGGCCTCAGCCTCACGGTCCTGATCTCTTTCACCCTCACGGCTGACGGCGTTGTCAACGACGTGAACGTCGAAGGATCGTCAGGATACAATGAGGTGGATGCCGCAGTGAGCGAGGCGGTGAGGCACTGGCGCTTCAGCCCGGATCCTTCTGCCCGTTCCATCCACGGGTTGATTCCCTACGCTATCCGGGCCCGCTGAGTGGATCGGACCTCCGCGTCCCCTGAGAATGATTGTCGCGGAAAAAACAGTGGAAAATGATATCCGGCTCCTATAGAATTCCAATGTCGAACCGACAGGAGGTCCATCGTGTCGTTCAGACTCAAAGAGGCTGTTTATAAGGTCAGGTGCCGGGAGCCCGGCTGCAATTTCATTTCAGAGTTTGTCGTCAAGGAAGCCTTTATGGGGGTGACCGAGGCCGAGGTGGACTCAGAAGCAATAAAAATCGCAAAAAACATGGCATACATAAAGCATGACGCCCTCCACGGCAGGAAGCACGAGCTCGCCAACCCCGAGATATTCAAGATTTCCAGTTCGTACGATCGCATCGGCGGGCTGACGGCGAGCTCCGTGTTTTCTCCGCCGGCGCAGCCGGTCCCGAGCCAGCCCGCAGGTCGCTCCTTCAGGCGCGGGGAGCGCATCCTCGCCAGGAACGAGGATTCACCCCTGGTCTGCGAAATAGTGCGCGGTTCCGCGCACGACGCGGGACATCCCGAGTTTCGCTTTCGCGTGGGGGCAATCGTGGGCTCGGCGCCGGTCTTTCACCAGAAGACCAGGTCCGCGGATCTCGTAGCCGCGGAAGACAACACGGTCGTTGCGTTCCACGACGTCAAGGAGCTCACCCGCAGCAATCCTGCAAAAGCTCGTGAGGTGTACGACCGCGCCCTGGACGACGTTTTCCGCTTCGTGCGCCACCTGGAGGATCTCTCACTCCGCAGGACAACGAAGCCTCCCGCGCGCAAACGCGTGGCAAAACCCGCTGCCGCACGCAAGAAGTCAAAGCCGGTTGCCGCGCGGGCCAGGAAGACGCCGCGGGGCGGCAAGAGCGCGAAGACCAGAAAGAAATAGCCGGGAACAGGTCTTCCGAGACACACGGCAGCAACCCATCGCGACGAGAGGTTCTTTTTTCGCAAATAGCAGAATTTTACAAAGCGTCCAGGAACCGTACAATACGCCCGCTCGATTTTGTGGCACGCTGAGAGTGCACGGAACGTAAAAGGATCGTAAAGGAGAGGAAAATCATGGCGACATTCCAGGAGCTTTCGGAAGCTATCCAGAAGGGCAATGCGAGCGCGGCAAAAGAGCTCACCGCCGCCCTCCTGGCGGACAAACAGGGCGCCGGGGAGATACTCAACAAGGGTCTTCTCGATGGCATGGAAAAGATCGGGCGCCGATTCAAGGCGAATGAGATCTACATCCCCGAGGTTCTCATCGCCGCGCGGGCAATGAACCAGAGCATGGAGATCCTGCGTCCCGAGCTGGTGAAGGCAGGAGTCAAGCCGATCGGCAAGATGCTCCTGGGAACGGTGAAGGGAGACCTGCACGACATCGGCAAGAACCTGGTGAAGATGATGGCGCAGGGCGCGGGCCTGGAGGTCGTGGACCTTGGCATCGACGTCTCGGCGGATAAGTTCCTCCAGGGCATCAAGGACAACCCGGATGCAAAAGCAATCGGCATGTCAGCTCTGCTGACGACCACAATGACCGGGATGAAGGACGTCATCGACAGGTTCCAGAAAGAAGGGGTTCGCAGCAAAGTTCAATTCCTCGTTGGCGGCGCGCCTCTGACCGATCAGTACGCCAGGGAGATCGGCGCGGACGGCTACGCTCCGGATGCGGCGACTGCCGCGGAGAAGCTCAAGGCCATCATGAGGGCTTAGGGTGACAGAGATCGAAGAAGTGGCCGGCATCCATATCATCGCTATCGACTGAGAGCAGAAAGTGCCCGAGATCGTGAGCGAGGCCGGCCTGTTGCCACGGCCCTCGGCCGGTCCCGCGTGTCAGGTCAATCCAGGCCCGCACGGCTCCTTTCTTCTGCGCCTCCTGACGCGACCCCAGTCAACCGATCAGACCAAGACTGATGGCGAGCGAGACGACCACGAAGAAAAGCCCGAGGAGCAGCTGTTCCATTTCCTCTTCTCCATTCTGTATAACGGAAGATTTCGATCTCTCGATGAGTGGAGGGGGCGTCAGTCCGGTTGTGGATCTCGCGTCTGTTTGCCAGTCGTTCTTCTAGGCCAGCTTTGGTCCCTTTCCAATCTCCATTTTGCCCTTGAAGTACAGTCGTTCCAGGTCTCCCGATGACCTCACAAAACCTCCAACTCCGATCCGCTCTATCGTGCCAAGGTTGAAAAGCTTCAGGTTGTGCGGCAGGACGTCTGCTCTATCAGCGGACGGGCATAGTTTCGAGCATGGGAAGTCAGCGCACTCGTGGCAGAACTCGACTGCCTTCCGACCAACACATTCATAGGTCTCGCATTTGGAGCTGATCACGGGGCAGTCGCCCTCGACGTTCCTGCACCCTGCGCAGGGCAGCTTCTCGCGCGGAATCCCTCTTTCCACCAGGCGATCCATCATTTCAGGATGGTCCTTGCACATATACAACGAGCAGTTGCCGCAGTCGATCCCACACGCGGCAACCAGGCGCAACCTCTCATTCGTTGACATTGTCCGACTCTCCTTTCCCATGCGAGCTGGAGTTCCACTGAATGCTCATGCTTTTTCCCAGCACTTTGTTCCTGAATTTGACCGCGGGGTGCCCGAAACCCGCGACGGCGAGAAACCTCTCACTCGGTTTCAGGCCAAGGAGTCTTCGAATCTCCCTGCTCCCGTTGAAAATGCTCTGATTTCCCACGAGGTTGCGGCATCCCAACCCTTTCACCTGCGCGAAAAGCGACATGGTGTACAGCGCGTATTGGGCGCTCTCCAGGGAAAGGGGGACTCTTTTGTCGCCCACGAGACACACGAGAGCCGGGGGTCTGCTGTCGTAGCCCCTGCCCCTCTTGATGACAGTCTCAAGCTTGGGAGTCGCCCTGTTGAACTCGTCCTGCATGGAGCGGGGTGCAATTGACACCAGCCAGCGAATCACCTTCGGGCGAAAAAGCAACTGGTAGATACGTCTTGAGAACCGAAAGGCAGC
>DATKLB010000203.1:0-3533 GCA_035542615.1 Spirochaetia bacterium | reverse complement strand
GATCGGCAGGGTCGCGATGACCGCGCCGGCCATGATGAGCTGATTTTCCGGTCCTGCGTCGGAAATGAAGGTGGTCAGGCCGACTGTGATCGGTCGCCACCGCGGGGTGCGCGTTGCAACCAGCGGCCACTGCAGCGAGTTCCAGGAGCCGACGAACGCGAGAAACGCGACGGTGAACACGGGCGCTCCGGAAAGAGGGAGCACGATGGAAAAAAGCGAGCGCAGGTGCCCCGCTCCGTCGATGCGGGCGCTTTCCACGAGCTCGTTGGGTATCTGCGCAAAGAACTGCCGCAGAAGAAAGATGAAAAAAGCGCTTGCCATGAACGGCACGGTCAACGCGGCCAGCGAGTCGTACCACCCCAGGCGGGTCACGATGAGGAAGTTGGGCACCAGGTAGACGCTTTCCGGGATGATGAGTGTTGCCAGGAGCACCGAAAACAGGGACCGCGACCCGGGGAACCGGATTTTCGCGAAGGCATAAGCGGAGAGGCTCGACGTGACGAGCACTCCCGCCACGGTCACGGCCGCCGTGATGAGGCTGTTGCGGAAGTACAGGCTGAAGCTGGCGCGCGTCCATGCCTCCGCGTAGTTTGACCACCGGGGGAATCTCGGCCAGAAATCGGGAGCAAACGGGATCGGGCTCACCCGCGTGATCGTCTCGGCGGCGGATTTCAGGGACGTGCCTACCATGAAGAAAAAAGGAAGAACGCAGATAAGTGCCCCCAGGATGAGCAGGAAATACACGACTCCCTGGCCTGCCCGGAGGCGAGGGCGGGGACGTCCCCCTGGCGCCCTCAGCTCAATCGCCATAGCTCACACGCCTTTCAAGGGTCCGCTGCTGGATCAGGGTGAGCCCGAGCACTGTGAGAAAGAGTATGATGGCGATCGCGGAGGCATAGCCGAGCCTCGCCTTGCGAAAGAAGGTGAAGAAGATCTCCACGCTGATCGGATCCGTCGTCCCCGCGGCGGCGGTCGTGCGGAGCACATAGAGGTGCGTGAATGCCTTGAATGTCCCAATGACGCCGAGAACGGTCAGAAAATAGGTCGTGGGCGACAGCAGCGGCAGGGTAATCGAAAAGAAGCTTCGCAGCTTTCCCGCGCCGTCCATTTCGGCCGCCTCGTAGAGCTGGCGCGGAATCGCGCCGAGCCCGGTGATGTAGATGAGGGCATAATAGCCCACGAACACCCACCAGCTGTAGAAGATGATCGACGTGAGGGCGAGACTCGGACCGCGCGCCCAGCTCAACCAATAGGGAAAAATCCGTTCGCTGAGCATGGCGAGCGCGCCATGTGACGAGATGCCCGAAGCCGGTGGTTGCAGTGCGGCACCGCCGAACAGCAAAGAGACGATGCTGCGAGGCTCCTGGAGCCACTGCAGCGGCGATGCGCCGAGCAGGCCGATGAGCTGGTTCGCAAAGGAGTCCGGTCGAAGCGAAAAAAGCAGCTCGTAGACGGCTGCCGTGGCAACCGTCGGCGCGATGTACGGCAGCAGGTAGATCACTCGGAAAGCCTGCCGCCCCCTGACTTTGCGCGTGAGCAGGATCGCAACAGCGAGTCCGATGACGAGCTGCGGGGGAACGGTCAGCAGGGCATACCAGATGGTGACCCGCAGGGAGTCGAAGACCTCGGTGTCCCCCTGGAATGCCAGCAGAGGAAAGGACAGGAACAGACCGGCGAGCGAGCAGGTCAGAAGCACCAGTGCGCCTGCCAGTCGCAGACCGCGGGCCTCTCGCGCCAGCATCGCTGCTGCCGCGATTCCTGCGCCTGATACCGCAACGGCGATCAGGGGGAGTGCCCGGGCGCCGAAGAGCTCCGCGTAGTTGCCCAGCCCGAGAAATCCGGCTTTCGTGAATCTCCACTTGAAGAGGCTGACGTACAGGGTGAAAAAGAGGGGAAAGATCCCGAAGACCCCGATGATCAGCGTCGATGGGGCGATGAACAGGTACGCGCTGAGGGCGTCGCGCACCCTTCGGCCCGAGAAGCCGCCGCGGGGAAGATGTGCTCGGGCAACGGGTGCTCCCGTGCCTCGAGCGCGCTGAGGAACATCCCGCTGGCGAGCGTTGTCCATACTCGGGAAAAAGGATAGGAAGAGCCTCGATCGAAGTCAAGCGATACGGATCGCCGGGCGCCCGGAATCAGGATGCGGGCTGCTGACTCGCGGTGAAGCTGATACTAGCGGACCCGGCTCCCGCGCTTCGCGCCGGCCGGCCGGCCTTTCCCTGCCGGGTGGTGGTCATCGATGCCCTTTCCATCCAGCTTCTCGATCTGGGTACGAAGCCGCCTGCTTTGACGGTCAATGGAGGCAAGGAGCTTTTTGACCTCGGCACCTTCGGGTCCCTTGCCGGAAAATGTCCCGAACTCGTAGTTCTCGGTGTCATAGGCCTTGCCGGTGAAAAGATAGATGAACCCGCTCTTGAATTGCTTCTGGACGAGGTTCCCCACCCCCTCCGCCTGGTAGCGGCGCACCGAGTGATAGACGTAGACATGGCTGTAGACCCGGAATCGTCCGACCAGCGACGCCCGGTTGATGTAGTCGAAGTCCTCGGAAACCCTCACTTTCTCCGAGAACCCTCCGATCCTGTTGTGGAGCCGCCGCGTGGTGAGGATGCAGACACCCAGGCCCTGGGGTTGTATCACCTCCATGAGCTTGAAGAACGTGTTGCTGAACTGGAAGATCGTGCGGTAGATGGGGTTGGCGCCGTCGATCGGGCGGATCCAGGGCACGCAGATGTCGACAAAGTCCTTCTCGAAACGTGCCATGATGGCCGAGAGGAAACCGTCCGGGAGGACGGTGTCAGCATCGACGAAAAGCAGGTACTCGCCGCGGGCAGCGGCCGCCCCGCGGTTCCTGCCGACCCCGGGCACGCCGCCCTGGACAATTCGCGCGCCGCTGGCCCGAGCGAGCCGACGAGTCCCGTCTCCCGAGGAGTTGTCCGCGACAATGACCTCGTAGTCACGATAGTCCTGCGCTTTGATGCTCTCCAAAAGTCGGGGAAGATACCCCTCCTCGTTATACGTCGGTATGATTATCGTTACCACGGCAGCTCTCATTCTGCACATCTGTGCTCATCGTGTGAACCGGCTTTCCTTCTTTACAAACCCCGCCGCATTCTGTACTGTGGGGCCGTCTCCGGGTTCGACCAGGCGCCGTACCCAAGTGGTAAGGGAGAGGTCTGCAAAACCTTTATACATCGGTTCGATTCCGATCGGCGCCTCGAATCCGCACCTTCTCCAGCCGCCACACGAAGATACAGCCGAGCCCCAGCATGACCATCGCCATCTGGCCGATACGCAGGATAATCGTATACACGAAGCTTGCGCTGGAGCCGATGCGCAGGAGATTGAAGACAAACAGGTGCGTTCCCTCCATCCCCCCGATGTTGCCGGGAAGCAGGCCGATCAGCCCCTGCACAACGACAGAGGCAAAGATCACAAAGGAGTTCGGCATGCTGGGGTGGCCCAGGACGAACAGGATATACCAGGTCTGAAGGACCTCGACGACTGCGACCGTCACCCCGGCAAGCAGGGCAAGG
>DATKLB010000202.1:0-3190 GCA_035542615.1 Spirochaetia bacterium | reverse complement strand
GCCTCGCTCCTGTTTCCACCCTTCAAGGCCACGATACCCAGGTTGGAGATCACTTTTGTGTTCTCCGGCTCCAGGTTCAGAGCTTCCAGGAGCCGCTTTCGGCTTTCAGCGAGCTCGCCGAGCTCCATGAGGCAGATGGCGAGCTCATTCAGCAGGTCCGCGTGCGGCGCGCCCACGCTGAGCGCCTTCAGAAATGCTTCTTTCCCCTGCGAATACTGCCCCAGGCGTCTGTGCGCCCATCCCAGCAGGAACCATGCGTTCTGGAAATCCGGGCGCGATGCCAGGAACTTTTCGATGTTCTCGATTCCTTCGTTCTCTTTGCCCATGCGGATGGAGTCGAAGGCCTTCTTGAACAGTCCGTCCATCAGTCCCTGAGCATCGATTTCCCTGATGATGCGCCTCGCCTCGGAGAGGCGCTTTTCATCGCTGCCGGTCTTCGCAAAGACCTGCAGATGCTCACGGGCCTTCTCGAAGGATCGCTGGTGGAGGTAGAAGAATGCCAGGTTGTAGTGGATGGTCGGCTCGGTGGGATCCGCCGCAAGGGCCCTCTTGTATGCCTCAAAAGCAAGACCGAGGTACTCCTCTTCGGCCGGCCCGTTGTCCCGCTTTTCATGTTGCCGCGCGCGCTGCTCGTATGCGAGCGCCAGGTTGAGAACAGAGGCAGGGTCGTCCGGAAACAGGCCTTCCAGCGCCCGGAACACCTCGATGGCGAGCTCGGCATCGCCGTCTCGGGCCTTCAGGATGCCCAGGTGCGTGAACTCCTGGCGGATGTCCGGTTTCACGGCAAGAACGAATCGCCGATAGTAGTCCGAGTTCGGGTTTGACTGGTCCCAGGCGAGAACTTTCAGCGTTCCGGCCACGATGGCTTCCCAGCTGAGCTCGTCGCTTTTCAGCTTGCTCGCCCCGGGCGGCAAGTCGACGGGGAGGAGGATCTCGGGGTCAAGGGTGAAGCTGCCGATCTGCCGCTGGCTCGTTCCTGCAATGGACACGTACGCTATGCTCGACAGCCGGCTCTTCTCATCCATTTTCCCGACCGACTCCTGTGCCGCCTTGCGCCGGTTCCTCCTCGGGGAAAGAGGATTCCTCTCCGTGCCCCGACGGCGGCGGGGCAGCTATTGGCTTCTGCGCGGGCTTCGCCGCCTCCTGGCCGGCCTTGCGCGCTGACGAGATGTAGGTATTGACCAGGAGCTTATAGCTCATGGGTGGCTCGCGGGGATACTCGAGGGCCACAACGACAATGTCCTTCCTGCCCCCGACCTCGTCGACTCTGCGGATGACGCCGAGGAGCAGGAGCTCGCCTCCCTGTTCGCCTTTTGCGATCCGCAGCGTGACATTGCTTCCCACGGCGGCTGCCGTGACTGCTGCCGTAACGATTGTTGCGCCGCCGAACGACAGGTCGCGCAGCATGCCGCGATGCGGTTTTCCGTTGAGCGACAGGATTGCCTCCCGCGTCTCCAGCCCGAGCTTTTTCATGGTCTCCGGGGTCACGGGAATCCGCTCTTCCCGCCGGCGCTGCGCATTCGCGCTGGCGTCCACGAGGCTGCCAAGGACGCCGATGAGGTCATCCGGCGGCCGCTGCGTGAACTCCAGGGCAAGCAACTGCACCTCCTGGTCCCCCAAGTCGTAGGGAGTGAAGCCAGCCGCGTGGCACGAAACGTAGAATGAGATCGGCTCAGGTTTGTCCGCCAGCTTGAAGCACCAGCGAAGAAACAGTTTGTTGTTCGCTTTCCTGAGAGCAGCGAGGAACGCTTCCTTGACGGTCACGATCACCCGCGCGGCGGTCATCGAGCTGGAGAAGACGACGCAGGGCCACTGCTGGTCGAGCACTTTCAGGTAGACGTTCTTCGACATCAGTCCTGTGGCGCTGAGGACCTGCTTGTTGAAGGTAACCTCCGTCGATGCATACTGCTCGAAGAACCGCGAGAGCTGCTGCGTTCTGACGATGGACATCCGGGCGATGCTTCCTTACTATTAGCCACCAATATAAAGAAGGGCATTGGCGCTGTCAATTCAGGAGGATGGTCTGGAACAATCGTTTTCCGTATTCGCGGTCGAAAACCCGCTGATGGACATCATCGCCCACGTCGACTATGCGTTTCTCGAGCGATTCGGGAAGCAGCCAGGCAGCATGCACCTCGTTGACAAAGCTGAGATCGAAGAGCTCCTGCGGGAGCTGCCTTCGGTCCGCATGATGCCCGGCGGCAGCGCCGCGAACACCGTCCGCGGTGTTGCCTGGCTGTCGAGCCCGGCGGGCCAGGTGGTCCTGAGGCAGTTCGGAAACCTGGCGCGGGCCGGCGGGAGCGGCCTGCAGCCGATCTTCAACGGGTCAGTCGGCCGTGATTCTCTGGGAGACCAGTTCGTGCAGCTCATCACGCAGGCGGGCGTCTCCCCGTCGATCGCCCGCAAGACGACGCCCACGGGCACGTCGGTCATCCTTGTCACCCCGGACGGGGAGCGGACCATGAACACCTACCTCGGCGCCTGCCGGGACTTCGGACCCCAGGATCTCGACCTCGAGCGGCTCGCCCGCTCGCGAATCCTCTACCTGACCGGCTACCTCTGGGACACGGCGCACCAGGAAGCCGCGGCCCGAAAGGCGGTTGAGTCCCGAGAGAAAAGGCCCGATCGCCCGATTGTCGCCTTCGATCTGGCCGACTCTTTCGCGGTGCGCCGATCGGGGGACGCCTTCCGCTCCTGGATTCCAGGAAACGTGGACGTCCTGTTCGGCAACCGGGACGAGATCGCAATTCTCACGGGCGCATCGTGCGACGAGGACTGCATGCAGGAGGCGGAGACGTTCGCTCCTCTCATCGTCATGAAAATCGGGCAGGGGGGATGCTTTCTTGGAACGAACGGAATCTATGAGCAGGTGCCCGGCGTGCCCGTACACGCGGTCGACACGACCGGCGCGGGGGACGCGTTCGCCGCGGGTTTTCTTTTCGGGATGCTCCACGAGGCCGAGCCGCGCACGTGCGCGGAGCTCGCGAACACGGTCGCTTCCCGCGTCGTCGGCCGCGAGGGCTGCACTTACGGCTGAGCCGGGTCCTTGTCGCCCGGAATGGGCGTATGAGAGAGCAACGTGTCGTCGATCCGGCTGATCAGGTTTTCCGCCAGGCTCGATATCTCGTCAGCGGACTGCGACGGTTCCCGGCGTTCGATCAGCTTGAACATTTCGTCGGTGATGTTGAGT
>DATKLB010000201.1:0-7346 GCA_035542615.1 Spirochaetia bacterium | reverse complement strand
CAGGTGCTCGGAGTTCCGGCGACAGGCGCTCAAGGGTCGAAGCCATGTCGAGGATCCCAAGCAGCACGTGGCGGACAGCGTGATGACAGCCCTGGCGGCGTTACACGAGCGGACGGAGCGCGCGCGGCTGCGCCTGCTCGGGGAGCAGGGGCTGGGAACCGGGGACATGGACCAGGCGCCTGGTATCGGAGCATAGGTCCAGGCCGGCCCTTGTGAGCGCCGTGCGCCCCGCTCCAGTCCAGACACTGCCGGCGGCTCTCTGCCGCGACCTTGCATACCTCTTTGCAGACATCGATGACACACTGACCACCAACGGAATGCTGCCGGACTCCTCGTACCAGGCGCTCTGGGACCTGTGGCGGGCAGGAATCCGGGTGGTGCCTGTTACTGGCAGGCCGGGGGGCTGGTGCGACCATATTGCGCGGATGTGGCCCGTGGCAGGCATCGTCGGAGAGAACGGCGCCTTTTTCTATGCGTACGACCGCACCGCGAGAAAGATGAAGCGGCGCTACCAGAGTGCGGACTCGAAAGACGCGCAGGAGAGTCTGTCGGAGCGGGCGCGCACCCTGGACCTGGTGGCTGCGCGCGTTCTGAAAGAGGTGCCGGGTACGGCGCTGGCTGCGGATCAACCCTTTCGCATCAGCGACGTGGCCATCGACTACTGCGAGGATGTTCCCCCGCTGCCGCCGGCGAGCGTTCAGGACATCTGCCGCATCCTTCGCGAAGAAGGCGTTCACTTCAAGGTCTCCAGCATCCACGTGAACTTCTGGCTGGGGAGCTTTGACAAGCTCTCCGGGGTCCGGATGTTCGTGCAGGAGGACGCGGGTATGCCGCTCGCCACGCTCGCCCGGAAGTCGATCTTCGTTGGCGACTCACCCAACGATGAGCCGCTGTTCGAGGGGTTTGCGCATTCAATCGCGGTGGCGAATATCCGCGGCTTCCTGTCGGGCATCCGTCACCTCCCGGAGTTCATCACCCGCGCAGACCGCGCGGAAGGATTTTGCGAGGCGGTTCGCGTCATCCTTGCGGGCCGCTAGATCCTAGAACGGCAGGTCGTCGAGGCTGCACTCCAGGACCTGGGTCACCGGACGGAATCCGACCGACTGAAAGAAGTTGGAAAAGCGCAGCGACTTGCCGGCCAGCTCGAGAGTCAGGCGCTTCATCTGGCGCGATCGCATGTCGGTCAGGAACTTGCGCAGCAGTGCTTCTCCCAGCCCGATGCCCCGCAGCCCGGGCACTATGGCGAGCTGAACCATGTGAACGCTGCGGCCTTCGATGAGTCCCCACGCGAAGCCGGCGAGCTCCCCTTCCGGTGTCTCGGCAAACAGAACGGGAGTGTCCGGTGACCCTGGCGAAGGAACACCGCTTCGCTTTTCCTCGTATCTCTCCGCCAGGCTCTCGGGAGAGTCATGCGGGAAGAGCTCGAAGAAGGCGTCCCTGTCCAGCCGCAGGATGTCTTCCCTCTGGTCTTTCACATCCCAGGAAAAGCTGAAGTCGCTCATCACCAGCTCTTCGGTGTCTTCCGGCTCCGCGGGGAGCAGGGCCAGGCCCCGGGCTTCCCTGTTGGCGTTGTACCAGCTCACGATGACGCCGCGCAGCCGCCGCTCCTTGTAGTCGAACCACAGCTTCTCGATCTCCTTGCTCGCTTTCAGGGCGTCCTTGAAGGCTCGAAAAACGCCTTTCCCCATGGTGAGCGCCCTGGCAAGCTGCTCCCGGTAGACAGGGTTATCGAGAGACGTGACAAAGCTCTCCATGAGATGAAAGCCTTCCGCCGACCCCCAGCGCGGGAGCGGGACGTACCTGTCGTCCGGCAGGGCTGCCGCCCGGGAGGAGAGCGGGACGAGCTCGCCGGTGTCCACATCGATGGCGAAGCTCTCCTTCTGATCTTCCATGGCGAAGGCGATCTTATCGATCATCTGGGTCGTCAGCGCGAAGTTCATCGATTGCGATTGTAGGCCCGGCGACGAGCCGGCGCAACCGCCTGCCGGACCTTCCTTGACTCAGGCGGCCCCGATCTGCATACTCGCCCCATCCACTCAACCGACAAGGAGTAGGGCCATGAGCATCATCGAATACGTCGAGGCACGGGAGATTCTCGACTCGCGCGGCAACCCGACGGTCGAGGTCGACGTCGTTCTGGAGGACGGGTCCATGGGCAGGGCATCCGTGCCATCAGGAGCGTCCACGGGCGAGCACGAAGCCCTCGAGCTTCGCGACGGCGACAAGGCCAGGTTCCTCGGGAAGGGCGTTCTGAAAGCCGTGCAGAACGTGAACAACATCATCGCGGCTGAGGTCGTGGGGCTGGACGCTCTGGAGCAGGTGGACATCGACCACACGATGATCGAGCTGGACGGCACGGAAATGAAATCGAAGCTCGGCGCAAACGCCATCCTCGGCGTCTCCATGGCGACCGCGCGCGCGGCTGCGGACTTCCTCGGCCTTCCCCTGTTCAAATACCTGGGCAGCTACCACGCCTCCCTGATGCCGGTTCCCATGGCGAACATCATCAACGGAGGGGCACACGCGGACAGCTCTGTGGATTTCCAGGAGTTCATGATCATGCCCGTCGGGGCAGAGACGATCCGGGAAGCAGTGCGGATGATGTCGGAAATCTTCCACACCCTCAAGAGCGTGCTCAAAGCGAAGGGGTACAATACGGCAGTGGGCGACGAGGGCGGATATGCGCCCAGCCTCAAGAGCAACGACGAAGCACCCGAGGTCATTCTCCAGGCCATCGAGAAGGCAGGCTACAAGCCCGGCGACAACATCATGCTCGCCATTGATCCCGCCGCCTCTGAGTTCTACGACGTGGAGAAGAAGAAGTACGTGTTCAAGAAATCCGACAAGCGGGAGCTTTCTTCCAGCGAGATGGTGGACTTCTGGGCGGGCTGGGCGAACAAGTATCCCATCATATCCATGGAAGATGCCATGGCGCAGGACGACTGGGACGGCTGGAAGCTCCTCACTGACAAGCTGGGAAAGAAGGTCCAGCTCGTGGGGGATGATCTGTTCGTCACCAACACAAAGCGCCTCCAGATGGGCATCCAGAAAGGCGTCGCCAATTCCATCCTCATCAAGCTGAACCAGATCGGTTCCCTCACGGAGACATACGAGACGGTCGAGATGGCCAAGAAAGCCGGCTACACCGCGGTTGTCTCCCACAGGAGCGGCGAGACAGAGGACAGCTTCATTGCGGACTTCGTAGTGGCACTCGAGACGGGACAGATCAAGACAGGGTCGCTCTCCCGTTCGGACCGGCTTGCCAAGTACAATCAGCTCATGAGGATCGAAGACCTCCTGGAGGGAGTCTGCACATATGCGGGCCGGAGCGCGTTCTACTCGGTTCGCAGGTAACCGAGGACAGGATGCTTGAAGGCGGCCGACGGGCCGCCTTTTTCACGAGAGGAGCATGCCATGGAGCTCTACAACCGGATCGAGACCTACCTGACGGAGAAGCTCTACCCGTTCTGGTACCAGCGGGTAGCGGCCCCGGACGGCGGATTCACAACGTACTTCGACAGAAACGGAAAACCCACGGGCCAGACTGACAAGACCTTGATCCAGCAGACCCGCTCGATCTTCATGCTGTCGCACGCCATCAGGAACGGCTTCGACGCCGGCAGGGCGCGAGAGCTGCTCGAGCCCGGGCTCGCCTGGTTCTGGAAAAGCTTTCACGACACGGAGCACGACGGTTGGTTCTGGATCGTGGACAAAAGCGGCGCGCCGACGGTGACCGACAAGATCATGTACGGTCAAAGCTTCGTCATGTACTGCATGAGCGAATGCGCCCTGGCAACCGGGAACACGCGAGCAAGGGAAACGGCGGAGCACACCTTCGATCTCGTGCAGAAGTACGCCGCGGAAACGGCGTACGGCGGATATCGGGAGATGTTCCTGCGCGACTGGAGGCCGCGGCCTTCGGGCGCATATGGAGGCGACAGGAAGTCCTTCGACGTTCACATGCACCTGATGGAGGCGTACACGACGCTCTACGAGTTGACCCGGTCAGAGATTCACGAGCGCAAGCTGCGGGAAGTGATCGACGTGCTGTGGGCCCGGATGTTCCACAAGGGAACCTGGACGGGGCTGGCCCAGTTCAGCCTCGATTTCACACCGCTGCCAGCCATCATGTTCCGCACGGTCTGGGGCTCCGACCGGGACAATGAAGGCGCACCCCGCCCGCTCGACAACACGAGTTACGGGCACAACATCGAGTTCCTGTGGCTCTTCCTCCATGCCCTCGAGGTGCTGGGAGAGCGCGTCGACCAATGGCGGGACCGGCTCTCAGCCCTTGCGCGGCATACTGTCACGTACGGCGTGGACTGGGAGTACGGCGGCGTGTTCGTGGAGGGACCGCACGATGGCCCGGCACGGGATCGGCAGAAGGAGTTCTGGCAGCAGGCAGAGTCCCTGGTCGGCCTGCTCGATTCCTACATTCTCTTTCGCGACAAGCGGTACTGGGACGGCTTTTTGCAGGTTTTCAATTTCGTGTGGGACCACATGATCAACCACGATGTTGGCGAATGGTTCGCTCTCCTGGAGCAGGACGGAACGGTGAAATGGGACTACCTCGGCCACGCATGGAAAAACAACTACCACACGACGCGCTCGATGGTTCAGACCCTCCGGCGGTTGAAACGGATCGACGAGCTGGGCCTTACGACGTGAGGGAGCCGGCCTCCGCGACAGGATTCGAGAGAACGCCGATGCCATCGATCTCCACCTCGACCACATCGCCCGGGTGAAGCTCGGCAGGTTCTCCCGATGTGCCTGTGAAGATAAGATCCCCCGGCTCCAGCGTCACCGCGGCGGAGATCCATTCGACGAGGGCGGGAACATCGAAAATGAGATCGGCAGTCGAGCATCGCTGGACCTCCCGGCCGTTGATCCTGCCGGTGATGAGCGCGGAGCGCGGGTCGATGTCAGTGACGATGAAAGGGCCGATCGGCGAGAACGTGTCTGAGGACTTGGCTCGCCACCAGTTCAGGTCGTTCTTCTGCCACATGCGGGCGCTGACATCGTTGCCGCATGTATATCCGAGCACGAAGCCCAGCGCGTTTTCCCGGCGCGCTCCTTTGCAGCGTTTTCCCATGACAACCACGAGTTCGGCCTCTTCGTCCACCCTCCCCTGCCCGGGGGGCAGGAGGATCGTCTGTCCCGGGCTGATCACGGAGCTGGGAACCTTGAGGAAAATCTGCGGCTCGCGGGGCGCCGCTTTTCCCTGCAGATGATTGCGATAGTTGTGGGCAAGAGCAAAGATCTTCGACGGGGCGCAGGGAGACAGCAATCGGACTTCATCCAACCGGTGGACCCGTGACGTGGCCTGCGGCCCCGCGGCCATGACGGCCTGCGACGCCACAACGTCGAAAGAGGAGGAAGCGATCTCCCTCACGCGCGGACTGCCGCCGTCCCGGGATTCGACGATGCCCCATGACACGCGGCCTCCGGCCTCGAATCGCGCAAGGCGCATGCGGCTCGCTCAGGGGGCGCCTATGCCGTGGAACAGATTGCCGAGTGATGTACACCCCGCGTTCAGCGCGATGATCGACGCGATCCCGGCAAACCACAGGAACACCGCCACGATCTTGAGACAGACGGAAAGCACTTTCATGAGAATGTAGGAGCTGCCCTGGTCCGAGTTCCTGCGCGTGTTGATCGCGATCTCCCGCATCACCAGCGGCATGTCCGAGTAGGCCCACACGATGAGCCCGGCGAGCCCGAAAATGATGAACAGCAACTGCGAGGCCAGGAATATCATGCTTTCACCTCCGCTCGACGTCTGACATCCCCAAGTCTAGCGTCCGGGCATCCCCTGTCAAGGACGGCTGATGTGTGGCGCGGATCGTTCCGTCTTCACTCCCGGCTCGCAATCGTGATAAAATCTGTCGATACATTGAATGGGAAGGGGAAATCGTGATCTACCTGATCTACAAGGACGGAGAGATTCTCGTCGAGACGGATGACCTCGAGTATGTGAAAAGCTACATGAGAGACAAGCAGGAATGTTCCGTGCGGGACGCGCGCACGGGAAAGAAGATCGCGCTGGAATAGAGCCGCGTCCGGCACCGGGTGCGTCAGGTCTTCGTGCGGTGTTCCAGGCTTCCGCTCTGATCGCCAATCAGCAGCTCGGGAGTCTTTCGGGTAAACAATCCGTTTTCCAGAACGCCCGGGATGAGCTTGATCTCGCGTTCCCACTCGGCCGCATCGAAGTCCCGCGGGAACGTCACATCGAGGAGAAGATTCCCGAGGTCCGTTACCACGGGACCGGCCTTGCGCTGCCCAATGCGCAGCGATACATCGCCGCCCATTCCGCGAAGTCGTTTCTTCACTGTCTCCAGGGCGTCAACGACCACTTCCACGGGGACCGGAGAGCGTTCGCACAATCGACCAACGAGCTTCGTATGATCCACGATGATCACAAGGCGCCGGGACGCATACGCGACGACCTTCTCCATGAGGAGCGCCCCGCCCCCACCCTTGATGAGGTTGAAGGCGCCATCCACCTCGTCGGCTCCGTCGATCGTGAGGTCCAGCTCCCCATCCAGTGATGTTGTATTCAAGGTGACAACGGGAATGCCCAGGGCCCTTGCCTCGAGCTCCGTCTGAAGGCTCGTCGGCACAGCCGTGATTCCGCGAAGGCTTCCCTCCGTCAGGCGTTCCGCGACCCTCCGGGTTGCCCAGATGGCGGTCGAACCCGTTCCGAGCCCCAGGCGCATGCCATCCTGCACGAACCTGTCCACCGCCGCCGTGCCGAGGTCTCTTTTCAGATCCGAAAGGTCACCCATTGCGTCCTCCGCCGAACATATACACCGGTCGGGCCGCGGCGCACAACATACCCCTTGCAACGAAGGCGGGATTCTTCCTATAGTGCGCAGATATGCGGACTAACGGCAGGGCTCGCCGCGCCCGCTTTGACCGTTCGTGCGGAACATTATGTGCCAGAAGCCGACAATGAGAAGCGTGAAAGGGATGATCCTGTTCGTGATGCTTGCCGCGTGCCCCGCGCTCGTGATGGCCGAGGACGGCCTTGCGTCGTGGTATGGAGGCAAGTTCCACGGGCGGATGACCTCCAGCGGTGAGGTGTTCAATACGAACACTCTGACGGCCGCACACCGGACACTGCCGTTTGGAACTGTCGTGAGGGTGACCAACCTCGACAACGGAAAATCAGTCCTGGTCAAGATCAACGACAGGGGTCCGTTCGTCGACGGTCGGGTCATCGACCTGTCGCGCGCGGCGGCTGTGCAGCTCGGCATGATCGACAGCGGGGTTGCCCGCGTATCGCTTCAGATCGTTGCTTTCATTTCGCAGAGCGACCTCTATGCCATCCAGGTGGGAGCGTTCGG
>DATKLB010000200.1:0-5246 GCA_035542615.1 Spirochaetia bacterium | reverse complement strand
CGACGCGTATGGGAGCCAGGAAACAGGAGCGGGCCAGCTCCTTCGATCGCAGATCAGAAGCCACCTCACGCGGTTTCTGACCGATTACCTGCGGCCGACACTGCGGGAGTCGCCGGTGACGATCATCGCGCTGGAGGAGCGCCTGACGAGGGACTGGAATGGCTTTACTCTCGCCGGACGGCTTGACGCGGTGCAGCGCAGGGGGCGCAATCTGGTGGTTCTTGATTACAAGACAGGGCACGACAGGAAAAGTCACTCCATCAATTTCCAGAAGCTGGATCTTCACAACCGCGAGACGTGGAGCGCGGCGATCGGGACCCTCCAGCTTCCCTTCTACCTGCTGCTGCGTCCCGAGGCCGCCTGCGCCATGTTCCTGCTTCTCGGCCGCACCCGGCTGGACCGATCCATCGAGCTGCCCCTGTTCAGTGACGAGGAGGAGGAACACCGCGAGCTTCCCCGGCTCCAGTCTGTGATCCATGCGATCCTGCAGGAGATCGTCTCCCTCGATGTCCCTTTCGCGCCCACCGAAAACAGAAAGCGAACGTGCCCGACGTGCGACTTCAACGCCATCTGCGGCACCCGCTGGCTGACGCGGTAGAAAACCTGACGAAGGTTTCCAGGCTCATCAGCGCTGCCAATGGAAAAAACGTATCGAAATGAAAGTGAGCGGCACGTCAATACGTTTTTTCCAACGCCCTACGATGCCTCAGGCCCGTGTGTCACGCGGATGGGGCGCATTGTGTATATTTGCATCATGAAGGACACATTCACGGCAACCGCGAAAGTCACAATCAAGGTCGATGCTGCCAGGGTCTGGGATGCCCTCACGAATCCCAAGCTCATCAAGCGATATCTTTTCGGCACCGATGCGAAATCCGACTGGAAAGTGGGAAGCTCCATCACGTACACCGGCGTCTGGGAGGGGAAGACCTACGAGGACAAGGGAACAATCCTGGAGCTCGTGCCCAACCGGCTGCTGAAGTCCACCTACTGGAGCTCGTTCTCCGGCAAGCCTGATACCCCGGAGAATTACAACATGGTCACCTACGCCCTTTCGCAGAACGGCAGGGAGACAACGCTCACGGTCACGCAGGACAATAACCCCACCCGTGAGTCAGCCGATCATTCCACGGAGAACTGGAAGAAGGTGCTCGCCGCCATGAAAGACCTGCTGGAGAAGTAGACCCCGCCTCAGCCGAGCCCGATCCACTCGGAGCTGCCGTCGCGGTAGTGCTCCTTTTTCCAGATGGGGACCCGCCGCTTCACCTCGTCGATGATGAAACGGCCCGCTCGAAACGCTTCATCGCGATGGCCTGCCAGGACGCCGACCCAGACGGCGACATCACCGACGGCAAGCTGGCCGACCCGATGGACGCAGCGGGCAGCGATGACCCCGTCGCGCGCTTCGCGCACGATGGCAATCCCTTCCTTCCGGCAGAGCTCGACGTACGCCTCGTACTCCAGGCCGACCACGGCCCGGTTCTCATTCGTGTCCCGTACCCGTCCTTCGAATGAAACGAATGCTCCCGCGTGGATGTCGACAAGAGAGGCGGCAAGCCTGCCAACATCCAGAGGTTTTTCGCTCAGCTCGAAAAGCTCGAAGGAGCTCATCACCGCCACGCTCATCACCCGCCGGCAAACGGTGCAAGAAAAACGACGGTGTCGCCGTCCCTGACCTCCGAGCTCCACGGAACGATCGTATCGTTCAGCACGACTCTCAGGGTGGACCGGTCGAAGATGAATCCGTGCAGCCTGGCAACCTCGTCGTAGAGATCCGCCGCAGTACGCGCGGCGCTCTCCAGCGACTCTTCGCTGCGCCCGGCTGCCTCCCGAAACGCGGCATAGTAGCTCATCTTCACGAATTTGCGCGCCGGCATCGCGTTCACCCTCCAACCGTGTACATTTCCACTTTCTGGAGGCCGCCCGCAACCGCGCCACCGCGCTCCTCGGAGTAGTGGTCCGCGCGGCGGCTCCACACGGTCCTGATGGCGGCAAGGAGCTCATCATCCGTGGCGCCGCGCCGAAGAAGGTCACGGAGGTCGAAGCCTTTCGCGGCGAAGAGGCAGGTGTAGAGCCTGCCGTCCGCGGAAAGGCGCGCCCGGGTGCAGTCTCTGCAGAACGGCTGGCTCACGGACGAAATGAATCCGATTTCCCCCTGCCCGTCAGCGAACCGGTAGCGTGAGGCCACCTCGCCCCGGTAGCTCGGCTCCACGGGTTCGAGCGGGAACTCGGCATCGATCGCGGCAAGCGTCTCCCGCGATGGCACGACGAGCTCCCGCCGCCAGCCGTTGCGGTTGCCCGCGTCCATGAACTCGATGAACCGCACGATGTGAGCCGTGCCGCGGAAACGTCGAACGAGGTCCAGCACCTGGTGATCATTCATGCCGCGAATCACCACCGCGTTGAGCTTGATGCTCTGGAAACCCGCCGCCTCCGCGGCGGCGATGCCATTCAGAACCGGCTGGAGACGATGCGCCTTTCCGTTCATCAGGGCGAATGTCTGCTCGTCCAGGGAATCGAGGCTGACGGTGAGGCGCCTCAGGCCGGCGGCCCGAAGCTGCCGTGCCATTCGCTCCAGGTGGGCGCCGTTGGTGATGAGGGCAAGATCCTCGATGCCGTCGATCGCGGCGAGCCCGTTCACAAGCTCCGGCAACCAGGGCCGCAGAAGGGGCTCGCCGCCCGTGAGCTTGAGCTTGACGACTCCCAGGCGGGCAAAAAGTCCGGCAATCCGAGTGATCTCTTCGAACGTGAGCAGCTCGTCGCTCTTCAGGAATCGGTAGGCGTCCCCGAATACCTCTGCGGGCATGCAGTAGGGGCAGCGGAAATTGCAGGAGTCGATGACGGAGATGCGAAGGTCATGCAGCGGGCGTCCAAAGAGATCCCGAACGGGCTGCCCCTGGTTGATGTCACTCACGAGCGACAAAAATATAGGGAATAGCGAGGCCCGGGTCAACGAGTCCGGGCTTCGTCCGTGCTTTACTCGATTCGCCGCTCAGGATAGTCTCGACCCGCGGCTGGCCGATGATCGAAAGGCCCATCCATCGTGTTCATCATGTCCGGCACCTGAGCGAAGGCGCGTTTGTCCTGCGCTTCGACCGCCATGGGCTCTTGTTCGAGCCCGGTCAATACGTGAGTCTCGGTCTTCGAGGTTCATTGGCAATGCGCGAATACTCGATCTACTCGGGCGCGGGGGACGACTTTCTGGAGGTGCTGGTCCGCGAGATTCCTGGCGGGCTTGTCTCCCCGGCACTGAAGCGCTGCGAGCCCGGCGATGAGCTCTTCCTGCAGGGGCCGTACGGCATGTTCGTCACCGACGCGCGGCAGCGAGCGTCGGGGAAATATCTTTTCATCGGATCGGGAACGGGAATCTCGCCTTTTCACAGCCTTGTCAGAAGCTATCCGCGGATCGACTACCTCCTGCTGCATGGCGTACGAACCGCGGAGGAGCGCTTCGATGCCGCGGCATTCGATCCCTCCCGTTCCATCTGCTGCACCTCGCGCTCCGATGGAGGCGACTACCGCGGCAGGGTCACCGTGTGGCTCCTCGAGCATACGGTGGATCCCGGTTGGCTGTGCTGCCTCTGCGGCAACAGCGACATGATTTACGAGGCCTTCACGATCCTTCGCGGATCAGGCGTGCCCCGGGATCACCTCTGGGCCGAGACATACTTCTGAACCTCGGCGTTCCGCCGGACCGCGACCAGTTGGGCCAGGATCGACACGGCCAGCTCCGCCGGGGTCTCGGCCTTGATGTCGAGCCCGATCGGCGCGTGCAGCGCGTCGATCTTCTCCTGGTCGAAGCCGTCGTTGCGAAGCTGCTCGCGCAGGAGCTTCGCCTTGCGCTCGCTCCCGATGAACCCGGCATACCGATACTTCTTCCTGAGCACGGCGCGCACGCACTCCAGGTCGGTCAAATGTCCACGGGTGACCATGACGACGTATGTAGCGGAGTCGAAGGGAAACTTCTCGACGATATCGGTATAGCTCCCGCACTGAGCTTCGACCCCGGGGGGGAACCTTCCGGCGGCGGAAAACTCTTTCCTGTCATCGCCGACGGTGATCTTGAAATCCAGCCCGGCGGCCAGCGCGGCGACCGCCTGGCCGACGTAGCCCCCGCCGAGGATGAGAAGCTTTTCCTCGGGGAAGACCGGGTCGAAGAAGAATCCTTCCTCCTCCAGGAAAGCCGGCTTGCCGGTATCGAGGGACCGCTCCGCCGCGCCCCGCACCTTGGAGGGGAGTGTGCCATATGTCGCGGAGCCTTTCTCGTCCAGCAACGCAAGCGTCACGGCAACGGCGGAGCCCGATATGCCGCTCAGCATCCTGGCGAAGAGCGTCCGTTCTCCCTGGCGCAGCTTCTCGAAAGCAATCCGGTAAGGCTCACGGTCGCCGATGTACTCAATGAGGATACGGCCGGTCCCGCCGCAGACCATCTCCGGCCCCTCCATCTCCGTGCCCTGGAACTCCAGGGTGAGCGTGGCCGGCCTCTTTCGATCGACGCATTCTTTGGCCAGCGCGATTGCCTTCGCCTCGCCTTTGCCTCCGCCGACGGTCCCCATGAATACCGTCCCCCCGCGCACGAGCATTTTTGCCCCCGGGTGTCGCGGTACCGAACCCCGCGCGTCGATGACGGTGACAAGGGCAAGATCCTCACGACTCGTCGCAATGGCCCGTATAATGTCGTAGCTCATCTGCCGATAGTATACACATCACGACGGCGTTCGACATCGGCCACGGGACCCTTTTCGACTCCGCTGCCCGCGAGTACCACCTAGGAGGCGCGCGGAGAGCCCTCTTGACCAATTTTGTGTGTTCCTGTAATGTGCTCGGTACGGCCCCACGGAGTGGGGGCCGATCATTCGGACCTTCCATGAGCTACCCCGAAGGAACTCCCGACCAGACAACGGTGCCTGATGAGGAATCCTCCCTTGTGCTGCTCCTTTCGTGCGGTGTTCGAAGGGCGATGATAAAAACTCTCCAGGAGGAGTAGATGAACAAGAAACTCTATGTCGGCGGTCTTTCCTATAGTGTGACGGACGATCAGCTTCACCAGCTCTTTGCCCAGCACGGCACCGTCGAATCTGCAAAGGTGATCACGGACAAGTACACGGATCGCTCGCGCGGCTTCGGCTTCGTCGAGATGGGCACCGTGGAGGAAGCCGAGAAAGCCATCCAGGCCCTCAACGGCTCCCAGCACGAAGGCCGCAAGCTCACTGTGAACATCTCGAAGCCCCGTGAGGAGCGTTCGG
>DATKLB010000199.1:0-8912 GCA_035542615.1 Spirochaetia bacterium | reverse complement strand
AAGTTCACCTTGGCCTGGAGCTTCTTGAGCTTTGCAATATTCTTTGCCTGGATTGCATCCCGCACGGCTGCCACAAGAGTGTCGAGATCGGGAATAGTCCAGTTCTTGTCGGGATTTGCGTAGGAGAGAACCTTCTCATTCGCCTTTCGGTACGCGTTGGGATCTCCCGGGACCTCCGTGTCCGGGTAGTTCAGGTACTTTTCATATGCCTGCCTGGCCTGGTCCCACTCCCCCACCTCTTCGTAGCTTTTCGCCATGTAGTACCAGTTCACGGCGGGGTGCTCGATCTGGTCCCCGAAGCGCGAGATGAGCTCCTTGTAGTACTCGATCTTGTGCTCGGGATTGGTCTCCAGCGCAAGGAGATCCTCGAGGCACTGCAGGTGGATCGACCTCCCCTGGACCAGCAGGTCGGCGTTGTTCATGAGAATCTGCCGGTAGTAATGGATGGCGAAGGGAACCTCCTTCATTTCATTGAAGGCCTCCGCCACCAGCAGGAGGTAGTACGCGTTGTAGATGTCGGAGGGATTCTTCTCCACGTGGGTGGTGAGAAAGATGATCTCCTTGTCTCTCTTGCCCGCGTTTGCAAGCGCGGATGCGATCTGCTGAATGAGAACGAAACGGTTCTCCTGGTCTTTCTCCTTGCGGAAGAGGCGGAACAGCTCGCGGAGGTCCTGGTTCTGCCCGAATGTCCCGAGGTAATACCGCGTGTCCGATTGGGTGCACCCGGTGACGAGCGCAGCCGTCAGCAGTGATGCCAGGGCGAGGAGCGCAACAAACCGAGCTCTCATGACCACCGGCAGCTTAGCAGGAACGCGGCATGTTGGCAAGGCCGGGTGGTTTCTGATACTATGGTCGCCGCAGGGGCGCAATGGGGACGAAGATACAACGATCCACGACTGGGCTTTCGGTCCCGGATACCCCCCTGATACCGTACATCGAAGGCGACGGCACGGGCCCGGACATCTGGCGCGCCGCCCGACGCGTGTTCGATGAGGCTGTGGCGCGCGCGTACGGCGGACGGCGAAGCGTGGAGTGGGTGCCGGTGCTCGCAGGAGAGAAAGCTTTTCGCGAGACCGGAGAATGGCTGCCCGCCGAGACGGAAGACGCGTTTCGAACGCACCTCGTCGGCATCAAGGGACCTCTCACCACACCGATCGGGGGCGGCATCCGCAGTCTCAACGTCGCCCTGCGCCAGAAACTGGACCTGTACGTCTGCCTGCGGCCGGTGCGCTGGTTCCCCGGGGTCCCTTCTCCGGTTGTGCATCCCGAGAGAGTGGACATGGTGGTCTTCCGGGAGAACACGGAAGACGTGTACGCGGGATTCGAAGCCAAGGAAGGAACTCCCGAGGCGCGTCGGCTCATCTCGTTCCTCCGTGACACCATGGGGTGGAAGATCAGGGACGATTCGGGGATCGGGATCAAGCCCGTGAGTCAGGCCGGATCCGAGCGGCTCGTGCGAGCCGCCATCCAGTACGCGATCTCGCACGGGAGAAAAAGCGTGACCCTGGTTCACAAGGGAAACATCCAGAAGTTCACCGAGGGGGCTTTCCGAGAGTGGGGCTACGAGCTGGCCGCGCGCGAGTTTGCTGACACGGTCGTCCTGATGAGGGACGGCTCGGAGTCTCCACCGCAGCCATCCGACAAGATGCTCATCAAGGACGCCATCGCGGACAGTTTCCTGCAGCAGATCCTGAGCCGGCCGGCTGAGTACGACGTTATTGCAACGACGAATCTCAATGGTGACTACATTTCCGACGCACTGGCCGCGCAGGTCGGCGGCATCGGAATTGCGCCTGGCGGCAACATCAACTACGTCACAGGGCACGCGGTGTTCGAAGCCACGCACGGCACCGCGCCCAAGTACGCGAACAAGGATATGGCCAACCCCTCGTCGGTCATCCTCTCCGGCCAGATGATGTTCGACTACCTTGGATGGGAGGAAGCAGCCCGCCTGATCGAAAAGGGGCTGACGCGGACAATCGAGCAGAAGTCGGTGACCTATGATTTCGCGAGACTGATGCACGGGGCGACCCGGGTGTCAACCTCGGAGTTCGCCTCCCGGATCGTGGAGAATCTGGGCTCATGAGCAGACGGGCGACTGCGCGGCCGCGCTATCCGAACGCGTTCCTGATTCTCGGGGTGGCAGGGCTCGTGGCGGGAGGGGTGCTCCTCTTGTGGAACCTGGGGTATCTCCCCCAGCCCGGGAAATGGTGGCCAATCCCCGTCCTGGTTGCCGGGCTCCTTTTCCTTTACATGGCATGGCCGCGGAGGCATTCGGACACCTGGATCATCCCCGGGATGGTGCTCACGCTGGGGGGGCTCCTCTTCCTGCTGGCCAACACGGTCCTCGAAGGACAGAGCCTTCAGAAGATCTGGCCGCTCTTCATGCTCGTTACCGGCATTTCGCTGATCCCCTACGCGCTGCGCAAGAAGGGGCAATCGCGGACGGCAATCATCGTCCCAGCCATCTTCATTTCCCTGTTGTCCATTTTCTTCCTTCCCTTCAGCCTTCACTGGGAGGAAGGGGGTCTCATCGCCTTCGTTCGGCAGTGGTGGCCGCTGATCCTCGTCGTTCTGGGAATCACGCTCATCATTTCATTTTTCAGCACCCGCCGGCCGACGAATAAGGTATGAGCAGGCGACTCATCCTGATCGTCGCTGTCATCGTGATATTCCTTTCTTCGGCCGGCATCGTTACGTTCCTCAGCGCGCAGGAGGGATCCACGGAGCCGGTGACGCAGCCCCCTGTGCCTCGGGAAACGAGCATGGCCGTCCGCAGGGCGGACCCGGCCCCGCCTCTTTCCCTGGAGACCCAGTGCGCGCCGGACAAAATCTACCGCGTGTCTTCTTCCCTCTGGAGAGTGTCACGCGAGCGCGGCGTGCTTTTCTCCGCGGATGGCGGACAAAGCTGGACCGAAAAGGACACCGGCCTTCCTCGGAGGGCCGTGTATCCCTTCACCGAGGAAAAGCCGCCAATCATCACGGACCTTGCCGTGGATCCGTTGAATGAGGATCGCGTGGGGATTACCACCCTTGACACCATTTTCCTGTCGCCGGACAAAGGAGAGAGCTGGGAAAAAGTGGATCTGAAGGACCCGATCAGGGCCAACGATCAGCTCACTGGCCTGGCCCTTGCCCCGGGAAACGCTGATGGCATCCTGGTCGGCACTTCGTTCCATGGCTTCTTCGAGACAACTGACAGAGGAAGAACCTGGAAATCCCTGTCCGAGCCTCTCGTGCCTCTCCAACTGGGCGGCGGAAACTACGAAGAGATCGCTTCCCTCGCCTATGATCCCTCCAATCCCTCTCTCATCTGGTTCGACCTGGGATTCGGGAAGGGGCTGTACATGCTCACGCGAGGGACAAAGAATGTTGCCGCTGTCGATCTCTCCTCGGGACCAGTCGGGGCTGCCATACGGGATATTGCGTTTCGAAAAGAAAGTCAGGCCGGGCCGTGGGTCCTGGAGTGCCGGACCGAAAACGCCCGCTGGAGCTATTCCCCTGCGGATTCGTCGTGGAAGCTCATCGAGAAGATCGATACGGCGGTGTCGCTCACGCCGGACAAGGCGCAGAGGATGGCGACAGCGGCGGACAAGTACGGCATCTATGTCTCCTCCTGGCAGGCCTCGGGCAAGTCCCTGCAGTCTCACATCGATTTCCTCAAGTCACAGGGCATGAACAGCATGGTCCTGGACTTCAAGGACGATTTCGGCTACCTCACCTACGACACGAATCTGGCCGTCCCTCGCAGGATCGGCGCGGTGCAGAAGCGTTTCAGGATCGATGACGTCGTGCAGGCCGCGCACGCGAACGGGTTGTACCTGATCGGACGGATCGTCGTTTTCCGTGACAAGCAGCTCTACAACGCGGACAACTCCGTGTATGCTGCCTGGGACAAGACAGTCAACGGGCCCTGGCGCTACCGCAAGAAAACCGTGGACGAAGAGACGGGAGAGGAGAGCTTTTTCCAGGGCGAGTACTGGGTCGACCCGTACTCCGAGTTCGTGTGGGACTACAACATCGCCATTGCCCGTGAGCTGCAGGACAGGGGCGTCGACGAGGTCCAGTTCGACTACATCCGCTTCCCTTCTGACGGGGACCTTGGCCGCATCACCTGGCGCTATCGGCGGGATGGCATGGGCAAGCTCGAAGCCCTGGAGTCGTTTCTCGCCAAGGCGCGGGAGTCCATCGCCATTCCGATCTCCACCGACGTCTATGGCTACTGCGGCTGGGCCAGGATCTCCAACTGGGTTGCGCAGAACATCGAGATGTATTCCCGATACGTGGACGTCATCCAGCCGATGTTCTACCCCTCGCACTTCCCACGGGACTTCCTGGGATCGATGGCCTACTTGCCGAGAGCCCAATACATCTACCAGGAAGGGACGCGCAGGTCCGCGTACATCGTTGAAAGCAGGAGCGTCATCCGGCCCTACGTCCAGGCTTTCCGCATCGGGGGAGAGCTGAGCTTCACTCCGACGGTCTACACCTCGTACCTCGTCGACCAAGTGCAGGGGGCCCTGCAGGGGGCGGCACAGGGCTTTACTCTGTGGAACGCCTCGAACGACTACTACATGGTCACAGTTCCCCTCGGACCGTTGATCAGCCAGGCGATCTCCTCCCGGGAGATGCCGTGAGGCCGGGCGGCAGGCCGTTCGGGTCCGCATGGTCGACGCTCGCAGCGCCGGTGCTTGCGGTCCTAGCGCCAGCCGCCTTCGTGCTCGTGGTTCTGCTGGGCTGCGCCGGTGCGCCGGAGAGGACTCCCGAGAAGGAAGCCGCCGAGCATGCCGCGGTCGTGCAGGCGACGCTTCAGGTCGCGCAGCGGGACATGGAAGTTGCTTCCGTCTCTTCGCTGGGGCATGCCTCGCGACTTCTTTCCGATCAGGAACTGCGGGAAACGCCGGAAGGGCAGGAGCTGGCCGCATTCGGGAGCAGGCTCTTTGCCGGCCTGTACCCCGAGCTGCAGAACCCATTTTCCGCGCTGGCGGCGTCAACCGCCGGCGGGGCAGTTGAAGGCCTCCCAGCACGGGGAGAGGCAAGGGCGGCGGAGTCCGAGCGCGGCGAAGCCGCGCGGGGGGCGGCAACCGCCCCGACCGGCTCGAAGTTCTTTCAGCTGATCGGCCCGGCGCTTTCTCTTCTCTCTCCCGGTCCTGCCCCGGATGATGCGCACGCCGCGGAAATCCTCGACGGACTGACCGTCGCCGACCCCGGGAAAGGGGACTCTGTCCTGCCGCCCTACCTGCGGGCGCTCCTCCTGGAGCGCCAGGGAAGGCCGCCGGAAACGATCCGTCCGCTCTACGAAGACTGCCTGCGCCGGGATCCCGCATTCTATCCCGCAAAGGCGGGAATCATCCGGAGCGCAATCGATGAGGGAAACGCTGCGGCCGAGCAGCAGACGCTGTTGAAGCTCGCGGCAGACCTTCCTACCCCGCTGGCAATCCAGACAGCCACGGCGCGGATCCTGCTCGCTGCCGGGCAGCCTCGGCAGGCCGCCGACACCGCGGCCCGTGCCCTCCTCCAGGCACCGGATTCCCGCGACCTCGTCATCATTCGGGCGCAAGCCTTCGACGCAATGGGCGATTGGTACCAGTCACTGTCAATCCTCGACGCGCTGCTGAGCAGAGATCCCACCAACAGCGCTGCCCTTGTAATGAAGGCTGACCTTCTCTTCGAAAAGGCGGCAGACCCGGACGGGGCGATGCAGATCGCGTCCCGCGGGGAAGCGCTGTTTCCCGACGACCCCGACTTCCCCGAGCTTCGCGGAAGGATCCTGCTTGCGCGCGGCAACAGCGTCGAAGGCCATGCGGCGCTCGCCGCCGCCCTTCGGCTCGACCCGTCCCGCGTCACCACTCTTTCCCTGCTGGCGGCCTCGGCCGCCGGTGCCGGGAGATGGCAGGAAGCGGCCGGGTACCTCGAGCGCGTTCCCGAAAGCAGGAGAAACGCCGGGCTGTTGCGGCTGGGGTGGCAGATAGCCATGAAGCTGGAGGACTACGACGGCGCGCTTGCCATGGCGCATGACATCGAGAAGAAGGAAACCGACGATGCCCGCTTGCTCCCGGCTGTCAGGACGCTCGTCGCTGAGCGAAAGTCCAGGGAGGCCATGGACCTGGCATCAGCGGACCTGAACGCGGCCAAGGCGGCGGATGTCCGGGCGTCCCTGTACGCGTTGCGGGCGTTTGCCGCCCGGCAGGCCGGAGGTTACGCGGATGACGTGCTCGCGGACCTGCGCACCGCGCTGCGCGAGAATCCCGACGACCGCGAGGCGCTTGTTGGGATTGCAGACGTCCTGAAAGATCAGCACGAGTACCGCAAGGCTCTCACCTATCTGAAACATGCCCAGGAGCTCTCGCCTGGCGATGCCTCGGTGCGGGCACGGGTGAGCGACATGTCCCGACTGGCCGAGTCACAGGATTAAGGCGACCGAAATATTGCACCGGGCGGCGATAAGAGATACTCGCGCAGCCTTCTTCGGCAGACGGTCAGCCGTACTCACCATGGTGACCATGGTCTGCTTTCCGCAGCTTCATCGACTTCAGCCGAGCTCCGCGAGCTGGAGTCCCTGCTCGGGTTGTATTTTCTGGCCACCCACAAAGAAGAAAGCTCCAAGGACGACAATGTCGGAGGATGACCCCAGAGCTCTGCTGGAACAGAGGAGCTGAATGCAATTCAGCCCCTCTGCCATCAGACTTTGAAAATCCGGATGCCGCTTATTCCGGTTTGAATGCCGCTAGCTGCGATTTGGTGACGACCATGACCCCGGTATCAACGGCATACGGCATGGTGACAACACCATTCTTGAACCAGTGGTCAAGATAGGGCGTCCTGTGATTGTAGCTAACGAGGAGCTTCATGCCCACATAGCTCATCATGTAGGTTCTCTGCACAAGTGTGCTGTCGACGCTTCCGTCTGCGACTGCAGCCAGGATGGGTTCGGTGATATCGAAAAGAACCGCCTTTACCTTTCCCACCTTCTGCGTCTGCCGCAGCGCGCTTGCAACCCCTGCCCCTACCGCGTTGATGCTACCGACAACGTTGATCTCAGGGTGGGCCTGCAACATGGCAACAACAGCAGTTGCCGTTGCACTGTCGTCGTTCTTGTCGTCAACAACCGTGACCAGCGACATCCCAGGATTGTTCTTCACCACATCTCGAATACCGCGAACACGCTCTTCGAGGTTAAACTGACCGGGCACGCTGGCGAGGCCGATCTTTCCGTTGCCGCCGGTTATCTCCGCCATTCGCTTGCCCATCGTGACTCCAGCCGAATAGTTGTCCGTTCCGAGATACGTCATTCGCTTGCTGTTGGGAGCGTCCGTGTCCACTGTGACAACCGGGATACCTGCTTCTATCGCCTTGTTGATGGCGGGCGTGATAGCGTCCGGCTGAAGCGCGGCGACAAGTATCCCTGCGGGCTTCGTCTGGATTATCTGTTCAAGCGTCGTGACCTGCGCGGGGGTATTGAAGTCAGCCGGACCCGTGTAGATCCACTTGACCCCGAGCTCCTTCGCGGCATCCTCTCCTCCCTTCTTGGCGTCGATCCAGTAGGGGTGCGCGGCGACGTTGGAGACCATGACATAGGTCTCGTTCGCTTTCGCCTGCCCGAAGAGGATTCCCGGCGCTGCAATCGCAATGATCGCAGCAATGATGACAAGTCCCTTTTTCATAGCCCAGCCTCCTTGAAGAGTTACTCTCTCCCACATTCAAAAGAACGTGGTGCTTCCCCAGATCATGCCGGTCCTTCCGGAATCATCTTTTACTCCTTCTGCTGATGATGTCGAATGACACCGCGGCAATGAGAATGAGGCCGCTGACGATCCCCTGCCAATAAATCGAAACATTGAGAAGAACCAGGCCGTTATTGATGAGGGCCATCAGAAGAACGCCCAACAGCGATCCCAGAATCGTGCCTTCTCCTCCCGCGAGACTCGCCCCTCCAATAACGCAAGCGCTTATGACTCGCAATTCGGTGCCGGAGCCTGCCAGCGGGAATGCCGAGCTCAGCCTGGCCGTTGCGACAATTCCTGCAAGGGCGGCCATGAGGCCGCAAAAGACGTAGGAGATAAGGCGGACCCGGCGCACGGAGATGCCGGAAAGTTGCGCCGCGTGCTCATTGCTGCCCACGTAGTAAGCTAGACGGAGCCAGCTCGTTCTTCGAAGCAGGACGTCGCCGATCACGACGAGGATTGCCACGAGCAGAACCGAGAATGGAATGCCGGACAACAGGCCTTGACCGATGAAAAGGAAAGATGGCGGAAACGACGAAAGGGGATAACCGCCGGAAATAACCAGAGTTGCCGAGGAGGCAATACTCATCATGCCGAGAGTGGTTATAAGAGGATTTACTCCGATTCTCGTGATGACGAGACCATTCAAAGACCCAACGAAAGCGCCGGTGAGCAGCCCGCACGCCATGGCAGTCCACATACTCCACCCCGCATGAAGCAGAATTGCGACCACCATGCCGCCCAGGGCGAGAACCGAGCCGACCGAAAGATCGAAACCTCCGGTGATCAAGACGATCGTCATGGCGATAGCTATGATCGCGTCGGTGGCAAAACCGATGGCAACAGCGACGAGGTTGGAAGAGTTCAGGAAATATGGCGTCGACAGGGTCAGCACGATCGCGACTGCGAGGACGATTCCGACAATGCGCATCTCGTGAGCTCGCAACCATCGCGGCAGCCGTAGATGTTTCGAAGTGGCCATGCCTGCGGTTCTGGCAGTTCGCGGCGTGGCTGGTGTCTGATTCTGCCTGGCGTTCGTTGTGTCGAGGTTTGGCATCTACCCGCTCCCTTTCCCCGGGAGGTCAACCAGCCCGGCCGCGAGAGCCATGATTCTCTCCTGGGTCGCCGCGCGATTTTCCAGGATCCCTGTGATGCGCCCTTCGAACATGACAATGATTCGGTCGCTCA
>DATKLB010000198.1:0-15562 GCA_035542615.1 Spirochaetia bacterium | reverse complement strand
AGGAAACCGTCCGGGCGCAGGCGAGGGGATGACCATGAGCCAGATCTGGGGCGTTATCAAGAGGACTCTCTCCATCACCGAGGTCAACCGGACCATCCTCTTGCTCCTCATCACCCTCGTCATCTACCTCGTGAATCCCTTTTTCTACACCGCCGCGAACTTGAAGCTCATCATGGTCTGGGGATCCATTTTCTCGCTGATGGTCCTTGGAGAGATGCTGTACCTCATTCCCGGCGGCATGGACCTCGCCTTCGGCGGGGTCATCTGCATCGTCAACATCCTGGCCGCCATTCTGATCAAGAACTACCACGTCAACACCTGGGTGGCGATCATCGCCGTCCTTGCCCTCGGGTTCCTGATCGGGCTGGCGACGGGAGTGTTCGCGAACTACTTCTCGCCGCCGTTCCGGTATATCCTTCCGGTCTTCATTTTCACTCTCATGCTGAGCTTCGTGCTGACCGGGATCGGGCGCATCATCACCCAGGCGTTCCCGGTCTACGGCCTCGGCAAGACGTATTCAATGATTTCGCGGACCATGTTCGGACCGATCCCGATCGTCTTTGTCTACCTCGTCGTGGTTTTCGGGGTATTCCTGTTCTTCTTCTATCTGAGGCCGTTCGGCTGGAGGCTGTACGCGGTCGGGCTGGATGACGTGGTGGCGAGAAAGGCCGGGGTGCTCGTGCACCGCGTCCGGCTGACCGCCTGCGCGGTGGGCTCCCTGATCCAGGCTTTTGCCGGGATCCTCATCGGGAGCTATCTCGACGTGGGGTCGGTCCAGATCGGCCCGCCGTACCTGTTGAACATCATCGCCGGCGCGTTCATTGGCGGCATCAGCCTGGCGGGCGGGGAGGGCTCTCCCTTCGGCGCGATCCTGGGCGGGTTCACCGTCTACCTGATCGAAAACATCATCGTCATCCTCAACATCTCGGCGTTCTGGAAAGAGGTGGTCATCGGCCTGTTCCTGCTGTCGTTCGTCGTGGTCGAGTTCTACCGCCGGCGCCGAGCGGCCAGCGTGCTCCTGTAGGGAGGCATAGGGTGCAGCGGACAGCGAATTGCCTGCGGAAGCTTGCGCGCATGGATGCGACCCTTCACCACCGGGAGCCCGACCGTGTGCCGGTGAGCGACTTCTTCTGGGGAAGCTTCCTTGAAAGATGGCGCAGAGAAATGGGTCTTTCCGCTGACGCCGACATCTACCGCCACTACGACCTGGATTGGCAGGTGGTCAATCCCAACATGGATCCGCACATCAGGCAGTTCGAGCTGCTGCGCCAGGACGACCAGGAGGTGGTGGTCCGCACCGGCTACGAAGCGGTGATCCGCAAGAAGTTCGCCGACCCAATGCCGGACTACCTCTCCTTCGACACGGACACCCTGGAGAAGATGGCGGCGTTCCGTTTCGACGATCCGAGCGATGGCCGGCGCTTCTTTGCCGCGGGGGACAACCAGATTGCCGGCGTGGGAGACGGGTTTGTCCGGAACAGCCCCGCCTGGATCGACACCGTGAAGTCACTGTACCCCGACTTCCCCGTGTTCGGGAGCGTCTGTGAAGGGCACGAGCAGCTGTGGCGCACTATCGGCTCGGAGAACGTCATGCTCTGGATCGGCCTGTATCCCGAGGAGCTAGCCCGGTTCGTGGAGAGGATCGGCGAATACCTCGTCGAGCTCACGAAGGCAGAGATCAAGGCGGCAGGCGGTCTGCTGGATGGCATGGTCATCTGGGGGGACGTAGCCTACGTCAACGGGATGCTCTTTTCCCCTGTCTACTGGCGGCGGCATTTTCGCCCGATCGTGGCGGAGCAGATCAGGATCTGCCACGACGCAGGTCTCCCGGTGATCTACCACGGGTGCGGAAACGCGTCCGCCATCTTCGATGACTTCATCGAGATGGGACTGGACTCCTACAACCCCCTGGAAGCCAAGTCCGGGCTTGACGTCGTTGACCTGAGACGGAAATACGGTCACCGGATGGGCTTTTGCGGAAACATGGATGCGCGAGCGTGGGCGAACGATCCGATGGAGCAGGTGCGCGCCCAGGTGATGCGCAAGCTCAACGCGGCCAAGGGCGGCGGCTACATCTTCCAGTCCGACCACTCCGTCCCGGGCAACGTGAGCGGGGAGAGGTACGAGTTCGCCGTCAACCTCGTGCGCTCCAAGGGCGTGTACCCTCTCTCGCTGGGGGAGTTCGATATTCCCGAGCTGAACGCCGTCAAGCAGCGCGTTCGTTGACCTTCTTCCCGATGGCTTTCGAGAGAGCCATGATCGTCAGGATGGGCGGGTTTCCCAGAGAGCGGGGAAGAAGGCTGGCATCCGCCACGTAGAGATTGCCGGGCAGCCGCTTGGGATGCAGGCTCGCGGCGTCCTCGCGGGAAAGCGGCAGCATGCCGCCGGGGTGGCCAGCGTTCACCGTGCCAAGCACCAGGGAATCTTCCTTCACACCCAGGCGCAGAAGGATTTTCCTGCACAGATCGATTCCGCTGGAAAGGATGCCCCGGTCTCGATGCGTAAGCTCCTTGTCGATTGCCCTCTGGCGCGACCCTCCACGGCTTTCGTCCGCAAGCTTGACCATGAGCGACAGGATGCCCGACCCCGGACGGCGCCACTTCCTGTTGTAGAAGAAGCTGAGGTAATCGAAGTACGGGGACAGGATGTACGAGTCCTGCTGGACAACGAAAGGCATCGAGATCTCTCCCTGCGGTCCCGACCCCGGGTGGCGTCCGGAGAGGCACAGGACAGGATCCACGAAAAGCCGATCCTCGCACGCGATGCCCGACTCCTGCAGAATTGCGGGCGTTCCCAGTCCTCCGGCCGCCAGGACGACGAGATCCGCGGGCAGGAGCTCTTTCCCCCCGCCGCTCGCCGTCCAGACTCCTGTTGCGCGGTTGCCTGCCGTCTCCACGCGAAGCGCCTTGTGTCCTTCGAAAAGCCTGGCACCCCGGGCAACAGCTTGATCGACGAGCGAGCGCGCGTCCCACTTGGCGCCCGTGGGACATCCCAGGATGCACCGACCGCACCGACCGCATTTGCGGGAATCGATGAGCTTCGGCGTCGGGCGCGGCGAAAGTCCCATGTTCTCGCACAGGGAGAAAAGCTCGCGCGTGTCGGCTCTCCAGCCCTTGCGATGATCGGTGCTCACAGGCACGTCCAGCGAGAGCTCACCGAACTCTCGATCCAGGTCGATGCCAAGCTCCTTCAGATCCCGGTCCATGCGAACAGCATTTCCAGCGCTGATGGTCGTCGTGCCGCCGATGCACCGTCCGTTGACCAGCGCCATTCCCTGCCTGCTCCTTCGAATCCGCATGGGCGGGAACACGAGGGGGGTCATGCGTTCATCCAGCAGCACGCCGCTTGCTTTTATTCCTTCCATCACCGGCATTCCGAGAGACAGGGCACGGAAGCGCCGTCCTTCCTCCAAGATTGTGACCTTGAATGACCCTGCAAGCTCGCGGGCGATTGTCGCACCCCCCGCTCCACTTCCGACCACGATTGCTGATTTCACGCCAGGACTCCTCCGCAGAAGGCCGCGCCTTCCGTGATGCGCCGTGTGAAAGACATTCTTTTCCCCCCGGTGAGGCCGAAGATGAGCCCCTCGTCGAGCGATGAGATGAGCCGGCAGACCTGAAGTGAATACGTTGAGCTGAAGCTGCACCGTGCAATCACGAAGCCTTCCGATGTACCGCGGAAATCGACTCCGATCACCCGATACAGCGCGCGCATGACCGCCAGTGCCTCGTCGATCTTTCGGATGCCGAGGCGCATTCTCAACCGCGCTCCCAGATATCGCGCGCCGGAAAAAAGCCTGTCCGCGGTGCCCTGTGGTGCGCGCCCGGCCTGCTCCGCGGTGAACGAGGCGTAGCAGCCCAAAGTGCAGGCAGGCGGCGGATTCACGCCGAAAGCTTCGGCGGTCAGCTCCGCGAGCCGGGCAATACATGCCCTGCGAAGGAAGCCCGGCATCGGCATGGCGAAGAGGCGCGATCTGATGCTCATGCCTACGGCGTCCTCGCCGAACGGGTACCGCCTTCGGGCGGAACGTGTACTCGCGTACTCCCGTACATTGCCTCGATCTGCCGGCCGAACCTCTGCCGGATTGCCTCCCGCTTGAGCTTCAGGTTTCCCGTGAGCTCGCCGCCGGCGATCGAGAGGTCGTTTCTCAGAACCTGCCACTTCTTGATCTGTTCGGGATGAGACAGGAGGCCGTTCATTTTCTCGACACCGCCGTCCACCGTCGCCCCGTCATTCACCCAGAGCAGCGCGGAGCAGAAGGGTTTTCCCTCTCCAACGACCATCGCCTCGGCGACTCCGGGGATTCCTTTCAAGAGTTCCTCGATCTTCCCGGGATGGATGTTCTTTCCGTATGAGGTGATGATCAGGTCCTTCTTGCGGCCATCCAGGACAAGGCTGCCGCCCTCGAGGTGACCGAGATCGCCGGTGAGAAGCCACCCGTCGTGAAACGGCTGTTCGGCGACCCCGTCATAACCGACAGTGACCTGCGGTCCTTTCACCATCACTTCGCCGTCATCAGCAATTGCGATCCGGGTCTCAGGCAACGGCGCGCCAACGGTGCCGGGTCTGTTGGCGCCAGTCCGGTTCACGGTTGCAAGCGGCGCCTCGGTGAGGCCGTAAGCGTTGTGGATCGTGATGCCAAGGCGCAGGAAATCGGCAAGCAGGAAAGGGCTGGCCGGCGCCGACCCCGAGATGAGCTGGGCGCACCTGTCCAGCCCCGCCGCGCGCAGGAGGGCCGCGCGGGCCACGGGACGCATGAGCCGCGAGATTCTCCCGAGCGGCCGGGATGTGAACGATTCCCAGAGCTTTTCGTAGAACCGGGGAACCGAGAAAAACACCGTGGGTCGCACCCTGGGCAGCGCCCGTGCCAGGCCTTTGAAGTCTTCCAGGAACCAGATATCCACCGGCGCCGGCAGGTAATACGGCGCATAGGTGCCCAGGATGCCTTCGACCACATGACTCATGGGGAGAAAAGACAAGTAGGAGGCCGGGCGAAAGCGCGCTTTCCAGGGGAGCAGCGAGGCAAGAGTTTCCGCCATCCACCGGACCTGGTCGTGTCGGAAAATTGCCCCCTTTGGCCTGCCCGTGGTGCCTGAGGTGAAGCGCAGCGTGGCCTCATCGCCAAGGGATACCGGCTCCAGCGCGGTCGCCCTGCCGAGACCAATGAACTTCTCCCAGGGGATGACCGGCGCCGCCGCTTCTCCACGACAGAAAGAGACTGTCGGAAGGTCGATGTTCATCCTGCCAAGCTCGCCGAGGAGACCAGGGGCGCCGACAAAAAGAAGCCGGGATCTGCTTGCCCGCAGGATTTCTTCCATCTCAGCGGCCGGGGTCGTGGAGTATACCGGGACGCTGACGGCGCCTGTCAGTCCCACGGCAACGTCCAGGACCAGGTAGCGCACGCTGTTCAGGCCGGCAATTGCCACGCGGTCTCCGCGATTCACGCCGAGCGCCTTCAAGCCGCCCGCGGCCCGCAGGATTTCCTCATGCACCTCGCCGGCGCTCCGGTGAGCGACCCTGCCGCCGGCAATCTCGTGGAAGCGAACCGGCCGCGTCTTGCTTTGCAGCCGACTGACGACCTGCTCGTAAGCAGTGCGGCCCGAAGCGCGGAGAAATCCTTTTGCCGCGGCATAGTCGAGGAGCCGAGGGAGAATCGACTTCCATTCCATGGTGCACGGACCAAGGAGACTCTCCGCGTTGGTTGTCCTGAAGCGCCGATCTTCGCTGAAGTAGGAGAAGAGCACCGGGGGAATTGCGCGCGGAGGCTTTTGCATCGGCAGCATGACGGGCCGGGCCAGGCGTACGTTCAAGGCCCCCGCCGCCCAGTCGCGCACGCCGTCAAGGAGCTGGCGGGCGTTCGGCAGCAGTCGTGGAGGAACAGTGAGGTGAAACGTCAGCCCCGCTGCCCTGCCGTCGAAGGCAAGCGTGGAAATGGCGTCTGCAACGTAGTCCACGGGTACGACATTCACCGGCAGGTCGCCCCGGCAGGGCATGATGGGAAGCCTCCCTGTCAGGTACAGCCGCAGCGGCACGTAGACAGTGTTGAATGTCGCGATCTCTCCCGTTGTCGAGTCGCCGACGATCATGCCCGGCCGAAAGATCGACACGGGAAACTCGAGCCCTGCCGCCCTGACCAGCAGTTCTCCCTCGAACTTCGTCTGCTCGTAGGTATTGGAGAAACCGTTCTCGTCGGTCAGCGCCTCTTCGCTGATCTCACCTGTTCGCTTTCCAACGACGTAAGCGGTGGAGACATGGGCAAACCGGGCAAGCCCATGGTGGCGGTGAGCCAGCCGCGCCAGCTCGATGACGTTCGCGGTTCCCTCGACGTTGATCTTTCGAAGCTCCTCGACGGGCCCGTCCAGGCGAAGGTCTGCCGCCGAGTGGACGATGTGCGTTATCCGTGCCGCCAGGCTGTCGTAGTCTTCCTGGCTCAGGCCGAGGTGAGACGCGCCGAGATCGCCGGCGAGTACCTCGACCCGTGAGCCGATTGCGTTCGCAAGCTCGGGCCGCGGCCACCACGTTCTCGAGAGCCGGGCGGCCGCTTCCCCGGTGGTCTTTCCCCGGACCAGGACGATGAGGTGAAGTCCCTCCCTGGCGACAAGGCGACGGGCCGTCTGCGTGCCGACGAATCCCGTCGCGCCGGTGAGAAAAACTGTCTCACGCATAAACCTTCTCCAATAACGCTGCATTCTGCCGGGCCCGGCCCAGGTGCGCCGCGTGCCCCGCATTCAGGACGCTTCGGACCTCATCCGGCGCGCGCATGAGACGATTGATGCGATCCTCCAGCTCGTCGAGCATCCGCGGGGAATGCGGGTCGATGAAAAGTGAATCCCTGATCCCAAGGTCCTCGTACAGGGTCCGCAGCCGCAGGTCGTGACCGACAGCGATCTGGGGAACCCGGGCCGCAAGGGACAGCACAGCGGCATGATAGCGAGAGGTCACAAGAAGGCGCAGGCTTCGCAGCAGCACCGTCATGCGCGATGCGTTGTCGAGGCGGGCGGAAAACACCCGGGCCATCTCAGGGCGCTTCATCAGGCGGTGAACGGCACGAGCCAGCTTCTCATCGACCTCCTCCATGCAGATCAAGGCCACGGGAGCTCCGTATCGGGAGGCGATTCGATCGGCAATCGCAGCATATCCCTCCGCCAACTCCCTGCTCGACCTGCGGCGCGCACGGGACCGGGAGAAGTAGTATGGCCACTTGTAGCAGTCGTTCTTCCTCCCCCAGGGCCGCATGACGACGGGGAAAAGGTTGAAATCGACGACCGCCATCCCCACCATGCCATCGCGGGCCTTCGGCCATTCCCTTTGCGGCCAGCCGGCGTCATCGAAGCTGACGTGGAACGTGAAGGCGTTGTCCGCCGTCCAGAGAATGGGCGCGCTCACTCCGAGCGCCGCCAGCCGGTCCGCGGCCGCCTTGTTCCTCGTTACGATGAGGTCGGTCCTGCTTGCGATTTTCCTCACGAGCCAGCGGTTGATCGGTGAGAGCGATCCCGCGTCCACCGCGTAGGCGATGCATCTCTTGCCGAACCGGGCGGCACATCGGGTGACCCAGAGGAACCCCCAGAGCAGGACGGAGCCCCAGGTGTCCATGTATGTCGAGCCTTCAACGAGCATGACGAGGTCATGCTCCTTTACGAGCTTCCACAGCGCCCGGAAGTACAGGATGGGGATCTGGACAATCCTGAGTGTCGGTCCTTCCTGCACGTAGCGGCGGAGATTCTCCGGGGCGATGCTGGGCACCGTGATCTGCGCCGTTGGGCCGAGCACCCTGCGCACGTCCTCGATGTCGGAGAGGAGCAGCGCCTCGGCGCCCGTGTTATTCGCCCCGTTGTAACCCACCATGAGCACTTTCATTTCTCTTCTCCTGCCCGTCCTGAAGAAATCAGCGGCATGTCGAGGTCCTGTATCCAGCCGCCCCCCGATGCGTATTTCGCACATCTGTAACACCTGACCCATGCGTCTTTTGCACGGGTAGGATTCCCTGCGCGCGCTTGATGCGCGTTCAAAGATAGTCTACCATCCAGGCAGGTCTCCCCTCGGAGGCCTGCGTTGCCTGTTGTTTCTCCCGTCACGCGTGTGCGAGGAAAACGTCATTGTGAAAAAGGGGCTTCGAAGGGTTTCATCAATATCCTTGCGCTTCTTTCCTTGGGGGGTGAGCGACCGTGGGTCGCGATGACGGGCGAGCGACGTCCCGAAAATTGTCGATAGGAATATTCTCAGCGCTCGCGGTTGCCGTCCTTGCCGGCGCGGGCTTGTACCATCACCACGAGCACGATCTGGCACGGAAAGCGGGCTACACCGGGATTGCCTCGATTGCCCAGCTGAAGGCGGAGCAGATCCAGCGGTGGCGCGGCGAGCGCCTTTCTGATGTCGCCACGGCCGCCGAAAACCCCTTCCTGGCAAAGGCCGTCGACGCGTGGCTCGGCGCCGGCGGCGCTGCTGCCGCTGAGATCAAAACCGATCTCACCGCCGCTCTTGCTCCCGATCGAGGCGATGATTTGTACACGGATGTTCTCCTTCTCGATCAGCAGGGTCACGCAGTGTTGTCGGCGTCGAGGGAGGCGGGACCTGTTGCCGAGGAGGTCACACGCGCGCTCCAACAGGCCCTTGCCAGCCGGACTGGGACACTCAGCGACCTCTACGCGGGCCCGCACGGAACGTTCCTGGTGGATGCGGTCTCTCCCGTCGTCTCTGAATCCGGTCGCATCCTGGCGCTCATGGACCTGCGCACGGATGCCAGGCGGGACCTCTTCCCGATGATCCAGTCATGGCCCTCCCCGAGCCCGAGCGCCGAAACGCTTCTTGTCCGCGCTGACGGTGGGGATGCTCTTTTCCTGAACGAACTGCGTCACAGGAAAGGCACTGCCCTGTCCCTGAGGTTCCCCCTCTCGCGCGATGATTCCCCCGCCGTGCAGGCGGTCCGGGGCCGGAGGGGTCTGTTCGAGGGAAAGGACTACCGAGGGGTCGACGTGCTCGCAGACCTTCGTCCTGTTGCCGGCACGCCGTGGTTCCTGGTGACGAAGATCGATGCGCGCGAGGTCTACACGGAGGCACGCTACAGGGCCGGGCTCAGCTTCCTGATCGCCATCCTTCTCATCCTCCTTGCCGGGGCTGGCACCGCATTTGCCTGGCGCCACCGGCAGGCCCGGCTGTACCTGAGCCTGCTCCAGTTGGAACGCAGGGACAGGGAGCTGTACGGGGAGTTCCGGACCACCTTGTACAGCATCGGGGACGCGGTCATCGGAACCGATGCCGCGGGCCTTGTCTGGCACATGAACCCCGTTGCCGAGCACCTGACGGGATGGACAGAGGCCGAGGCCCTGGGGAAACCTCTCGGGGATGTCTTCCACATCATCAACGAGGAAACCAGGGGAGAGATCGAGAGCCCGGTTCAGCGCGTTCTACGGCCAGGCGCCGTCACGGGGCTGGCCAACCATACGATCCTGGTCGCCCGGGACGGGAGCGAAAAACCCGTGGCGGACAGCGGCGCCCCCATCCGCGACGAGCAGGGCAGGCTGCGCGGCGTTGTCCTGGTCTTCCGCGATCAGTCGGCGGAGCGGGCGACTCTCCGGGCCCTGGAGGCGAGCGAGCAGCGATACCGATCACTGGTGAACAACCTGGGGGCCGGGATTGCCAGCTCGGACAGCTCGGAGCGCTTCACGTTTGCAAATCCGGCCGCGGAGCGGATTTTCGGTGTTGCGCCAGGAACCCTCGTTGGAAGGAATCTCGAAGAGTTCCTCTCGGATGCCGAGCTTGCGAAGGTGAAGGCACAGACAGCCTTGCGCCGCGCCGGGGTGAGAAGCACCTACGAGATCGCAATCCAGACTGCTGACGGAGCTCAGCGTCGGATCCAGCTCTCCGCCGTGCCGGAGTTCGATGGCACGGGAAGCTTCATCGGGACCTTCGGCACGGTCCAGGATATCACCGACCGACAGAAGGCTCAGGAGTCCCTCAAGGAAAGCGAGGAGCAGCGCGAGCTCGCGGAAGAGGAACGATCGAAGCTCCAGGAGCAGCTTCAGCAGGCGTCGAAAATGGAAGCCGTCGGGAGGCTGGCCGGCGGCATTGCCCATGATTTCAACAACATCCTGACGGCAATCTTCGGTTACTGCGAGATCGGGCTCGAGCACGTTCGCGAGGGCGATCCTCTGCGCCCGTCGTTCCAGCAGATCCGGCAATCCGCCCAGCGCGCGGCCAACCTGACCTCACAGCTGCTCACCTTCAGCAGGCGGCGAATGCTGCGCCCCAACGTCGTCAACCTCAACGAGCTGGTGGCGGGAATGATGGACATGCTCCGCCGCCTGCTTGGTGAAGACATCGACGTTCATGTGCATCCCGATGCAGGACTGTGGAACGTGAGGGTCGACTCCGGTCAGATCGAGCAGGTCATCATGAACCTCGCGGTCAATTCCCGCGACGCGATGCCCGGCGGCGGCGTGCTGACCATCGCGACGTCCAATACCGGCGTGGAAAGAGACTATGCGCGATGGCACGCGGACGTCTTTCCGGGAGACTACGTGGTGCTCGCGGTGAGCGACACCGGCCATGGCATGGACGAAGCGACCATGGGGCGCATCTATGAGCCTTTCTTCACGACAAAGGAAATCGGCAAGGGGACAGGTCTCGGGCTCGCAACCGTCTATGGGATCGTGAAGCAGAGCGGAGGGCACATCTCCTGCTCCAGCGAGCTCGGGAAAGGGACGACTTTCAAGGTCTATCTTCCCCGATTCGAGGGAGACCTGGCCAGATCCGACTCTCTGGATCCCGCTTCCCAGACTGGGGCAGTCAGCAAAGCGTCGATTCTCTTTGTCGATGACGACGAGGCGGTGCGTTCGATCGCTGTTTCCATCCTTCAATCTGCCGGATACACCGTCTCCTCCGCGCGCGACGGTGCGGAGGCACTTGCGCGCCTGTCTTCGGCACGATCGCCTGTCGATCTCCTGATCACCGACGTCGTGATGCCGGGCTTGAGCGGCGTGGAAGTGGCACGCGTCGCGACCGAGCGCTTCGGTGGGACTCGGGTCCTTTATATCTCGGGGTACTCGGAAGATGACATCATGCACCACGGCATCCTGCAGGAAAGGGCGCAGCTTCTGCAGAAGCCTTTTGCGGCCACCGACCTCCTCCAGACGGTGAAAAGCATTCTCGCTTCTCCGCGGACCTGAATGGTGGTACTTTTCCATACACATGGCAGACGGGATCACCCAGGCAGGCTCGACCCGCAGAGGAGGCACAGTGAAAGTGCTCGCCATCTCGGGGAGCCTGAGAAAATCCTCTGTCAACACCGCGGTGCTCCGCGTAGCCGCCGCTCTTGCTCCGCCCGGCGTCGAGATCACTCTCTACGGTGACATCGCGCACATTCCGGCGTTCGATCCTGACCTCGATGCCGATGGTGCTGCTCCGACCAGCGTGCTCGCTTTCCGAGAAGCCGTCGACGAAGCTGACGGCGTCCTGATTGCCAGTCCCGAGTATGCGCACGGGGTTTCGGGTGTGCTCAAGAATGCGCTGGACTGGCTGGTCAGCTGCACGCTGGCCTTCTACGGGAAACCCGTCGCGCTGCTGAACACTTCTCCGAGGGCATCGATCGCATACAATTCACTGAAGGAAATCATCAGGACCATGGCGGGCAACATCGTCGAGGAGGCCTCCCGCGTCATCCCGTTGCCCAATATGACAATTACGTACGAACAGATCGTGGCTCACCCCCTTCTCTCAGAGAAAATCCACTCCAGCGTTCTCGCCCTGAGAGATTCGATCGTCGCGCCGACGGGGCGTCAATCCTGAAGCTGTCGTGAGAGGGCCCTTGACCACTCATCGTCGAGAGGGTAGTGTCAGGTGGTTATGATAAGTACAGGCCACGGACAGACACGGCTCGACCTCGTCCTTGTAGTACTTCTCCCTCGAGGCGCGCCCCTGTGTGCACCGTAGGCTTGTCAGTCCGACTGAAGCAAGCCCCTTCCGGTGACACCGGGAGGGGCTTTTTCTTTGTGCGCGAAGGAGGAGCCATGCAGTATACCGGCGCGTCTCTCCTGATCGAGCTCCTGAAAAGGCAGGGGATCGGGGTCGTTGCGGGAATCCCGGGGGGCGCAAATCTTCCCCTCTATGATGCTCTCGGTCAGAGCGACCTTCGCCATGTCCTTGTCCGCCACGAGCAGGCTGGCGGCTTTCTTGCCCAGGGCATCGCGCGATCCACGGGCAGGGCCGCGGCCTGCTTTGCCACGTCGGGTCCCGGCGCTGTCAACCTTCTCACCGCGGTCGCGGACGCCAAGCTCGACTCGATTCCCATCGTTGCCGTCACCGGCCAGGTGCCGTCAGGCCTGATCGGGACGGACGCCTTCCAGGAAGTGGATACGTACGGCATGAGCATTCCCGCGACCAAGCACAACTTCCTCGTGCGTACAGCATTCGAGCTGCTTGAAATCGTGCCCGAGGCGTTTCGGATTGCCCTGTCAGGCCGGCAGGGCCCCGTCCTGATCGACGTGCCCAAGGACGTTCAGCAGGCCCGCCTTGAGGTGGACTCGCTGCCCGGGCCCGGCGCGGCGGATCCCGCGGCCGAGCCGGATGGAGCAGTCCTTGCATCGATGGCCCGACTCCTTGCCTCCGCGCAGAGGCCCGTGCTCTACGTCGGCGGCGGAGTGATCGCGTCCGGTGCCGAGGAGGAAGTGCGCGCCCTTTCCGCTGCCTGCGGCATACCGGTGGTCTGCACGCTGATGGGACTGGGTATCATGGACCCCGAGGACCCGTTGTCTCTCGGCATGCTGGGTATGCACGGGAGCCGGGCCACGAACCTCGCCGTTGATCGCGCGGACCTTCTGATGGCTCTTGGTGTGAGATTCGACGACAGGGCAACCGGCTCCATCGCCGGCTTTGCCCCTGGCGCCCGGGTCATCCACGTGGATATCGACGAAGCTGAAATCGGCAAGATACGGCGGCCCGATATCTCGGCGGCCTGCGACGTGAAACGCGGGCTTCGGCGCCTGAACCGGCTCATTGCGCGCTCAGTCCGCGAGCAGTGGAGGGCGGAAATCGACGCCATGAGACGGGAGCACCCCTTTGAGCCCCCCGGCGACGACTCGCATCCGGGGGCGCTGGTGAAAAGGCTGGCGCAGTTGGCGCCGCGGAACTCCATCGTGACCGTCGATGTCGGACAGCACCAGATGTGGGCCGCTCAGTGGTGGCCGGTGCGCAGAACGCGCAGTTTTCTGACCTCGGGCGGACTGGGGACCATGGGTTTCTCCGTCCCTGCCGCCATGGGTGCCGCCCTTGCGAATCCAGATGTGCCGACTCTCGTGCTCACTGGTGATGGATCGCTTTTGATCAACATCCAGGAGCTCGCGACGATCGCGGAGAACGACCTCGACATCAAGATCTGCGTCTTCAATAACGGGCACCTCGGCCTGGTTCGCCAGCAGCAGGAGCTGTTCTACGGAGGGCGGATCGTTGCATCCCGTTTCGACGCCCGGCCCGACTTCGCGGCCATCGCGAGAGGCTTCGGGATTCCCGGCCACACCGTCGGCATTCCCCACGATGAAGAAGTGCTCGCCCGGGTTCTTTCCACCAAGGGTCCGGCCCTGCTGGACATAGAAGTGCCGGAAACCGAGAACGTGTATCCCATGGTCCCGCCGGGGAAGAGCAACGTCGAAGCCATCTGGAGGAAGTCATGAACGAGCAAAACGCGGGCGGTCTGCCGAATACCATCGTTAGGCTCATGGTCCGCAATCATCCCGGAGCCATGTCACACATCACGGGGCTTTTCTCGCGCCGGGGCTTCAACCTCGAGGGGATCCTGTGCGCCCCGGTGGGCGGCGGCGCTGACAGCGCCATGTACCTTCTTGTCAGGAACGACGAACGCCTTGAGCAGATCGTCAAGCAGCTCGGGAAGCTCTATGACGTGAAGTCTGTCACTGTTCAGGACGACCTGGACCACACGGTGTTCAATCGCATCGAGGAGCTGTTGAGCGAGGCGTGAATCAAGGTTCGTCGAGGACCGCGTCACTGCACGAGGCGTTGCGCAGGCGGTGGACTGGAAGCTCTCCCGCCGCGGAATGGGCGTGATGCGAGGTCAGAAGTCAAATGAGCGTGTTTCTAGCGGCTGACAGGTTGACGCTGACGAAGAAATGGACTACTTCATTCTCAGAAAGCAACAGACCTCGTTAGGCGAGGCGTCTGCGTGAGATACAGGCCGCTGCACCGAAACGTCGAAAGACGCCAAGGGGTAGACCAGGCAGGGTCGGATTAAGGCCCCGCTCAAAGTGGCTGGGACCCGCTCCCGTAAGGAGCGGTCCCTACGACGCGCAGTGCCAAAGCTGGACCAGGGGGGTGGCACATGCAGTCGACAGCAACGGCTCCCGCGCGGATGAAGAACGGCATCAGTCGCATCTCCCGCCTCTATTACACACTCCGCCGAGGATGGAAATGGTTCGCGATCTTTCTGACGGTGACCGGTCCTGGTGTGATCGTCATGATCGCGGACAACGATGCCGGCGGCATCACCACGTATGCGGCAACGGGGGCACGGTATGGCTACGGCCTCCTGTGGTTCCTCGTCATCCTGGGTCCCGTTGCATACGTCATCCAGGAAATGACGGTGCGGCTCGGAGCGGTAACGAAGCGCGGCCACGCAGAGGCGATTTTCGACGCCTTCGGCCCGTTCTGGGGATGGTTTTCCCTGACGGACCTGATCCTTACGGACTGGCTCACGTTGATCACCGAGTTCATCGGGATGACCGCCGCGCTGAGCATCTTCCATGTCCCGCCCATCCTGACAGTCATCGTGGTGTCCATCATCATGCTCCTGATGGTCCTGCAGGGACGCTACTGGACCTGGGAAAAAATCGCTTTCCTGTTCTGCCTGCTGAACCTTGTCTATATCCCGGGCGCCATCCTGGTACGGCCGTCGGTCTCGGACATCATTCATTCCGGCGTCATCCCCAATTTCCCCGGGGGCTTCAACAACGACATGTTCTTTTTCCTCATGGCGAACATCGGGACGACCATCGCGCCGTGGATGATCTTCTTCCAGCAGAGCTCGGTCGTGGACAAGAGCCTCAAGGAGCGGGACATTCCCTGGGGAAGGCTCGACACGGCAGTTGGTGCTTTCGCCACCGTGCTCGTCGCCGTCTTCATCATCATCACCACCGGCTCGGTGCTTCATGGCACGACTGTCGAGGACGCGGCCCAGGCATCGGTGGCTCTCATGGGAATCAACCGGTGGATCGGGACTTTCCTGGCCATCGGTCTGTTCGATGCGGGGTTCCTGGGGGCAATCTGTATTTCCCTCGCCAGCTCCTGGGCGTTCGGAGAGGTCTTCGGCTGGGCGCACTCGCTGAACAACAAGATCAGGGAAGCCCCCTGGTTTTACGCCTACTATTTCTTCACGCTCGTTCTGGCTGGAGCCGTGGTGCTCATTCCGAAAGCTCCTCTCGTCCTTATCACGCTTTTTGTTCAGGTGTTCGCCACAACTCTCCTGCCGGCCGCGTTGGTGTTTTTGATTCTGCTGTTGAACGATGAGGAGACCATGGGCAAATACAAAAACACCCGCTACCAGAACGTCACGAACATC
>DATKLB010000197.1:0-4415 GCA_035542615.1 Spirochaetia bacterium | reverse complement strand
CTCCTCCATGATGAAAGAGGCATAGATGTCCCGCTCCGGGGGCCCCGCCCTTGCCCTCCTGCGCAGGGCACTCGACATATCGCGTTCGCCCGCATCGACAAAGTCGATGTCCGTTGAGATGTGCTGAGCCGTGCTCACCACGCTGGCCGGAATCGCCGCGACGTACGCATCAAGCGCGTCTTTTACGTCCGCTACGGAGCGAACCCGTCGCGACACAGGGGGGCGACCGCCCTCCTGGGTAACAGGAAGCGGTGCTCCCGGCGCTCCTTCCGACCACGCCTTCTCCAGCTCGTACACGGCGGTGTCGTATTCTCCCCACTGGGACCGGGCAAAGAACCCCCATTCCAGGGAGTACTGGAAGAGGTCATCCGCCCGGCCGTCGTGACGCCGCCAGAGCTCCGTACAGCTGCGCACGATGCCGGCCTGGCGCAGGATCTCCCGCGGCCGCCCCGCGTCTCGCGCGCGTTCGCGGATCAGGCCGTCGAGCTTCCGCCAGTTTGCAGCAGTGACAGGCTGGCGCCAACCGTACAGATCGCGGAGGATGATGCGCACCCCCCAGGCGCAGCTCGTGTTGGCGATTGCGGGGAGGAACGGAAGCGCACGCTCGATGCGGGCGCGCGCCTCCTCTTCCGTTGGGCTCTCGGGCAGCCGCATCCGATCTGGACAGCCGGCGCTCACCAGGTCGCTCACTACCATGTGGTACAGGAGGATGTCATGGAGCCCTCGCGCCGCAAGGTGAGTGGCGTCCAGGTGCGTATGAACGTCCAGAAGCGGAATCTCACCGAGGGAACGCTCGATCTCGCTGCCCAGGGAGGTGATGTCCATGGTGGCATTCTTGCGGAATCCCGGCAGGCGGTCAAGGAGAACCATTGACGCTTGCCCGCCCATTCGCCATCCTCCTTCGCAGGAGGCGCCCATCCAGCAGCGACAGCCAATCATCTCACCCGGCAAGCCGATGCCGCTCGGCGCAACGCCAACGGCCCAGGGCACCCAGTTCGCCGTGTTCAGCAGGCACGCGACTGCGGTTTCCCTTCTCCTCTTCAGCGATCCCCAGCAGGCCCAGCCGACGCACGAGATTGCCCTCGATCCCCGGCTGAACAAGACAGGGGATATCTGGCACGTGCACGTCGGCGGCGTCGGTCCCGGTGGTCTTTATCTTTACCGCGTCGATGGGCCCTATGAGCCCGAGAAAGGTCATCGATTCAACCGCAACAAGCTCCTCCTGGACCCCTACGTGAAGGCGGTGACAGGGAACTTCACCTGGCGGCTGGCGGACGCCCGCGGCTTCGATCCTTCATCGCCCCTCAAGGATCTTTCGTTTTCGACCACGTCCGACGTGGCCGGCATGCCCAAGGGCATCGTGATCAGCGATGAGTTCGACTGGGGTGGCGACCGTCCCCTCAATCGGCCGCTTCGTTTCAGCGTGATCTACGAAACGCACGTTCGCGGCCTCACCATGCACCAAAGCTCGGGCGCCGCCCACCCGGGGAGCTTTCGCGGCGTGACTGAGAAAATCCCCTATTTCAAAGATCTTGGCATCACGGCCGTGGAGCTGCTCCCCGTGCAGGAGTTCGACGAGCTGGATAATCCCCACGCGAATCCGCGAACGGGAGAGCGCCTGCAGAATTACTGGGGCTACGACACGATCTCATTCTTTGCCCCGAAGGGACGCTACTCGAGCTCCGGCGCGCTGGGGCAGCAGGTCACTGAGTTCAAGGAAATGGTGCGGCAGCTTCACGCGGCCGGAATCGGGGTCGTCCTGGACATCGTGTTCAACCACACGGCGGAAGGAGACCAGACCGGGCCGACCCTGTGCTTCCGCGGATGGGACAACTCGATCTATTACATCCTGGACCAATCCAATCCCCGGTACTACCGCAACTACAGCGGCACCGGCAACACGCTGAACTGCAACCATCCCATCATGCGTTCCTTCATCATTGACTGCCTGCGCTACTGGGTCGTGGAGATGCACGTGGACGGCTTTCGCTTCGACCTGGGCTCCGTGCTCGGCCGCGACGAGGAGGGGAGGATCATGGCAAACCCTCCGATATTGGAGAGGATTGCCGAGGAGCCGGTCCTGAGGGACACCCAGATCATCGCGGAGGCGTGGGACGCGGCCGGAGCCTACCAGGTCGGCTCCTTCCCGGGCGGCCGGTGGGCGGAATGGAACGACAGGTTTCGAGACGACGTTCGGCGGTTCTGGCGGGGTGACCCGGGCTCAACCTCTTCGTTTGCAACGCGGTTTGCCGGCAGCTCCGACCTGTATCTGCGCGATGGCAGAAAGCCCTTTCACAGCATCAACTTCGTGACCTCCCATGACGGATTCACTCTGAACGACCTCGTGAGCTACGCGACGAAGCACGACGAGGAAAACGGCGAAGACAACCGCGACGGGTGGAATTGGAACTTCAGCGACAATTGCGGGTTCGAGGGACCGACGGATGACCCGGCCATAGAGACAATCAGGAACCGCCAGGTCAAGAACTTCCTGGCCACGCTGCTGTTGTCGCTGGGAACGCCGATGCTCCTGGGTGGAGACGAGATGCGCCGCACGCAGCGAGGCAACAACAATCCCTGGTGCCAGAACAACGAGATCTCCTGGTACGACTGGCGGTTATCGAAAAGGCATGCCGACATCCATGCCTTCTGCCGGGCGATGATCGCGTTCAGGAAGCGCCACCCCGCGTTTCTGCGGCCCGAGTTCTACAGCGGGAAGAACTCGCGCCGGGAAGCAATGCCCGACATCACGTGGCTGACCGAAGCCGGGGAGCCGGCAGACTGGGCGTCGGATCGCTCTACCCTCGCCTTTCTCATCGACGGCAACAAGGCCGAGACCGAGGCCGACAGGGATGACAACGACATCTTCATCATGTGCAACGCGTCGCGCAAAGAAGTCTCGTTCACCCTCGCGCCGATTCCGCCGGGCAAAGAGGGATGGTATCGCGCGATAGACACCGCGCGTCCTTGCGGGCAGGATACCGCAGCCCCGGGCGCTGAGGAGCGTGTTTCGCGAGACGTTCTTGCTCTCGCACCGCGCTCCATGGTCGTGCTTCTCTCGAAATAGCCGGGTTTTGATTGACCGCGGCGCAGCCCCGGTATAGGCTCACTCTGCTCCATGCTGCGGCGTATTCTTCTGTTCATCGGCATCACGCTGGTCGCGATGCTTCTTATCATTACGCTTGCCACCCGGACGGTGTTCCTCGAGGGATTCTCGAAGCTGGAGAGAAGCTTCCTGGAAGTCAATCTCGTCCGGGTGGAAAACGCGATCTTTGACGAGATCGTGGATCTCGGGACCACGACAGGCGACTGGGCGACCAGGGACGGTGGCCGGCGGTTCCCCAGTCTCACGGGAACAAAGCTCATCGACCTGCGCCTGGATGTCGTGCTCTCCAGGGACACAGCGGGCCGCATCGTCTTTGGCACGACTATCGACTCCGCAGAGAAGGTGCGGCATGTCGTTCCGCGGGGCCTGAGGGACTGGCTCGCCGCGCACGCTGTCCCTGCGGGTACCGCGGAGGGGATCATACCGCTTCCGGAGGGACCCTTGATGGTTGCCATCCGGCCGATTCGGGGTTCGCAGCAGGGGCGGATCCTCGGCACTCTCCTGATGGGCCGATTCCTCGACGCGGAGGAGGTAAAACGACTATCGCGAAGCCTCAGGCTTTCCATCTCTGTCGCTTCCCTGAGCAGCCATAGCCTCCCGGAAGTCCGGACGCAGCCGGCGGGCGTACTGGCTTCCGTTGATGCCAGCCGCGAGGACGTCGTGACGGGGAGCGGCGTGCTGCGGGACATCTTCGGCTCTCCCGCGTTGCTCCTGACGGTGGAGCTGCCGCGCGACATCCACGTCGAGGGAGTGAAGACCCTGCGCTATTTCATCCTGTGGCTTGTCGTCATCGGGGTGGTGTTCGGTGCCGTCGTGCTCCTCGTTGTCCAGAGAACAATTCTTTCCCGCCTCCAGCGCCTCAGCGGAAGCGTGCTTGCCATCGGGACCGGCGGCGAGCCTGGCAAGCGCGTTTCCGTGAAAGGTCGCGACCAGATCGCATACCTCGGGGCGGCGATCAACGGGATGCTGGAGGCGCTGGAAGGATCCCACGAGCGCCTGCGGGAAAGCGAGCGGCGCAACAAGGCGTTTCTCGATGCCATCCCCGACCTCATCCTCCGTGTCGCGCGCGGCGGGGAAATCCTGGATGCGCGGCTCCCGCCGCATTCCGACTTCATCCGAGCATCGAGCGGGTTGAGGCCCGGCCTGCTCAGCGAGATTCAAACCCGGTTCCCGTTCGTCCCCGAGACGGTGTTCTCGTCGCTCACCGATGCAGTCACCCAGGCGCTGGGCACCGGCCTCCCGGTTGTCCAGGAGTTCAGCCTCGACTCCGGCAAGGGAATGCAGCACTACCAGGCCCGCATCGTCGCGA
>DATKLB010000196.1:0-16182 GCA_035542615.1 Spirochaetia bacterium | reverse complement strand
CTTCGTCCGTGCTGACGCTGCGCGAGATCCGCGACATGGTCATCGAGATGTTCGAGGGTGAGGAGAAATACCTGCCCCGGTTCACGGGCAAGCGGCCGCGGAAGATCCACGCGGTCGGAATCCCGGAAGGGACACGAGGGGTGGAGGTTCCGCTGGATCCTGCCCTGGCCGTTGCGAACAGGTTCGGGAAGCTCTTCGAGAGCGCCTAAGACCGGCCGCGAGGGTCAGCGGTCCTTCACGAACTTCCTGATCGCCTTGAACTGACTCCGACCGTCCAGGCCGGCCTCTTTCATGACCTTGTCCGCCTGCCCGCTGCCCAGGTAGTGGCCCTTCTGAAAGGGATGCAGCGTCGCGGCCCGTCCCCGCTCGCTCGTGATCCATCGGTACATCGTGGGAAGGGTGAACCCGGTGATCCCCAACGCTGTCGAAGCCGCCCTGCTCGGGTAGATCTTCTCCCGTTGGGCCGGGGACAAAAGATCGAAGAGCTCGGCGCTCGCAACGTAGAAAACATCCAGGTCGAGCCCTTCCTTTTCGACAAGGGGAAGGGCTTCCTGCGCGAAGGCGTACGCCACCTCGCTCCCCTGGAGGACGATTGTCCCATCGGGTTTCCTGCCCCTGGCTGCCTTCAGCCTGTATACTCCGGATGCGGCGCTGCTCGGGGGAGCAAGGCCAAGCGCCTTCCTGTCGACGATCGTCTCGTTCGGCCTCGTCACGAACGGAGCGATGACCGCGGGGCGCTTCTGAAACGCCGCCGCGAGCAGGAACCAGATCTCCTGAGGGTCCCACGGGGTCAGGGTGATCAGGGTCCCCCGGGGGAAGTTGCCCTGAAGCAATTGCAGAGGCTGCGGGTCCGCGTGGGTCGGCCCATCCTCACCTGTTTTCAATCCCGCGTGGGCGCAGATGACGATCAACGGACGGTACGCATCTCCGGTGACCGATTGTCTCGCCTGGTTCCCGATGGCGTGCAGGCGCGCGGCCACGTGGCCGAGCGGTGCCAGAAAGGCTCCGTAGGAGGAGCCGACCCCGATGTTGTGTCCGAACGTCGAGATCCCGCTCAACGTGGCGACCATGGCGTCCTCGCAGATGCCTCCCAGGGACAAGAGTCGGGCAGCCGGGTTTGCAAAGCTGTTGAAATACCCTTCGGGAAACCCGGCGCCAATAGTGTTGCTGTTCGTCGAGCCCAAAAGATCCGCGGATGCCGTGAGCAGGGCGCCCCGGCTGGCCTTGTTGTAGTAGTTGAGCGCTCTGCCCAGCTCCGCGCGAAGTGTCGTCATTGTCCCGGGTTTCACGACAAGCTCCGCGGGGATAGATTTGCCCTCCTTCGAAGCAACTGCCGCCACCGCGCCCATATCCGGGGCGTTGCTCCGCGCCGTGCGTCCGCTCGCGTTCAGCCGTTCGCGCGCCGAGATGAGCCGCGTCGCGAGCATCTGCACCAGGCGCTGCGTCTTCTGGATCTCCGAACGGATCAACGACAGTGCCTCCCAGAAGCACTCATCCATGATGCCGGCGTCCTTTCCTCCCTTGCATCTCTGGTTTGCCGCCTCGCAGCGCGGGAGCTTTCCGCCACTCTCCTGGAGGAATGGCTGCAGGGCGTCGAAGTAGCCATCAGCGCAGAGCTTGTGCCCTGCCCCGTGAGAAGCTCTTCCCTCGATTCCATATCGCCAGCCCTTCACCGTTCGATACACGATTGCAGTCGGCTGGCTGTTCTCGATGGACCTGGCCCGGCGCTGCGCTGCGACGATCTGCTGGAAGTCCATGCCGTCGGGAACCTGGATGACGTTCCAGTCGTGCAGCCAAGCAAGCTCCATGGGGTTCCACTGGACGTACTCCCCCGGCTTCTCGCCGTCACGGCAGACCCGGTTCGAATCGATGGATGCCTGGTTCCAGTCCACGTGGAGGAAGACATTCGAGAGGGACGAAGTCCCGGCAGCCGCCATCGCCTCGGAAACCCTGCCAGGCGTCATCCCGCCCTCACCTTCGATGATATGCACGCGCGGAGCGTTGCGGCCGTAGCGATCCAGTGCGCCAAGAGCAAGACCGATGGAGGCTGCAAGCCCTACTCCCGACGCGCCCGTGGCAAGCCGCACGAAAGGCGTCGCGGGGGTCGGGTGCCCGTCGAGAGCTTTGGCGCGGAGCTTCTTCAAGAGCGGGGTCATCCCCACTGGGCTCCTGCGGAAGCCCAGAAGGTCCTCCATGCGAAGCTGCCTCTTTTCGTCGGAGGGAAGGAGCCCCGGAGCGCCGAGACGTAGGATCTCGTTCCTCAGCGCCCAGAGGGAATACAGCCCGAGCGCCTTGTGACCAGCCGCGTAGCACAGGAGGTCCGCGTCCTCCCTGTCAGGATCAGATGCATCGTAGTCCATGGCGTCGAACATCAGGCAGGCGGCAAACCGCCCCGAGGAGATTGACCCCCCGGGATGACCCGAGGTGGGTACGTAGTTGTAGAGCATTGCGCACAGCGAACGGTAGATGAGATCCAGCCTCTCGAAGATTGCAAGCTCGGAAGCAGAGAGCGGATCCCCGCTTCCCTTCATTTCCTCCCCGATGTCGAACGAGACACCCCTGCGCGGAGCGAACGCGATTGCCACGGCCTCCCCTCCATGGGGCACCTGCCGCACGTCCATGTGCTCGGCGCCCCTCCGACATCCCTGTCTAGAACAGGTTTTCGCCTTTTTCGATGAACCGTTTGAATCCCTTCACGTCCTGCGCTGCTTCGCCGATCCGCGCCACCGCCTGTTTCAGCGACTCCATGTCCGTGGCGATGGAGATTCGAAGGAAGTGCATGTCTTCTGTTCCGATCCTCCCGAAGGACTTCCTGTCCATCGTGGCGACCTGGTATTCGAAGAGGAGGAACATCTGCAGCAGCGTCGAGGGTGTCGTCATCTTCCGCACATCCACGGGCAGGCTGCGGCAGGCATCCAGGATCCCGAGATGCTCGCACACCCCGCGCACGTTGGGAAATACGTAGAACGCTCCTCCGGGCTTCTGGCAGCGGATGCCTGGGATCGAGGAAAGACCCTGGACAATGAGGTCCCGGCGTTCCTGGAATGCCTCCACCATCGTGCGGATCGCCGGACCCGCGAGCGGCGACTCCAGGCCCAGCCGCGCTCCTTCCTGATTGTAGGGGGAAACGCAGGAGAAGTAGTTGATATTGAGGTTCTTGAAGACCTCTGCTTCCTCGATCGTCGGAAAAAGGGCCCAGCCGATCCGACCGCCCGTCCATGAGAAGCTTTTCGATGCGCCGCTGACCAGAATGGTCAGCTTCTCCATGCCCGGCGAAGAGATGATGCTCTGGTGCCGGGCGCCGTCGAAGAGAATGTCCTCGTAGACTTCATCGGAGTAGACCCTCACGTCAGGAGAGCTTTTCTCACGGATCACTGCGGCAATATCCTCGAGCTGTTCGCGCGAGGCGACACCGCCCGTGGGATTGGACGGAAAGTTGAGGAATATCATGCGGGTGCGCCGGGTGATTGCGGAGGCGACATCGGATCCCGACAGGGTGAATCCCGACTCCTCCTTCAGGTGAACTGGCACCGGCCGAGCGCCGACGTAGCGCGTGAAGGATTCGTAGATGGGATATCCAGGGCTTGGGTAGATGACCTCGTCCCCGGGATCGCAGTACGCCTCCTGGCTCAGGCCGATCGGCGGTTTTCCTCCCGGGAATACGACGACTCTCCTCGGGTCGGCATCGACTCCTCGCGTCTGCTGGAAATGCCGCGCAACCGCGTGGCGAAGCGACAGGATCCCCTGGGGATCGCAGTAGTGCGTATTGTCCAGGTCGATCTGCCTCTTCACCTCGTCCTTGATGAAACCCGGCACGGGGAAGTCCGGCTCTCCGAGGTTGCATGTGATGACCTTCTTCCCCGAATCCTCGATCGCCCGGATCTTCGGACCGATCTTGAATGCGTTCTCCGTGTCCAGCAGCCCGATCCTTTTCGACAGCTCTGCCACCGGGTTCTCCTTTCCCAAGCCAGCAAAAAAAGGGAGGAAGGCATGCCGGTTGGCCTGCCTTCCTCCTGTCTTGTGACCTGAGAGATTTTCCCCCCGCACGCCGGGGGAACTTTCCCCTTCGGTGTCCGCGGACCGCCCGCGGAGCTCTCCAGGATTCGCCGTATTGCAGTCCCTTGTACCTGAGAGATTCGTTCCGCACCTCCGCACTGCTTCGCCGCGCGGAGGTGCTGGAATTTGCCCCTTCGGTGCCCCTTCCCCTCCGGTGAGAGGTCTCTCCTGCAACGCCCACTCAGAGTACGCCGAATGCGCCGAGAAAACAAGCCTAGTTGTCCGCGGCGAAAGTGACGAGCATGGTCGCGATTGTGCCTCCCGTGAAGCCTACCGTATAGCTGTGTCCCGCGACCACGGTCAACAAGATTGCGTTCGAGCCGGCGCCGGTCTGGTCCTGCGCCGTCAATACGTTCTGGCCGGGAGCTATCGGGAAGTAGCTGGTTGTGGACCCGGGGGCCAGGGGAGCGGAGTCGAGGACAGAGCCGAACTGGATGCTGGCCAGGGTGAATGTTGCCGAGCTCTGGAAGCGCACTTGAGTGCTGCTCCCGAAAAGCTGGCAGGAGCAGACAATAACCGGGATGCAAAGCACCCCAACGCCGCGAAACAGCCGGGTTCGCATTTCTTCAATGATTATACACCGTTGCGAGTCTCCGAACACGCTCTCAGCGACTGGTTGGACGTCATCGCGTTTCTGCCGACAATGAACATAAGGGATGAAACTCATCAGGGACCTCACAGAATGGCACACATCCTCTGCGCTCGCCGTGGGAGTATCTCTCATCGTTGTCATCGGCGCTCTGGACTTCGTGACCGGTTACGAGCTTTCTCTCTCCTTCTTCTACCTTATTCCCGTCTCCCTGATCTCCTGGACAAGCGGCAAATGGTGGGGCATGGCCGCAGCTCTTCTCAGCGCCGTCGTATGGACGACGGCGGATCGCCTCGCGGGACAGACGTACTCAACCCTGTTCTACATATTCTGGCACGCTGCTGCCCGCGCGGCGGTGCTCTGCAGCATCGCGCTGTTGTTTGCGGCGCTGAGGCGTTCTGTGGATCACGAAAAATCCCTCGCACGCATCGACCACCTCACGGGCGCCGCCAACGTGAGATCATTCCTCGAGACACTCCGAAGCGAGATCGAGCGTTCACGCAGGTACAAGCGGCCCTTCACCCTGGCGTACGTAGACCTCGACAATTTCAAGGTGGTCAACGACTCCTTCGGCCACGCCGCAGGGGATCTCCTTCTGCAGACAGTCGTCTCCGTGATCAGGAGCCAGGTGCGCAGCACGGATGTCGTGGCAAGGCTTGGCGGAGATGAGTTTGGCCTGCTCCTCCCCGAAGCCGATCAGCAGGCGGCGGTCACTGTCATCACGAAGATGCGCGAGAGCCTCCTCCTGGAGATGGGGCGGCGGGGATGGCCGGTCACGGTGTCCATTGGTGCGCTGACCAGCCTCGACACCGGTCTGGGAGTGGATGAGCTTCTCAAAGAGGTCGACGACCTGATGTATGCATCCAAGGTGAAAGGGAAGAACGCGATCACCTTCGCGTAGCCCGCTGCCGAAAAACACGCTATGGTGTTGCGAAGCCTGGCATGAAAGGACAGAACAGGGACCGCTTCGACCGCTACCTGAGACGCAGTGGAAGCAGGCTCGGACACGTCATCCACCACTTGTGGGAATCCCGTGACGAGGCGCCGTGGGCGAAGGATCCCTACTTTTTCCTGCGCCTCGGGGAGCGGGCGAACAGCATCGGGCAGGCGATGTTCGCTCATGACATCCTCAAGGAAGGCCTTCGGGTCTTTCCGGGGCACCTCACCCTCACGCAGGACTACTGCCTTTCCCTCATCAACTGCGGCTTTCTTCTTACGGCCAGGGACCTGCTTGCAAAGCTCGTGAAGGATGGCCATTACGACGAGGAGACCCTCGGCAGACTGGGCCGCGTCTACAAGGAGATGTGGCTCATCGAGGGAGACGGAGCGCGTGATCACCCTCACCTGGCAAAATCCCGTGAGCTGTATCTGGGCGCGTTTCAGCGCAGCCGAGGAAGCTTCTCCGGGATCAACGCGGCCAGCCTCAGCCTGATCATGGGAGACGGGGACCTCTCGCACAGGATCGCCCGGCAGGTTCTGCGTATCTGCGCGAACACCCTGAAAGACCCCGGGCAGCGAACGTACTGGGTGCTTGCAACGGTTGCAGAGGCTTTCCTCGTCCTGGGCCGGCAGGAGCGGGCCGCAAAGTTCTACCGCCTGGCCCGAGCGCGCAGCGCTCGAAGCTATTCCAGCCTCGCAAGCACGCGCCGACAGCTCCTTCTCCTCGCTCGCTACACCAAGGTGGAGCCCGGAGTCCTGGAAACCCTTCGCGTTCCGCCGGTGATCGCATTTACGGGACACATGATCGATCGCCCGGATCAGGAGAGGCGCCATTTCCCGCAGTCATCGGCCACACCCGTGAAACAGAGAATCGCCGCGCTCCTGAAAAGGCTGGACGCGCGCATCGGGTACGCTTCCGCGGCCTGCGGAGCTGACATCCTTTTCCACGAGAGCATCCTGGCTCGTGGAGGAGAGAGCAACGTCGTGCTCCCGTTCGACAGGGATGAGTTCCTGGAGACGAGCGTGAGCTTTGCCGGAGAGGACTGGATGCGACGCGCGCGGGAGGTCCTGTCAAGGAGCACCTCGGTCGAGCAGGCGACACGCGGGCGATACGGCGGCGACGACCTTCTCTTCTCCTATGCAAACCGGCTCATCATGGGCAAGGCGATCCTCAGAAGCCGCTTCCTTGAAACTGAGCCACTCCTTATTGCCGTGTGGGACGGAGAGCGGCATGGGAAGCCGGGAGGGACCGCGGAGTGCGTCGAGCTCTGGGAGAAGACCGGATTCCCCAGCATAGTCATCGACCCGGTGACTGCCCGCTTGCATAAGCCGGCGAAAAAACGCCGGGGCGGCGCGCGTTCGCGTGAAGCCGGCCGGGAGACAGGGGCCGGGAAAAGCCGGCAGACCGTGGCGATCCTTTTTGCCGACATGGTGGGATACAGCAGGATGCCGGAAGAGCAGGTCCCTGCCTACGTTACTGGCTTCCTCGACGCGGTGTCAGAGACGCTGCGAGCCGGGCGGGCCGAGCCTCTGTACAAGAACACCTGGGGGGACGCCATCTGCCTGGCCTTTGATGATCCTGTCCAGGCGGCAGAGTGCGCGATCTCGATGAGGGACATGGTGCGCCGGACAGACTGGAAGCGGCTGAATCTGCCGCGGACCCTGTCGGTGCGCATCGGCCTGCACGCCGGCCCCGTGTACTGCATCAGGGAGCCGCTGATGGGCCGGCTGAACGTCTTCGGCTTTCACGTGAACCAGGCCGCCCGCATCGAGCCAATCACGAGCCCGGGGAACGTCTACGCCAGCGAGTCATTCGCCGCGCTTCTCCTGGGAGATCCTCGAAACGCGCTGGACTGCCGATACGTCGGGGTTATCGTGCTGCCGAAGAGCTTCGGAAGCTACCCCATCTACCACATAAAGCGCAGGACGGAAGTAGGGTAGAGACATGGCTGGGAAAAGGAAAAAGGGACGCGCAGTGCGGAAAACCGCGCGACGAACCTCCAGACGCGCGGGAGTTGCCCGTCGGAAGACAGCCCGCCGCAAGGCCGCGAGGCCCGCGCGACGGCGCAAGACCCCCGCCCGGCCGAAGCGCCGGAAGGCCAGGGGTCGCAAGACGCCCGCCAGGAAAAGAAAGAAGACGGCAGCCAGACGCCGCTCAGGCGCCCGTCGACGGCCCGCTGCACGTCGAAAGTCAGGGAGCGCACGACGGCGCAAGGCACGAAAGACAGCGCGGCGGAAAGCTCCGGCCCGGCGCAAGGCACGAAAGACAGCGCGGCGAAAAGCGCCGGCCCGGCGCAAGGCACGCAAGACAGCGCGGCGAAAGGCGCCGACCCGCCGAAGAGCTCCAGCTCGCCGAAAGGCTCCCGCACGGCGCAAGGCAGCGCCTGCGCGAAGGCGGAAGAAGCCGGCCCCCAGACCCTCCGTTCCGAGCTTTCCCCGAGCGCCGGCTGGCGCGCGGAGCAGTCGACGGTTCTCCTTGAGCGGACTGGCTGCCCGCTTGAAGCCGCCGATCAAACCGCCGATCGAGGCCTACAGCGGCGCCAAGCCCTACCTGTTTGCCAGCTATTCCCACAGGAACATGCGCGAGGTGTTCGGCATCATCAGGAAGCTCGCTGAGTCGCGCTACCGGATCTGGTACGACGAGGGAATCGAGCCGGGCAACGAATGGCCCGAGGAGGTCGGCAGAGCGCTCACCGGTTGCCAGCTTTTCGTGGTGTTCATGAGCCCTGCGGCCATGGAATCGCGAAACGTGCGAAACGAGATCAACCTGGCGACGAGCGAGAACAAGAGCGTCATGGTGGTCTTCCTGCAGCCGGCCGAGCTCTCCGAGGGCATGAAGCTTCAGATCGGGACCGTTCAATTCATCAACAAGCACGAGCTGAAAGACGACGAGTTCCTGGAGAAGCTGAAAAGCGTTCTCAGTCCCGATCTGCGGGGATGAACGGCCAGGGTGTGCGAGCCCTCCTGAAATAACTATCTTATCAATCGAAGGAGGGAGTGCACGAATGCCGGTTCGCAAGGGTAATGCTATGTGGCGGGGCGATCTGCCGAAGGGGAGCGGAACTCTCGGCACCGAGTCAGGTACTCTGAAGGGGGTCTCGTACAGCTCTGCATCCCGCTTTGAGTCAGACAGGGGTACCAATCCCGAGGAGCTTCTGGCCGCAGCGCATGCGGCCTGCTACTCGATGGCGCTTGCCGGTGGTCTCGCAGGCAGGGGATACAAAGTGAACTCAGTTCGCACCGAAGACTCGGTCCACATCGACAAACAGGGAGACGGCTTCACCATCACGACAGTTGAGATCGACACCGAGGCGTCGGTGGACGGCATCGACGATGCAACGTTCCAGAAGTTTGCCGAGGAGACGAAGGTCGGTTGTCCCGTTTCCAAGGCCCTGACCGGCCCGAAGATGGTGCTGCGCGCCAGGCTGAAAAAATAGCCTCTGCCTGTCCCGTCGAACAGGGCCGTTGCCGGTCATGGGTCACGCGGTCTATCTTTGACTCACGGAGGCGGCGATGAACGGCGATGGTTGGCAAAAGGTGTGTCGAGAGGGCGACCTGCATGAAGGCTCCCTCACGAAAGTGAAGGCGGGCGAGGACGACGTGTGCATCGTCCGCCTGGAAGGGGCCCTTCACGCGGTCGGGAACAAATGCCCCCACTATGAATGCCAGATCAACGAAGGGATGCTCGTCGGGAATGTCCTGACGTGCCGGTGCCATGACGCCCGGTTCGACCTGCGAACGGGAAAAGTGCTTGCTGCACCGGCGCTGAATGACCTGCCGGTCTACCCGGTTCGCATCGACAACGGTGATGTGTTTCTCGGGGCCGTCGAAAAGCCGCGATTTCCGAAGCCCGAAGGAAACGACCCTCGTACGTTCCTCATCGTGGGGGGCGGTGCTGCTGGAAATGCCGCGGCAGAGACGCTGCGCAGGGAAGGTTTTGCCGGTCGAATTGTCATGATCACAGCGGAGACCGACACGCCGTACGACCGGCCGAACCTCTCCAAGGAGTTCATATCGGGAGAAGCGAAGCCCGAGTGGATGCTGCTTCGAAGCGCGAAGTTCTACGCAAACCAGAAGATCGAGATCCTCACCGGGACAAAGGTCACGGCGATCGATCCTCGGAAGAAGACGGCAAGCCTCTCGACCGGGCAGACCCTTTCCTACGACAGGGCTCTTCTCGCTACTGGCGGCACACCCCGGGCCCTTCCCGTCACCGGCGCTGATGGCGAAGCCTGCTTCCGGCTTCGAAGCTTCGCCGATGCGCGAGCCATCGTAGAGGCCGCCTCAGCCGGAAAGTCTGCTGCGCTCATCGGCGCGGGTTTCATCAGCATGGAGCTGGCAAGCTCGCTGCGAAAGCGCGGTCTGGCGGTCACGGTAATCGCTCCGGAGGCGGAGCCCCTTCTGGGGATCCTCGGCGAGAGAATCGCGTCATACATGAGGAAGCGGCACGAAAAGGACGGCGCATCGTTCCGTCTCGGCGCAACGGTCACGCGGATCTCGGGCGGGAAAGGGAGCAAGAAGATCACACTGTCGGACGGGTCGAGCCTGGAGGCGGACTTCATCGTCTACGGAATCGGCGTGACGCCCGCGGTCGATTACCTCCAGGGCACAGACCTCGTGGAGAAGGGTGCGGTTGCCGTGAGCCCGCAGTTGCGCACAAAGTACGCGGACCTCTACGCGGCCGGCGATATTGCGGTGGTGCCCGATGGCGCGGACCGCGGCTCCCGCGTCGAACACTGGGTGGTGGCCGAGCGCCAGGGGCAACACGCGGCGCGCGCCATGCTCGGCTCGAATGCTCCGTACGACGAGGTGCCTTTTTTCTGGACCCGCCAGACCGGAGTCAGCCTCAAGTACGCGGGGTATGCGCGCGAGTGGGATGAGATCGCCTATCGGGGCGATGTCGACGCGGGGAAGTTCCTGGCTGGCTACTATCTCGGCGGGACTCTCCTGGCGGCAGCAGCCCTGGGGATGCCGAACGACCTGACGGCCGTCAAGCTCATCATCCAGAAAAAAGCGCCGCTCCCGCCGGCAAAGCTCGCTGACGAAGGGGTGGATCTGTTCGCGCTGGCGCGCGCATAGCCGTTCGCGCGTCGACCCTCACTGCGGGGGCTGGCCCGCCGCTCTTTTTTTCTCCTTGAGGTCGTCCTTGTCCAGGATGAGAATGTTGCCCTGATCGTCCTGCACGAATGCTTCGGTGCCCGAGACCGTGATGTAGGTGTAGGGGTCCACCTTGCGCTCGGACTGCGCCTGCAGCGCGAGGCTCTGGTCGAATCGTCCCAGGAATGCTCCGTTGCCTGAATCCACAACGGCGTACACCGAGGTCCCTGAAACCCCCAGGAGGCTGGTCGGTGCGATGTTGTTCTTTCCCTGCTGCTGCACTGCCAGGCTGTTCGGGTCAACCGAGACGAGCCTCACGGCCCCGTTTCTGTCCATGCGGCCGGCAGCAACCACGATCACGTTGCCCACCGTCACGTAGGTTCTTCCCCTGACCGAGTTCAGGTCGGACTGGGAGAGGAGCTTGCCGGAGACACGGTCGATCAGGACCAGCTTTCCAAGGTGGTCGGGAGCTTCCCCGAGGTCGTAGATGAAAAGCACCTGGCCGGGCGACTGGACCGAGGCTGGCGACGGCGCCGTGGGCTGCTGGGCGGCGGGCTGCTGGGTCGCGGGCTGCTGCTTCTGCTGGAGGAGCGACTGCTGGTCGGAGGCGATGGTGGCCCTCTGCTGTTGAAGAGATTGCTGTGCAGCGGCCTGCTGTTGCTGCTGCTGCGCGACGGCCTGCTCCTGCTGCTGAACCTTCTGCTGCTGCTGCGCGACGGCCTGCTCCTGCTGCTGCGCCTGAGCCTGCGCCTGGGTGGCCGCCTGCTTTTGCTGCTCGGTTGCCCCCGGAGCGGCCGCCTCGGCCTGGGCCTGGGCTGCCTGCTCCTTCGATGTCTCGGCCGCCTGGGTCTGTTCCGCAAGCTTCTTCTTCTCCTGCTCGAGCTGGGCCTGCTGCTGCTCCAGCTTCTGCTGACCCTGCTCGAGGCCGCGCTGCTGCAGCTCCGTGAGCTCCTTTCTCTCCGGCAGGGCCTTGCCCGGCTGCTGTTGAAGGTTCTCCACCACCCTTGGCGCGGCAAGCTGGCCCGCGCCGACGGCGTTGATGTTCCCCTTTCCCGCTGCGCCGGAGAGCGGGATCAGCATGCGCGTCCTACCCGGCCAGTCGGAGTACTTCGTGGCGATCCCGGCGTTATCGGCGGAGACGTTGTTCATGACGATGGTCTTGTACACCGTTCCGAAATACTTCAGGTCTCCTCGGAAGACCGCGTTGTAGTACACCACGAAACGCGCGAGGGTCATGGAGTCTGCAGGGGAATACGCGTATGCCGACTGAAGATACCCGCTCACCATGCGCATGATGTTGATCACGTCATCGACTTCGGCGTTCGCCTCGATGATGAAGATGTCAGCATCAAGCTTCTGTCCTTCCGGCGCGCCAACGGCGTGGATTATCCGGTACTTGTCGTTGTAGGAGAACTCGGCAGGCTTGTCGCCGATGCCCCGGCCCAGGGACTGGCCGATTCCCAGAATCTGCTCCAGGGTGTCGATCGTCGTGTGCGGCCCCACGTAGTTGATAAAGACGATATTCGTGCCCTGGCCCTTGAGCAGCTCGTCCTTGTCCACCTGGAGACCGAACGCCGTCGCCCCTATGACCAGGGCGATGACAGCGGCAATCCCTTTTTTCATGGTGCGCCTCTTTCCTTCTATAAGAGTATCCACGGAATATCAGGAACGCAAGGACAATTGGTCCGGGCTCTACCGGACTTCCGATGAGCCTCTGTCTCTCTGAAGAGCTTCCATGGCCGCGTCCCGGATATCCTCGAAGAAATCCCCGCGGTAGATGGAGAACAGGGTTTCGGAGCTCGACGGGTCGCTCATTCTGCCGTTGTACGCCGCTATGCTGTCCAGAGCCGCGACGACCGCTGCGGCCAGCCGATTGTCGGCAGGAGAAGTCCCTGCCCGGGAAAACCCCGCGGCGATGGCTCGTGCCGAGGCGCCGTCCGGGTCGCTTGCCAGGGCACCGAGAGCCTGGATTTCCTGCGAGAGGGCAAAGCTGTCGGATTCGGCCCTGACGACGCGCACCAGGGTCCAGCGCGAGCTGGCGGAACCGATGGTGCCGAGCATCGACGCGGCGGCAGCGCGAACGTCGGGGTAGTCGTTGATGACTTTCTGGTTCTGATAGACCGGGGTGATCAGTCCGGTTCCCGCGATCTGCTCGAGAAGTCTCACGACGTACCATGTGCTTTTGCCGGCCGAGCCTGCGACGATGCGCGAGCGCACTTCCGAGAGAAACATGAATGTCTGCTCGCGGCTGCCGGAGTCGGCGAGCGTGTGGAGGTACAGGTAGTCGGGATTTGCGTTGAGAAGCGAATCGATGCCGCCGCGCGGCGCGGAGGGAGTGCGTCCCGAATGCCGCTCGTCATGTCCGGCCTGGGGCCAGGGGGCAGACAAATGCGGCGCTCCGTCGGGCCGGGGGAATGCGTACAGCACCCAGTCGCGACCGCCGAGATACAGGGTGCCGTCGCCACCCATCACCGCCCCGCCCGGGGTGCCGATGCTGAAACGCTCCTCCAAGCCGCGCGGCGGGTGGAGATCGACCATGGTGCCGTCCTGGGAAAGCACGCGAACCCCGGGTCCGCCGAGAAAGGGCGGAGAATCCAGCTTCCCGCGTACGTCGGCTCTCCAGAGCTCCCTGCCTTTCCCCGACAGCCCGACGACGATTCCGCTCGACGCGGCAGCCACAAGCTGGTCGGTCCCCGCAGATATGCCGGCAACGGGTGCCCCTCCGATTGCCCGATGCCATGCAACGTCTCCGTCAGGAGTCACGACAATGACCGCGCCGCCTTCCGTGCCGACCGCCACGGTGGCATCGCCCGCTATCGCCGAAGCAGTTGGTTGATCATGGAGGGGGAGGGACCACTTGAACTCCCCCCATTGCGTGAGCGCATACAGCCTTCTATCAGAAGCCGCGAGGTAGATCGTGCCCGCCCCGTCCATGACGGGAGCCGCAGCGAACGAGGCGGGAAGGGTGATGCTCCAGAGTTGACGCCCGAGATGGGACAGGGCAACGAGGGTGCCTGGCGCGATTCCCACATACAGCGTGCCGTCAGGCGCGGCAAGCGGATCCGCCACGAACGGGCCGTCAAAGCGTGAGCGCCAGACGACCGAGCCGTGCGGACTGACCGCCACGAGCTCCCTGTTCTTCAAGCCGGCGTAGATCGTTCCATCCGCTCCGACGGACAGGCAATCCCAGGGGAGCCAGCCGAGATCGCATTTCCATTCGAGGTGACCGACGGGCGAGACGGCGTAAAGAAAACTGTCCTCCGCCATCGCATAGACCGTTCCGTCTGCCGCGATCGCCGGCCTGCTCCTGATTTGCCCGCCCGTTGCAAACCGCCAGGAAAAAGCGGCCTCCTCCTGGCTCACGGATTCGGATCGGGCGGCAACCACCACGCCGAGCACAGAAACGATGCACACCGCGAGAAGCGGAAGCCTCACGCTCACCATCTCCAACCTACCGCTGGCCATTCATTCGCTGGAAGTTTTCTTCGAGCTCCTCTCGGGAGGCATGGCTCATTCTTTCGCTGAATCCATAGGAGATGTCAGGTTTTCCGTCTCGCAGTTGTGCAGCAACAACCGCTATGAACTCCTCCAGGGGAGTCCCTGTCGTGTGCAGGCCGGGTCCACCCAGGTCCGTGCGCACGGCGGGCGGAATGATCTCGATGACTTCGATATTCGTGTCGCGCAGCATGGGCCGCAAAGAACGAGTGAAGGAATGCATGGCTGCCTTTGTGGCGCAGTAGACAGGCGCAGCGGCCAGGGGAACAAAGGCGAGCCCCGACGTGACGTTGATGACAAACGCTTTTGGCGCTTTCTTCAGTGTCTCGAGCAGGAGCCAGGTCAGATGAACCGGAGCCTCCCAGTTCACCGCACTTTCTTCCTTTGCCCGGCTCCAGAAGTCCTTTTCACCGATGCTCGTGCGCTGCTGAATGCCGGCGTTGTTCACGAGGACGTTCAGGCCGGGGTGCTCGATGCCGATCCATTCCGCCAGGCGTGTTCTGTCGGACTCCTGCGCAAGATCGCAGGGGAACGTGACAAGGTCCGGATGTTTTCTCTGGGCCTCCTTCAGGACGTTTTCTCGCCTTCCGCAGATGATCACCCGACTTCCCGCTTGCAGGAACTCCTGAGCGAGACCCAGGCCGATGCCGCTGGCGCCGCCGGTGATCAAGACTTCATTGTTCGTGAGGTGCATGTCTCAAAATAGCCTGCCGCGCAGGAACTGGCAACGGGCTGCTCTCTTGCGTTCCCCCTGCCCGGGGGCTATCATACCCCCTGCTCAGGCACGCGGAATCTATGGACAAGCTACCGACAATAGAGACGATCGTGGAATCACGACGCACTCTATTAAGATATTTAGAAAGGAGTCCAGAGCAGATAAGCTGATGAATGACAGAACAACGAGATGGGTCGTGGATTTGAGGTTGTCATGAAACCCGGTTCGTAAGAAATTTCACGAGTCATGGAAAATACGGCGCCTTCAACGCTCCTCGCGATGCGGGGAATCAACAAGTCCTTCTTTGGCGTGAGAGTCCTCAAGGATGTCGATTTCGATCTGAGTTATGGGGAGGTGCACGCCCTGCTCGGGGAGAATGGAGCCGGCAAGTCGACCCTGATGAAAATCCTCGCGGGGGCATATAGCCTCGATTCGGGATCGATCGAGCTCGCGGGAAAGCCAATCGACCTGTCATCTCATACCCCCCGGAGCGCCGAGGACGCCGGGATCATCAGCATTTACCAGAACTTTCATCTGGTGCCGCACTTGAGCGTGGCAGAGAACCTCTCTCTCCCAGTTTTCACGCGCGGAGGCGGCTTCATCAACTGGAAAAGAGTGTACGAGCACGCCCGGGATGCGCTCGGGAGGATCGATTTCGCGGTCGACCCGCGAGAGAGGGTCAGTGATATGCCTGTTTCACGCAAACAGATGCTGGAGATTGCCATCGCCCTCTCGAAGAACGCCAAGGTGCTCATCATGGACGAGCCGACGGCTGCTCTCAACGGGCGGGAGGTGGACACACTTTTTCGAACCATCCAAGAGGTGCGGCAGCGCGGAATCGGCATCGTTTACATTTCCCACAAGCTTGAGGAGATCAGGGTGATTGCCGACCGCGTGACCGTTCTTCGGGACGGGGCACGCGAAGGAACCCTTTCAGTAAAGGACCTGCAGATGGCAACCGTTGTCCGCTTGATGACGGGCGCGGAGCTTGGGCCCTCGGCGCGGGGACGCACTGAAGAAAACGGGAGGAAGACGCTCATCGAGCTCCGGGGTCTCGGCATTCCTGGTAGCTTTCGAGACGTGAGCTTTCGGCTGCGAGAGCGGGAGGTGCTCGGACTGACCGGTTTGGTCGGTGCGGGCAAGACCGAGCTTGCCCGCGCGATTTTCGGGGTCGACCGGTTACACGAGGGGCAAATTTTTCTGGAAGGCATGCGTGTTGCCATCGATTCCCCGCGCCAGGCGGCGCGGCTGAGGCTGGGCTTTCTTCCCGAAGATAGAGACGTGCAGGGAC
>DATKLB010000195.1:0-41875 GCA_035542615.1 Spirochaetia bacterium | reverse complement strand
TTCCCAGAACACGAACTTCACGATCGAAGGTCTTCGCACTGAGACCGGTGGGCAGGACGTGTTCTCCCTCGGAGTCGGAAAAGTGCGAACCGTGGCAGGCAGGGCATCCGGAAAGGACAAGTACCAGATCAGGACGCAGTCAGCGATCTGCGGCGTCCGAGGATCGGATATCGTTGTTGAGTTCCTCGAGGCAACGACCTCCCGGCTCTATACCCTGGAAGGAACGGGGTGGATTCAGAATGTCGCCTCTGGCAAGGAGCTCGATGTGCCCCAGGGCGACTTTGCCGACTCCCTGGCCGCTTCTTTCCAGGTGGCCCCGATCCCGCAGGATGTGCTCTCGGGCCTGCAGAAGGAAATGACGTTCAGCAAGCTTGATCCGGGCGCGGCGAACGCGCTTGAGAAAGCCGATCAGCAGGAGCTGCAGAATCAAGGCCAGCAGCCTCCGCAGAGCTCGACAACCTCTCCGGGCTTCATGGACACCATCTTCACGGCGCTGCATGACATCCTCGGCATGGAGATCGGCTCGGTCACGATCGGAGGCCAGACGTACGGGAAGGCCATCCTGGAGCCGACTTTCACCCTGGGGAAGCTGAAGCTTGCCCTGTACCTGCCCATCATCTACCAGAACAACATGCTCGATTCTGCGGAATGGTACCGACCAGCCGGCAACGACGAATGGAGCTTTGGCACCGACCAGGGAGGAAATCCCGGCCTCGTGGCGGCGGACATCACGCGCGACCTGCTGCTGAAGGTCACGTACATCGAATATGGCCGGCAGCAGGATCCGTTCTTCCTGAAGGTGGGCACACTGGAGCATATCACTATTGGACACGGCCTCCTCATGAGAGACTTCGCAAACGATGCCGAGTTCCCCGCGGTGCGGCGTGTCGGGGTGAACATCGGGGTTGACACCCCGGCCGGAGGGTTCGAGGTAATGATGAACGATGCCACCCCGAACATCGCAAACGGAACCGTGTATCCCCCCGATATCATCAGCGGCAGGGTCTATGTCCGCCCCATCCCCGGCTTCCGGAGCGCGCTCGGACTTTCGGCGGTGGTTGACCTGAACCCGGCCAGAGACTTCTTCGATCCCGCGAACCCGGGGCTGTACGGACCGGCCGCGGCAGGCAACCCGATCTTCATCAACCCTGGCGTGGATTTCGAATTGCCTCTTGTGGAGAGCGACTTCTTCGGGCTCGCCCTCTTTGCCGACGGAGCTGTCACGGTTCCCTACTTGCGTTCGACGCCTACCGACCCGAGCTTTGCTTCTCTCTCGCCGGGGTTCTCCTGGAACGCGGTCTACAATCCGTCATCCAGCTCCTCCGTGAAGAACTGGGGAACGGCGACGGGCTTCTTCGGGAACCTGATCATTCCCGATTTCCTCTGGAGATTGGAGTACCGGTATTTCACCGGCACGTTCCAGCCGCAACTCTTCGACACCGCCTACGGGCAGAACCGCTCGGCGTATGTCCTGGGCGTCCTTCAATACCTGGCTGACATCAACAATCCGATCTATGACAACATCAAGATGGGAATTTACGGCGAGGGTAGGCTCACGCTGAACAGGATATTTGCCTTGCGGCTGGGCTATTTCTGGCCCTGGACAATCAATCAATCGGGCTCATGGGGACCGGATCCGAACAACCCGGACCACTTCATCGCGAGCTTCGAGATCGAGAGAGGTGTCATTCCCATCGTCAAGGTCTGGGGCTCGATCTCGTATGAGCGCTCGAACCTGTTCTCGGGCGCCGGTCTTCCCTCGACTCTGTCGGATGCCGTGTTCAACGCGAATACCTCGATGACCGCGCAGATCAGTTACCCGGTGAGCCCGATCATGGATGTCTCTCTGCTGTACACGATCACGCCCGTGGTCAATCCCGATGGCTCGTTGCGCTATGGCCCGGGAAACACTCTGCCTGATATGACGACATCCGTTTCGATAACGACCTCCATTCACCTGTAGGGCCATGATGCCTGAATCCCCGCCCCGACCCCGGAGGATTCGAATCCTCCGGGAGGAGGTCTCCCGAAAGATCGCGGCCGGCGAAGTCATCGACCGGCCGTTCTCCATCCTGCGGGAGCTGCTCGACAACGCAATCGACGCCGGCGCTTCGGCGATTGACGTCTTTCTCGAGGCCGGTGGCCTCGGGCGCATCCGTGTCGTGGATGACGGTGCAGGCATGGGTCGTGAAGACCTTGCCGACTGCTGGAAGCCCCACGCCACCTCCAAGATCGAGTCGGAAGACGACCTGCTTCGGGTGTCGACGCTGGGCTTTCGCGGAGAGGCGCTCGCCAGCATCGCCATTTGCAGTCGGCTGACAATCACGAGCTGTGAGGCCGCGAACGAGCCGGCGCATCGACTGGAGGTCGTCGGGGGCGTCGTCCAGGGGATCGAGGCCAGTCACGGACGACAAGGAACTGTCGTCGACGTTGCCGAGCTTTTCTTCAATTTTCCCGCGAGAAAAAAGTTTCTGCGCAGCGTCTCTGCCGAGTCCAGCCTGTGCAGGGCGATCTTCATCGACAGGGCGGTCTCTCATCCGGCGATAACTTTCCGCCTGTTCACGGACGGGGAGGTCAAGCTTTCGCTGCCGCGGGCTTCGCACGTGGAGAGGATTTCGCTCTCCTACCCCCAGCAGATCGATCCGCGAATGCTCTTCGAGTCAGCCGCGCGGGGGAACGGATTTGCGGCGGAGGTCGTGGCAGCGCGGCCGGAGGTTCGAAGAAGGGACAGGAAGCTCATCCAGGTCTTCGTGAACCGCCGCAGGGTATCCGAATACTCGTTGATGCAGGCGGCCGAATACGGGTTTTCCGGCTTTGTGCCGGGAGGATGGTACCCGATCGCGTTTGTGTTCATCGACATCGACCCCGGTCTCGTCGACTTCAACATCCACCCGGCGAAAAAAGAGGTCCGGTTCCGCAACCTTCCCGAGGTCCACTCGTCTGTCGTGGCGGCGGTGCGCGCCGGACTTGGGACGGCAAAGCTGTCTCAATCGCCTTTCGAGCCGGCCAGACTCCGGAAGGCCGTCTCGGCCCCTGCGGCCGGCGGCGGGGCTCTGCCATTTCTGCCGCCGGAAAAATCGCTGCCGCCTGTGCAGGCCGATACCGCGGGAATCCGGTTTCTCGGCCAGGTCTTCGGCGTCTTCCTGGTCTTCGAGCTGTCGGGCCGGCTTCTGATTCTCGATCAGCATGCGGCCCACGAGCGGATCATTTATGAACGGCTGGGAACGCGCGTTCCAAAGCTGCAGGAGATGCTGTTCCCGCTTTCCTTTGACGTTTCAGAGGAAGAAGAAGGTCGCCTGGAGGCGAACCTGGAAGACCTGGCCGGCATGGGGATCCAGATCAGACGGGTGGGGTCCCGCTCCTACGAGATCACAGCCATCTCGGATGATTTTCGGCCGCTTCGCGAGGACGTTCTGGTTGAGCTGGTGCGCGGCGCGGGCGGGGAAGAATGGAGGGAAGCGCTTCGGGCCACTGCCGCGTGCCGCCTGGCAATCAAGGAAGGCGACGCGGTTGATCCTATGACGGCCCGCGAGCTGTGCGCCCAGTCACTGCGGCTGGCGGTTCCCCGATGCCCGCATGGTCGGCCTCTGTGGCACGAGCTGTCGGAAGACGAGCTGCGGAAGCTGGTGGACAGGCCTCCCGTTACTGCATCTGGTCCAGGAGCTTCTTCGCCTCCTGCTTGACGTCGGCCTTGGGAGTCTTCGCCAACAGCTTTGTCAGGATGTCTTTCGCATCCTTGGTGTTTCCTTCCTTGACAAGAATCCGCGCCAGGTTCAGATAGGCGTCCCAGTACGTCGGGTCGAGACGGAGCACCGCGATGAACGCGGTCTTGGCCTCGGTTGTCTGGCCCGTCTCCGAATAGGCCAGCCCCAGGTTGTACTGCGTGTCGCGAGCATCGGGCTTCAGCGAGAGAGCCCGTGTAAGCTGGGTGATGCCGTCAGGGAACTGCTGCTTGTGAAGGTACACGTTGCCGAGATTGTTGTGCGCCTCGTAGGAGTCCGGGGCGATTTCCACCGCTGACTGCAGGAAAGGGAGGGCCTGGTCGGGCATTCCCTTGCTGTCATAGATGCCGCCCAGATTGATCAGCGCCGGAGCGAACTTCGGGTCCTTCTGAACCGCTATTCCGTAGTACCTGACAGCGTCGTCAGAGTTGCCCAGTTTCTCGTTTGCAAGCCCGAGAATGTAGTTGTCCCCGGCCGAGTCAGGGTCCTTTGCCACGGCCTTCTGCGCGTACGCAAGCGCTTCGCTCGGTTTGCCCAGTTTGATCTTGACGGATGCCATATTGTAGTTGGCCGTGGCGCTTTCGGGCTCGAAGGAAAGAGCCCTGGTGTACGTGCCCTCCGCGCTGGCAAAGTCGCCGCGAACCATGTATGCCGCTCCCAGCTCGCGCAGGAAACCGGGCTTGTCCGGCGCGTACTGCACCGCCTGCTTGAAATACTCCACGGCGCCCGCGGCATCGCCTTTTTCCCGAAGGAGACTTCCAATCATGTAGTAGGCGTCCGCAAAATCCTTCTTCGTGGCGAGGGTTGCTTTGAACGCATCGAGTGCCCGGGAGCTGTCGCCCAGCTGCACGAGCGTCATGGCCTTGTTGAAGTGCGCCGAGGTGAAATCCGGGCGCAGCTTCACGCATCCCTCGAACGATTTCAGCGCATCCGGGAACAACCGAGCCCGGTACTGGAGCTTGCCGAGGGCGAAGAGCGTGTCGACGTCGTCGGGGTTCAGTCGGGCCGCGGTCTTGTATTCCCGCATCGCGTCATCGGCCAGCTTGCGGCTGTCATAGATCTCGCCGAGAGTCCTGTGGGGAAGCCAGAAATCGGGATTCTTGCTGATTGCCTTGTTCGACAGGTCGACTGCCTTCTGCACGTTCACCGGGTCGCTGGGATTTTCGCGCAGGTAGGACAGGCCGGCATACGCAAGGGCGTCCGCGTTATTGGGGTCGAGCGCTGCCGCCTGCTCGAAGTCCTTGCGCGCGTCGGAGTATCTACCCGCGTTGAAGTCTGCCGCTCCCTTCTGCAACAGGTCCTGCACCTTTTTCTTGCGCTCGTTCTCCGCCTTTAAGCGCTCCTTTTCCGCTGCCGTCGCGGTCTCCGCCGCGGTTTTCTCCGGTTGCTGCGTTTGCTGAATCACGATCTTCTGGGGCTGGGACTTGAGCTTTTCGCCGAGCTCGTTCAGGCCGGCCCGAAGTTGTTGTTGCTGGGCAAGAATGGCGGACAGCTGCTGCTGTCGGGCAGCCTCGTCGGCGGCTTTCTTGTGGGCGAGGACCTGGTCGAGAGCCTGCTTGACCCGGAGGTCATCGATGTCGAGGCTGTTGAGGAGCTTCAGCGCTTCCTCGTACTCGCCTTTGCCGTCATAGTACCAAGCCTGCTTCAGGGTTTCCGTGACATGGTTGGCGTCGGCGGCTTTCTTGAGATTGATCCCGAGGAATATGCCCCCGCCGGCAAGCAGGAGAAGAAGAACGATTCCTCCGAGAAGGAGCGCGCGTGAGCGCTTGTGCGGTTTCTCCGGGAGATCCCGGTGGGTGCTGCGCGCGCCGGGAGTGGACGCTGCGCTTTTCCCGGTCCGGACTTCGGCACGGCCGCCAGTGCGGCTTTTTCCAGCTGAATTGTCGCGGCTCACGCCGCGACCGGGTACGGGTGTTTTCATCGGCTTTCAGTCCTTGATGTCGACGCTGACCGGGTCGTCTTTCGCCTTGATGGACTCCACGGACAGGTTCTTGGTGTCGTCCCCCGCGTTGTTGAGACTGCTCATGACATCGTTCATGAGCGCCTTCTGCCGGGCGATCTCCTCTTCCTGCTGCTTCTGCTTTGCTTCCTTCATCTGGCGCAGGAGCCGTATCACCTCTTCGATCTTCGGGCGCTGGGGATCCTGCGGCTGCAGCTGGAGGAACACGGTGTAGTCCTCCACGGCCGCGTCGTAGCTCTGCAGCTGGAGCCTCGCGTTCGCCCTGTTCAGGTATCCGTCCGCGAGGTCCTTGTTGACGCCGAGGGCCTCGGAGTACATCTGCTCGGCGAGCGCGTACTGTTTCCGCGCGAACATGTCGTTTCCGATGTTGTAATAGAGCAGATCCCTGTACGAGGTCGACACCGGAAGGCCGCGTTTGAGGATGTCGATTGCCTTGTCGAGGTCACCGAGCTGCTGATAGATGATCCCGAGGTACAGGTAGATCTTCTCGTTCGAAGGGTCGTCGGTGAGGGCGCTCTCGAGCAGCGGCTCGGCATCGCGGGGCTGGTTCTGGACGAAAAGCGCCTCGCCTTTCTGAAAAAAAGTCGATGCGGCAAAGACCGGCAGTCCAGCCGCCAGAACCGCGAACACAAAGGCGGCTCGTCTCAGCATCTCGTTCCCCCTCCTAGTATACCCCGACCGCGCGCTCGTGCACAGGTGCGCGTCGCGCTCTCTTCTTCAATCGTCGGCAGCGTGACGCGCACCTTGATCCCGGCGGCTCTCTGTGGGCCGGACCTCGGCCCGGCGCGTTGAAGCCCCCAACCTCTTTCGCTATAGTGGGATGCAGAGCAGGATGAAGGTTCTCTGCATCGCCGACCACATCGACCCGGTCATTTACAGCGCGAACTTGAAGGGCAGGTTTTCCGACATCGATCTCGTGCTGAGCGCGGGAGACCTGGCCCTCGAGTACTACGATTTCATCGTGAGCACGCTGAACAAGCCTCTGCTCTTCGTCTTCGGAAACCACCAGCTCGAGGGTCTGCTTCATCGGCTCGACCCCTTCGGAGTTGCGCTGTCCGCCTGGGAGCTTGGCGTTGGAGCGATGGATGTGGAAGGAAGAGTCACGTGCGTGAAGGGTCTCATCGTGGCCGGATTGGGCGGCAGCATCTGGTACAACGGCGGAGACAACCAGTACACGGATTTCGGGATGTTCCTGCGCATTCTCAGACTCATGCCGGGGATGCTCTGGAACAGGATCATCAGGGGCAGGTTCATCGACATCCTTCTCACCCATTCGCCTCCGTACGGCATCAACGACCTCCCCGACGCCAGCCACACCGGCTTTCGCGTCTTTCTGTGGTTCATGAGGCACTTCCGTCCCGCGTACCTCGTGCACGGCCATGTCCACCTCTATGACCGCAACGCGGCGCGGGAAGCGAAGTATGCTGATACGACGGTGGTGAACGCGTATGACCACGCCGTGCTTTCCCTGGAGATCTCGCGGTGAGCGACAACCTCTACAGCTCGATGACGCGTCAGGATTTCAGCAGGGCCCGGATGAAGGAGTCCCTCGCGCGCATTCTCGCCCTGCTCAAGCCGCAAAAGGACGAGATGCTGTCCCTCGGCGACATACGATCCCTCCTGCGGCCGGAATCGGAGACATACAAGGGGATGCGGACGGTCCCTCTGGACAAGATCGTCGGAAGCGAGGGGAGATACCGGGACTTCAACAGGGCGTTTCTGCCCCGGCACGACAAGCTGATGCGCCGGTGGATGCGCGTGGACGAGGCCCACTACCGCAACATCATTCTGCCCCCCATCAAGCTGTTCGAGATCGGCGGGGCATACTTTGTCAGGGACGGAAACCATCGCGTTTCCGTTGCCAAGGCCCAGGGAGCGGAGTTCATCGACGCCGAGGTCACTTCCCTGGCGTCGGAGATCGCTCTTACGCCCGATATGACCAGGGACGAGGTCAAGCGCGCCGTCATCCAGTTCGAGAAGCGGAAGTTCTTCGAGGCCACGAAGCTGGACAAGCATCGGCCGGATTGCTCTATAGAGTTCACGGAGATCGGGCGCTACGACGAGCTCCTGTCCCACATCCGCGAGCACAAGTGGTACATCAACCTGAACAGGACGGAAGAGATCCCCTTCGATGAGGCGGCGATGTCCTGGTATGACAACGTCTACGTGCCCATCATCGCGATCATCAGGGAATCCGGTCTCATCTCCCGTTTCCCCGGTACGACGGAAGCGGACCTGTACGTCTTCATTGGCAAACATTGGGGAGAGCTGAACGCACGGTATGGCCCGCTGTTCACCCTCGAGGAGGCGGCGGAGGACTTCTCGAACGTTCGAAGCGGATTTCGCCTGCTCAAGCGCGCCCGTTCGCTTCTCCAGCGGCTCGCGGCGCTCGTGCGACGCACGTGATGCGGCAAGGCTTCAGTTGCCCTGTACGAAGGCGAGGTAGTCCTTCTCCCCCAGAAGCAAGTCGAGCTCCGCCCTGTCTTCCATGTCCAGCTCGAAAAGCCACCCGTCGCCGAGGGGATCGCTGTTGATGAGCCCGCAGTTTTCCTCCGTGGCAACCGCGGCGTTCACCGCGACGACCGTCCCCGTCACCGGGCTGTAGATCTCGCTCGAGGTCTTCATCGAATCGACAGTGCACCCCACTTCACCGCGGTGGAGACGCGTGCCTTTCTTCGGCAGCTCGACGTACGCGATTTCGCCGAGCTCCTTCTGGGCGAAGTCCGAGATGCCGATCCGCGCCCTGGACCCCGTCGCAACCACCCACGCGTGGTCCTTCGTATACAGCCGCATTTCAGTCGAGAAGGGGGTTGCCTTTGCCCGTCGTCGGAGCGCCCGTGTCTGGGGACGGCACGTCGATGGGTGCAATGCCGTTGTCGGCGGAGCCGATGCTGGAGTTGATGAGAGACCTGCGCAGGTTCTGCTCGATCGTTTCCGCGCGGTTGGCGTTGTACTCGTCGATCTCGTCGAACGCCTTTGGCTCCGTGCCGGCGAGGAAAATCTCCTTGATCGTCTTTTTTGTGTAGGCGGTCGGCAGCAGGCCCGAGGTTGCGCTGACCTCCACGCTCACGAGCCCGGTCTCGGGACGGTCGAACTGCCTGACTGCGAAGTTCTTGTGCACTTCCTTCATGTACTTTGCCCATGTCGGACCAGCGATGGCGGCGCCGGTCAGCTCCGTGCCCAGGGACCGGTTGCCCTGGTCGAACCCGTACCAGACCGCGGTCGTCATGTAGGGGGAGAACCCTACCGTCCACGCATCGGACCAGTTCTGGGTCGTGCCGGTCTTTGCGGCGAAGGGTTGTCCCTTGTCGTTCCAGATGTCGAGCATGTTCCCGACCCCGCCGAGGGTTCCTTCCTTGATGGTGCTCTGGAGCATGCTCGTCATGATATAGGCGGTCTGCGGGCTCATGATCTGCGCAGCGTCGCCCTTGCGCGCCTCCTGGGCCATGACCTCCTTTGCCGGCTCCATGATGATCTTGCCGTTGCGATCCTCGATGTAGCGGATTGCAACGGGAACGACTTCGCGGCCTCCGTTGGCGAAAACGGAGAAAGCCCGCGCCATCTGCAGGGGCGACACGGTGATCACGCCCAGGCCCAGGGGATAGTAGCGGGGGAAGGTCTTCTCGATGTCAGCGGGATCCGTGATCCCCAGCATGCGGCTGGCTCTCTGGATTGCCGCGTCGAAGCCGATCCCGTCGAGGACCTTCAGGGAGGGAACGTTCATGGACTCGGCCAGAGCGTCCCGCAAGAGCACCCGGCCGTGCCACTCTCCCTTGTAGTTCAGAGGCTCGTACAGCGTCCCGTCGGGATTCGTGAAGGCAACGGGAGCGTCCAGGATCATTGTGGCCGGAGTGAACTTGCGCGAATCGATGGCTGCGGAGTAATACAACGGCTTGAAAGCGGAGCCTGGCTCCACCCTGGCCTGGACCGCCCTGTTGAACTGGTCGACCCCGAACTCCTTGCCTCCGACCATGGCCAGAATGTACCCATTGCTTGGATCGATGCTGACGAGCGCGCCCTGGACCTGCGTCCGGCGCGTGACGTTGAGGCCTGCCTCGTTTCCGGCGGTGACAACGTCCTGCGGTCTCTGCATCGAAAACAACGACGTCACCAGCTCCGCCACGGGGTTGACGGTCTTCGCGTACAGGCGCTTTGCGCTGCCCGTGGCGCTCCTGTTGCGGTACATCAGGTCATCGATGTTGAAAGACAGGCCGAGCATGTCGACCATGGGCAGAAACTCGGCATTGGAAAAGTTGATGCGGCTGCTCGCGAGAGCAAGATAGCGGGTGTTGACGTCCTCGATGTCCTGCTTCATCCGCTGCTCTGCGGCCATCTGGTCGTCGAGGTTCAGCGTGGTGTGGACGACGAGCCCGTCGGTCAGGATGTCATACGAGCCGTACAGCATGTCTTCCAGCTGGCTGCGTATGTACTCGCTGAACCAGGGGGCCTTGTCCTCCCTTTCGAAGTACGCCGTCGAATTGGGTCGGGTGTAGTCGTACTTGGCCCAGTAGTCGCGGAAGGAGGAATCTGCTTCCTGGCGGGTGACATAGCCGAGCTTCGCCATCTGCTCGAGGATTTCCTGCTGCAGCTTGCGGGCCCGCTGCGGGTTCCTGATGGGCGAGTAGAGGCCGGGCTTTGCGAGCTGAATCACCAGCATGACGGATTCCGCAAGGGTGTCTTCCTGCACGGGATGCTTGAAGAAAAACTTGCTCGCCGCCTGCACGCCCTGCGTGTTGTGTCCAAAGGGCATCTCGTTCAGGTACATCAGGAGTATCTCCTGCTTCGTGTACCTGCGCTCCATCTGGACTGCCCACCACAGCTCGACGAGCTTTCTGCGGATGGAAATATCGGATCTGTCCGCGTAGAGGCGCCCCGCGAGCTGCTGCGTCAGCGTGCTCGCTCCCGAGACGTACTGGCCTGTCACGATGTTGAACAGCGCGCGAAAAAGCCCGCGCAGGCTGAACCCGTGATGGGAGAAAAAGTTGCGATCCTCGCGTGTCAGGAGCGCGTCGACGAGATGCTGCGGTATCTGGTCCATGGTGACGAGCTCCCGGTTCTGGTCGCCGAAGAACTCCGTGATCAGCCGGTCGTGGATATCCACGATCCTCGTGGGGAGCGCCGGCTTGTGGTCTCCAAACTGCTCCTTCAGGGAAATGTTCCTGGTGGCGGCGAGCCCCAGACCGAGCGCAATTCCGAGCAGCAGAGCAACAGCAAAAGCCGCAACCAGCAGCATCTCGAAGAGAGACCTTCTGCGGGGAATTTGACGCACGGGAAAAGAATAAGAACCACGGAATCCTTTGTCAACGGAGCCGGGTCGGCGCGGTCGGCGCGACGGTCAGAGCGGAGAGAGAGTCAGCCCGGTGCAAAAAAAGAGGCCGACCCCCGAAGGAGCCGGCCTGCCTGGTGTGGTGTCTTCCAATATAGTAAACTGGGAGGGGAACTATATCTTGGACACCAACACCTTTATTATCGTCTTTCGACCTCCGGAAACTTTAGCCCTTTCTCACGGCAAGCAGCGGAAAAGGATCAGTTGCGTTTCCTTTTCTTCTCACCTCGAAGTGCAGGTGAGGTCCGGTCGCGCGGCCGCTTTCGCCGACAGCGCCGATCACGTCTCCCGCGTTTACCCTCACATTCATAGTAACACCAATTACAGAAAGGTGTCCATAGACCGTCTGATATCCCCCCGGGTGGTCGATGACGACGTAATTCCCCAGCACGTCGTCGCTTCCAATTCCCGTGACCTCGCCGTCCCTTGCGGCGTGGACCGCGGTTCCGCTGGGGGCTCCGATGTCTATCCCTGTATGGAACTCCGGTCTTCCGGTAAACGGATCATGTCGTATCCCGAAGAGGGACGTGACCCTCCCCCGGGGAATGGGGAACTCGAACAAGACACCGAGAAAGTACAGGCGCTCCATGGAAGTGAACTGCTCGCCGGGGAAATACAGCACGGGTGAAGATTTTTCTCCGCGGAAAACACGGAGCTTCAGAGGTTTCTTTCCGTCCCCGAGCCGGGTCGAAAGAATCATGTCCTCGAGCGCTGAACGGGGCGGATCGTCGACGAACAGCCCGGCCTGGTTCGCTATGAGGATCCGGCGGCGGGAGTCGAACGCTTCCCTGCTGGAAGCGGCGTTCAAGGTCGCCAGCGTGTCATAGGGGAGGCCCAGGCGCGCGTTGAGCGAGAAAAGGTCCTCACCTCTGCGCGTCTGGTATTCAAAAATGCTGAGCGGGGGCAGGACGCCAGGCTCCCGGGCCTCCGAGGTGCGGTAAAAGTGCTCCAGCTCGGTCTGGTGCTGGACGAACAGGGGGTCGTCCGAGCTCAAGACATGAATCAGGGGATAGTTGTCCGCTGGGGCGTGCGCCGCTGCAAGGAACAGGAAGAAGAGCAGAGAAGTCTGGATTCTTCGGTTCACTCTTTCTTGATTCTCGGCACGATCCCGCCAGGTCTCCACGCTTTTGCCGCGCGCCGTGCGAGTCCCAGGAGCACAAGCAAACCAAGCCAGATCAGGAGGAGTGGGATGGCAAAAAGCCAGATCCCGTGAGAGAGGAGGACCGCGGCGAGGTAGAGCCCGCCCAGGAACACGACGGCCTGGAGGATGGCGAGGAGCCACGTGAGGGCAGAGCGGCGTGGACCCGGCGTGTCCGGCGAAGCTTTCCGGGAGCGCACGAGGGCCCGAATCGAGAGAAAAACCACTCCCGCGGCAGCAAGGCCGAGGACACATGCGGTATAGGGGCCCCGGGCAGTGGTGGCAAAGTACCACAGCGGCCAGGCGATCGCGATTCCGGCCGCGGCACTCCCGGCGACAAGGAGAACAAAGAAGCCGGCATTCCGCGCGCCGCTTCTCCAGGCGCGCAGCAGCGACCTGAGCCCCTCGTTCACTGCGCACCCGTCGGATCGGGGGCCTGTCGGTATCCCTTCACCTTGTCGGATCTGCCCGGAGCGCCAACCACGGCCGCGAGTATAGTTCAGCACGGCTGAAGGCGCAACGGAAGAGAATCGAGAAGGGCATCAGGAATCGCAAGCCCGGCCGAAGCGTACCCGAGCTTTCTCTGCGGCATGTGCTCTCCGTGGAAGTCCGACCCGCCCGTGACGAGCAGACCCAGGCTGGATGCCAGGCTCTGGAACCGCCGGCATTCCTTCAGAGGATGGTTGGGGTGCCACGCCTCCAGGCCGTCGACTCCCTGGTCCCTGCAATCGCCGAGAAACTGCCGAAGGGCGGGGCCGCGCAACCCCAGAGAAATCGGATGGGCAATCACCGCCATTCCCCCTGCCGCGTGGATCAGCCGTGTCGCTTCCGCCACGGCAAGGCCCGCGCGGGGCTCGTAATAGGGCTGGCCTTTGCCGATGAGGCGCGAGAACGCCGTGTCCATCGAGCTGACGATCCTCTTGTGCATGAACAGCCTGGCAAAATGCGCGCGGCTCACGACGCTACCGCCGGCGATCCCGTTGAGCTCTTCCATGGTGACGGGAATGCCGCCTCGATTCAGCTTCTCCACCATGCGCAGGTTGCGCGCATGGCGCTCCTCGCGCAGCCGTCCGAGCGCGGACTCGAGGTCCTCCCGGCGATCGGAAAGCCCGAGGCCGAGGAGGTGAAACTCTCCCGCGGATCCCGGCCGCGACCCGAGCGCCCGGGCCCCGTCGATCTCTATCTCGACTCCGGCGATGAATCGCAGACCTGTTCCGGCGCTCCGCGCTCGCCCGCGCTCGATGCCGTCCAGCGTGTCGTGGTCGGTGAGAGCCAGCACGGAAATCCCGGCTCCGAGGGCCAGCTCGACGAGCTTCTCCGGCGAACACGCGCCGTCCGAGGCCGTCGAGTGCGTGTGAAGATCGATCACGGAGCAAGGCCCGCGTCGCGTGCGAATCGAATCATTTGACATGAATATAACTCATCGCATACTCTCGATCCATGAACCCGACCTTCCGCGCTCCGCGCGGAACAGGGGGTGAATACACGCCTCCGCCCGACAAGTCGATCACGCATCGCGCGCTGATGCTTGCGGCCATCAGCTCAGGAAAAAGCAGCATCACGAACGCTCTGGCAACAGGAGACTGCGTGTCCACGCGGAAATGCCTGGAGGACCTTGGATCGTCGATCGAGGAGACCGACCATCGGCTCGTTGTCCGTGGAGCCGGCCTGCGCGGCTTCCGCGAGCCGGATCGACCGCTGGACGCGGAAAACTCCGGCACGACGACCCGCTTGCTGTCGGGTCTGATGGCCGGCCTCCCGATTTTTGCGGTGCTCACGGGAGATCGGTCGCTGCTCGGCAGGCCCATGGGCCGCGTGGTCCAGCCCCTGCGCCTGATGGGGGCCAGGATCGAAGGCAGAGATGGAGGAAAGTTCGCGCCCCTGTGCTTTCTGCCCGGATCGGGGGATCTAGCGCCGCTGGAGTTTTCGCTTCCGGTGCCCAGCGCGCAGGTGAAAAGCTGCCTGCTGCTGGCCGCGCTTCGCGCCGGGGGGACCTCGCGATTCAGCGGAAGGACGAGCTCGCGAGATCACACGGAACGGATGCTCGCGGCCCTGGGCGTCGTTCTCGAACGACAGGGGGAGGAACTGGTCGTTTCCCCGCCGCGGTCTCTCCCGGCGTTCGAGATCGTGATACCGGGGGACATATCCTCCTGCGCGTTTTTCGTCGCTGCCTCCCTGATTTCCGGCCGCGACATGCTCGTGCGCGGCTGCGGGCTGAATCCTTCGCGGATGGGCTTTCTCAATGTCGTCACCAGAATGGGAGCACGAGTGGAAAGCCGCGAGGAGCGGGTCTCCCTCGGCGAGCCGGTGGGAACCCTGCGGGTGTCGGCAGGGGAGCTCACGGGAGCGAAGATCGGCGTGGAGGAAGTGCCGGAGCTCATCGACGAGATTCCCCTTCTCGCGGTCCTCGGGCTGTTCTGTCATGGGGTCGTGGAGGTGCGCGGAGCCGAGGAGCTGCGCTTCAAGGAGAGCGATCGGCTCATGATGATATCGAGCCTGGTCGAGGGGTTGGGAGGCAAAGTCGAAGTATTCGAAGACGGCTTTGCGGTGGAGGGACCGCAGGAATTGCGTCCCGGCACTATCGACCCGGGAGGCGATCACCGCATCGCGATGGCAGCCGCGGTGGCGGCGTCCGGAATCCGGGGCGGCGTGCGCGTGCAGGGATTTGAGTGCGCGGCCGTTTCGTATCCGGATTTTGTCCGCGACTTCATCGCCCTTGGTGGACAGGTCGCATGAGCGACGCCCTGGCCTTCGACATCGGGGGCACTCGGACGGAGGTCGTGTTTTCAGCCCCCGAGGAATCCCTGCGCGCTCTCCATGTCTACGACGAGACGACACGGGCGCTGTTCGGGTCCGGTGTCGAGCCGTGGGTCGCAATCCCGGCAGGAGAAAAAGCGAAGTCCTGGCGAAGCGTGGAGTCGGTGCTCGAACGCGGCGCAACACTGGGGCTGGGCCGCGATGACGCGTTTGTCGGGGTGGGCGGCGGCGTGGTGTGCGACGTGGCATCCTTCGCCGCTTCACTCTACATGAGAGGCTGCAGCCTCGCTCTCGTGCCGACGACCCTTCTTGCAATGGTGGACGCCTCCCTGGGCGGCAAGACCGGCATCGATTTCCTGGGCTACAAGAACCTCGTCGGGACCTTCTATCCGGCCCGGCGCATCTGCATCGATGTATCCTTCCTGAAGACCCTTCCCGAGCGCGAGTACAGGTCCGGGCTCGCCGAGGTGATAAAAGCGGCGATCATCGGAGACCCCGATCTGTTTTTCCTCCTCGAGGCGTCGGCGCGAAGCGTCCTGGCCCGCGAGCCGGGAACCGTCGAAGAAGTCGTCAGGCGGAGCCTTGCGGTCAAAGGAGCGATCGTGCATGAGGACCCCCGGGAGACGGGCCGCAGGGCCGTGCTGAACCTCGGGCATACCTTCGGGCATGCGCTGGAGAGCGCGACACGGTTTACCGGCTGGACCCACGGCGAGGCTGTAGCCTGGGGAATGGGGCGGGCGCTCGCCGCGGGGACCCGCCTCGGATTGACCGGCAGCGGATTTCGCGAGAGGGTTGAATCGCTTCTTCGGCTCTACGGATTTCGGCTTTCGGCGGGGACCGGATACGGCGAGCTAGCGCCGGCATTTGCGCGGGACAAGAAGAAGCGTCAGGGACGGGTACGAATCGTCATCCCCCGCGGTCTCTGCGATGTCGTGCTGCGGGAAGTATCGGATGAGGATCTTTCCGCGGCGCTGCAAGAGGGTCAGATGTAGCCATGAAAATCGACAAGAGCACTTTTGAAAGACATCTGCGCTTCTTCAACGCGGAGGATGTGATCTTCCGCGAAAACGAGGTGGGAAACGAGATGTTCGTCATCGTGGAAGGGGAGGTGGAGATCCGAAAGGCGACCGGGCCTTCCTCGAACAAGACGCTGACGGTGCTGAAAAAAGGGGACATGTTCGGCGAGATGGCGATCATCGAGAAAATGCCGCGCTCTGCGACGGCGGTCGCCGTCAAACCGACGCGCCTCCTCGTGCTCAACGAGAAGCTCTACGAGTCGACCATGGGGTCGAACCCCGACTTCGCCCGCAAGATGAACCGGGTGCTGTCGGAGCGCATTCGCCGGGCAAACGCCATCATCCAGAACCTCATGTCGACCAACCGGCAGAACCAGCTGTGGACTGGCCTGCTGCAGTACGCCCAGGAACATGGCGTGACGACCTTCAAAGGGTCCCGGGTCTCTGTCGCGGAGTTCACTTCCTGGGCGGCCGAGCATCTCGGGATGAGCGAGAAGGAGGTCCAGGCCATCCTGGCCCAACTCCTGAAGCGGGAGGTCGTCGTGTACTCGGCGCGCGGCAAGGAAGAGATCCTCGTAGCGCCGAAGGAGGGCGTGAGCCTGCTGGATACGTGAACAAAACATCCCCAGGGCTCCTGCCTCCGCGCGGTGTACCGCCTTCGGGCGGAACGCGTGCTCGCGTACCGCGCCGGGGCTGCTGCCCTGGGGCCCCTCGCCTCCGCACAACTCCGTTGTGCGGAGGCGAGGCTTGTCCCCTGCGTCGCCGTGACAGTACACTCTAGAGCGAGAGGGAGGGAGCAGCGCCATCCTCACACCGGGCAAAAAAGGCGCTCGACCTGAGCGCTTCGAACAGGAAGTCGCGGCATTCGTGCGAACGATACCCGTGCTCCTTCCGCGGGAGATCGAGACTCACATCGCGTCCTGCGGCTACGTCGGACAGATCAAGGCGGTGAGAGCCATTGCTCTGGGCGCCTATCGCCATGTGAGCCGCCTCCGCCGCATCTGGCTCGAGGGGGCCCGGCGGGAAAACCTGCCGCCCAAGACGACGATGCTCTTCGTTGGACCCACCGGCTGCGGCAAGACCTACCTCGTGGAGATCCTCTTCCGTGACATTCTCCGCCTCCCCACGGTGGTGATCGACATGACAGGTTTCTCCGAGACGGGATATGTCGGCCAGGACGTCAATTCCATTCTCACGCGCTTGCTCTATGCGGCCGACATGAGCATTGCGTATGCAGCCATCGGCGTGGTCTGCCTCGACGAGTTCGACAAGCTCGCTTCGGGCCAGAACAGCGCTGTGTTCTCAGGGGCCGGTACGACGAAGGATGTGTCGGGGCTCGGTGTCCAGAGGGAGCTGCTGAAAATGCTGGAATCCATCGAGATGCCGGTTCCCCTTGAATACACCCATTCCGACTACGCTCCCAAGGCCGTGATGTCCACGCAGGACATCGGCTTCATTGCCTGCGGCGCATTTTCGGGGCTCAAGGGCATGATCGACCAGGGGAGCACGGAGCACATCGGTTTCGGCCGGGAGCCCGCAGCCGGTGAGCTGGGCAAGATTGCCGTCTCATATTCCGAGGACGATGTCACGCTGGCGCGGAACTTCATGAACTACGGTTTTCTCCCCGAGCTGATCGGACGATTTCGCCGGATCGTGCCCTTCCAGGCCCTCACCCGGATCCAGCTCGCCGAGATACTCCGCGGCAGCCTGGTGTCGCAATACACGAATGAGTTCCACCTCGAAGGCAAGGAGCTCGTGATCGAGGACAAGGTTCTCGACAGGATCGTGGAGGAGAGCGTCCGCAAGGAGACCGGCGCGCGCGCGCTGGAGGCGAGCTTCATCCGCTACCTCGAGGAGGCGGCCTTCGAGGCGTTTTCCGAGCCGTCATCACGACGAGTCAGCCTGCGCCTGGTCGAGGACAAGATCGTCCACGACATCGCCTGAACGGCGCCGCCCCTCTCTTTTCACACGCGCAACGAACGGGTACCCTGCGACGGGATGGGAATTGAACCTGGTCCCTCCGCCGGAGTGTCAGAGGAAGAGGAAGCAGGCCGGGAGATTCTCGGTCTCGTTCGGGAACAGGTTTCCCTTGGTCCTCGAGTCCCGGGGACTCCGGCGCACGACAGTCTCGCCGACATGCTGGAGGACAGGCTGCGATCGCGCACCTCCTCGGTTCTCCGCCAGAGGTTCCCGGTTCCGTTTCGAGGGCAGGTGATTCCCTGCACGAATCTGATCGGCGCGTTTCGATCCGCGCACCCCTGCGCCGGTCCGGTGCTCCTGGGCACACACTATGACACCCGGCCCCGCGCCGACCGGGAGACCAACCCGGCCCGTCGAGAGCTCCCCATCCCCGGGGCCAACGATGGCGGGTCGGGCACGGCGGTATTTCAGCACATGCTGGACTGGCTTTCGCACCAGGACCTTCCCCGGGACGTGCTGGTGGCGTTTTTCGATGCCGAGGACCTCGGGAATATCGACGGCAAAGACTTTTCGATCGGGGCGGAATGGTGCGTTCACCACCCTCCCTGGGACGAGCCTCCTTCCGAGGTCGTGGTGCTCGATATGGTTGGCGGGGCCGGGATGGTGTTCGATATCGATGCCCACAGTCTCACGCATCCGGCAAGCAGGCGCCTCACCTCCGAGATTTTTCATCTCGGAGCCTCACGGGGATGGAAGCCGTTTGCTGCCAGCAAGGCCCAGCGGGTGAAGTACATCATCTCGGACCACTATCCGTTTGTTCGTCGGGGCATTCCGGCGTGCCTCCTGATCGACCTGGACTACCCGCAATGGCACACGCAGGACGACACGCCACAGGCCATGTCGACTGAATCCCTGGGGATTACCGAAGCAGCTCTCTGCATTTACCTATCGCGCTTTCGAGCGCAAGAGCGTCGTAGCTCTGACGCGAGCGAAGGTCCTTCAGCCCCATGACGCCTTCTTCGGCTTCTTTTTCCCCGATCACGAGAGCGAGAGGGATCCCCTTCTTCTCGGCGTACGAGAACTGCGTGGCGAGCTTCTTCTGCTCCGGATACACCTCGGCGGAAATGCCGGCCTCCCGAAGCGCTTCGGCCACGCGATGATAGCTCCCCAGGAGCCGTTCCTCGAGGCACGCGACGAGGATCGAGGGCGCCGAGGCGGCCCCGGAGGCCAGGCCGAGCTCCTCGAGTGCAGCCATCAGCCGATCGATACCGATGGAAGCGCCGACCCCGGGCAGCCTCTGATGCGTGTACAGAGAGGCCAGGTCGTTGTACCGGCCCCCCGAGCAGACAGAGCCGATGGAGGGCAGGTCGGCGAGAAATGTTTCGAAGACGACACCCGTATAGTAGTCCAGCCCGCGGGTGATGGAAGGGTCCAGGGAGAAGGAGGTCGACAGGTCCAGCTCCTCCAGGCAGGAGCTGATCGCAGAGAGTCGTTCGATCCCTGCGTCGTCCGGGCCGACCATCTCGCGAAGCTTCGCAAGAGATGCCGTCCAGGACTTTTCCGGCTGAACGAACTGCTGAACGATGCGCGCTTTTTCCCCGCCCGCGATGCCCTCCAGGGCATCGAAGGTTTTCTCCTCTCCCACCTTGCGCGCCTTGTCGATGGAACGCAGGACCTCGACGCTCCGCGACTCCAGACCGAGCCGCCCGAGGAAGGAATTGAAGAGGCCCCGATGCGCAAAGTGAATCGTGAAGCGCTCCATGCCGAGCGTTCTCATGCACCTGCGCATCAGCAGAAGGATCTCGAGGTCCGCGGAAGCGGAATCCGCGCCGACAATGTCGAAGTCCACCTGCATGAACTCGCGGTAGCGACCGCGCTGGGTATTCTCTCCGCGCCACACTTTTGCGCCGTGCCACCGGCGAAAGGGGAGGGGCAGCTCCGCCATGTGGGCAGCCATGAACCGGGCGAAGGGCACGGTGAGGTCGAAGCGCAGCGCTACATCCCTGCCGCCGTGGTCTCGGAACCTGTACACCTGCTTGTCGGTTTCCCCTCCGCCCTTGCCGAGGAGAACTTCCGCGTACTCGAGCACGGGCGTGTCGATCGGGGAAAAGCCGCAGAGGCGGAAGACCTCCTCCAGCTTGCGAAGAATCGCCAGTCGTTCGGACTCCCTGTCCGGCAGGAAGTCGCGAAAACCCTTGAGCACACGCGGTTCGATGAGATCCCTCATATCGTCAGATCCTTTCTGTAGATCCTCCAGGTCCGGTAGCGTTCGACCGGCATCCTTTCGGCCGAGGCGATCATCGCCTTGTTGCTTTCCACGATCATGGACATCTCAACTTCCTCGAAGCCGCGGCGCATCCCCTCTTCGATGACGTGGGCATACATCGCCAGCTCGATTCCCTGCCCGCGGTACTTCTCGAGCACTCCCATCAGGACCAGGCGGAACCGGCGGGTCTTTTTCATGGTGGCAAGCAGCGTGATGAAGCCGAAAGGGAAGAGCCGGCCGTTGACTTTCTTGACGGCAACGTTCGCATCGTAGATGGCGAGCGCGAAGCCGATGGGCTTGCCGTCCAGCTCGACGATGAATGTCAGCTCCGGCACCACGAACTGCTTGACTCCATCCTTCAGCCGCTCGAACTCCCTGTCCGTGAGCGGCACGTGACCCCAGTTCCTGCTCCAGGCCTCCGCGAAAATCTGCTGAACGATCCCGGCCTCGCGCTCGAGGTGGCGCTTCATGTCGGCCTGTCGGACCCTGATCCCGTTGCGCTTCAGGACTCGCTGCGAGAGAACGAAGTAGCGGGGGTTGAGCTTCTTCTCGAATACTTCCCGGCGTCCCCGAAAAGCATACCAGTCGATGGACTTCTCCCAGCCGTTTCTCTCGAACAGGCCCTGGTAGTACGGCGGGTTGTGGGACGTGAGGACATAGGGGTCGGTGTCGAAGCCCTGGACGAGGACTCCTGTCTCGTCGTAGACGCCGAAGCTCATGGGACCTTCCGCGTGCTTCCTCCCGCGAGCGGCGAGCCAGCCATCGGCAGCGCGGAAGAGCGCGCCGGCCGTTTCCACGCTATCCTCGCACTCGAAGAAGCCGACGAACCCCTTCCCGTCGGGGAAAAACTCGTCGTAGCGCGTATTGATGTGAGCGCTGATCCTGCCCACCGGCTCCGCGCCGCGATAGGCGAGAAAAAGCTCCGCCTCTCCATGATCGAAGAAAACTCCCTTCGCGGGGTCGAGAAAGGCCATCTGGTCGCTGATGAGCGGAGGTACCCAGTGAGGGTCGCTGCGATACAGCTTCCAGGGCATCGTGACGAAGACGCCCCTCTCCCGTTTCGATTTCACCGCGCGAATCTCGACTGGCAGCATCTGGCCTCCCTGGGGATGCTCCCACTGTAATCCGCGGGACACCCTGACTGTCAACTGCGGTTTCGCGTGTGGGCCGGCTTGCATCCAGCGGCGCGACTCGTTACGATAGGCCGGACCGGGATTGCAGCTTGCTCTTGAGATACGGTGCTTCGACAGACGGTACTATAGAAAAGAAGGCGCACATCTATACCGAGAAGGAGCACGGGGTCGATTTTCGCCTCGTGGATCAGGATGCGGTATGGGTGGTGCGCCGGTTGCGCAAGGACGGGTTTCAAGCATACATTGTCGGCGGGGCAGTGCGGGATCTGCTTGTCGGCAGAGCACCCAACGATTTCGATATCGCCACGGACGCCCATCCGCAGCAGGTCCGTCGGGCATTCCGATCCGCGCGCATCATTGGCCGCAGGTTCCGGATCGTCCATGTCTACTGCGGCAAGGACAAGATCATCGAGGTGACGACCTTCCGCTCCCGCGGGGCCGCTGAGGCCTCCGAAGACACCACGGGCGGAGACGGGAACAATCGCTTCGGGACCATGGAAGAGGATGCCGCGCGTCGCGATTTCACGATCAACGCCCTGTACTACTGCCCCATCGATCGGCTGATCATCGACTACGTGGGAGGATATGAGGATGTGCGCGGGCGCAGGCTGCGAACGCTCACTCCCGCGGAAGCCTCGTTCTCCGAGGACCCCGTGCGCATGATCCGAGCCGTGAAATATTCGAGCCTCATGAGGTTTCCCATCCCGCTTTCCATGTCCGGGCTCATCCGTCGACATCACGCCTCGCTGCTGGCATGCTCACGGGAACGGGTGACCGAGGAAGTGTACAAGATCCTGACCTCGGGGGGAGCAGCGGCCATTTTCGAGATGGGGTTCCGGCTGCACCTTTTCGAAACGATATTCCCGGCAATCGTCTCGGATTTGCGTGAGCGCAGGATGAAGCTCACGGGGAGTCCGCTGTGGGAAAGGCTGTGCCAGCTTGACACGGCTGCCGCAGGTGGCAGGGTGCTTCCGCGCTCCTCAATGTTCGGACTCCTCTACCATGACCTGATCGCGGCCCGCGAGGATTTGTTGAAGCAACCGGAAGCGCGATTCCTCATCCAGCAGTTTCTTCGGGCAGCCGCGGCTCCGCTTTTCCCGTCCAGGAAAGATCTGGCCGAAGCCGCCGGGTCCTTCGAAGATGACATCAGGGTCCGGGAAGCGCGAGCCGCAAGAGCGCATGTCCCGCCGGGGGCTGGAGGCGCGCCGGGGCACCACGGTCCGGGAAGAAGAAAACGTCGGCGCCGGGGGCGAAGACGCGGAGGCCGGGGCGGGCAGGACGGCTAGCGCCTATTTCGACGCATCAATCCTTTTCTGAAGGGCGTCCACTTTGTCGCCGTAGGTCGCGGGATCCGCATCTTTCGCGAACTTGAGGTATTTCGTCGCGTCGGCATTTCTTCCAGCGGCAAATGCATTCACGCCGAGGGCATAGTTGATGACCGCCGCATTCGCCCCGAGCTGGAAGGCCTTCATGTAGAGATCGTCCGCTTTCCCGAAGTCCTTGCGTGCGTACGCGATCAGGCCCAGATAGTACCATCCCGCGCTGGCATCCGGCTGCAGTCCGACCGCGCCGTTGAGCGTCTGCTCCGCGGCGGCCAGGTCCCCCCTGGTATACAGAGCAACGCCTTCGCGAACAAGGTCGTTGGCAGTCTTCATCGCGAGCGTGAACTTTTCGAAGTCATCACGGAGCTTCTGGTCCGCGACCCACGAGAAGGCCCGCTTTCGCACCCTGGCGGAGTTCGCTTCCAGGCTGGCTTTCGGGTCGAGGGAGCTGATTGCATCCCAGAGAATCCGGTTGTATTCGTTCTGCTGCGAGCCGGCCAGGAACTGGACAAGTCCCCACGACTCCTGCATAAAGACTTCCTGTTGTGCCTGGGCCATGTCGCGGGTGAAGCTGAGAAGATCGGTGAACGGAATCGGCCTGTCGGGAGTTTCTCCGCGAAGGCTCGATTTCAGCCCATCCAGCCACAGAAGATTCGACCGGAACGTGAAGGAGCCCGTCCTGGGATCATAGGAGGATTGGTCGAGATACGTCGCAATGCCCTCGCGGAGCCAGAGGGGCGTGTTGTCGATGAATCCCTTGAGGAACTGGATGGCCCCCTGGTGCAGCAGCGATGACGTGAAAGCCTTTTGTTCCTTCGGGAAACACAGCAGCTCCGATTTCGCCGGATCGGACCACGCGATGAACACGAAGTCAGAGCGCGTCTGCGCGATCACGCTTGAGACATACGCGTTGAAGCTGTCCAGGTCCTTGAAGATCTTCACGTTGAGCCGGGCCGGAAGCTGCGAGAGGTCGAAATGCAGCAAGCCGTTGTACAGCGTGAGGGCCGCTTCCATCTCCCGCGCAAGGTCTTCCGCCTGGGACTGGCTCGTCTCCGAGACAATTCTGTAGTGGTCCGTCTCCGCGGTGTACTGCGCGGGCTGCTGGGCGCCTGCAAGAAGCGGCATGCTCATCAGAAGCGCGAGCACGGGGATGGTGCGCATTTGAATCTCCGTACACCATCATAGTTTGCGTGATAGCACCTGTCAAACACAATTTGGAACACAGAGGCGGGGTCAACGCGCCGGGCCGCGCGACGCTCTGCTTCCTACTCCGTACTCGGGACGCACGACGGTCTTTTCGACGATCTCCGCCTCGGTCCTCCCGAGGCCCTTCTTCCTTTTCAGGAGAATCTTCACCGATTCGAAGAAAATGTGGGGGTAGCTGCGCTTGATCTCCACGGCGGGGACAGGAATGATATGCTTGCCTTGCTCGGCGCGGATGCGCAGCGCCCGGGCAATCTCCTCCCGCGTCGACACCTCCTCGATCTGTATCACACGGTGAACCGGGGGAAGCGCGAGGGCGGCAACGATCCTTTGCAGCATCTTGCGCGATGTGCAGATCACCAGGATGCGGGAGAAGGGCTGCTCCGAGATGACCTTCCTGACCTCGGTGAACTGATCGGGGTTCGCGAACACCGCGGTCTTGATCGCGCTCAGGATGCCCTTTTCCCGCTTTGCTGACTTGCCAGCGAGGATTTTCTGGCCGCGAATGAGAAGCCCGTCATCGATGATGAGATCGATGCGAAACCTGCGGGCCACCTGGCGGGCTTTGAAGCTCTTGCCCGTGCCGCTTTTGCCAACCAGGCCGAACGTGCGCGGCTTGCGAACGAGCCAGGGAAAAAGTCGCGTGAGCGTGGAAGAGAGTATCATTCTGCGGCGCCCGGCCCTCAATCAGAGAATATACCATGCGGAACAGAAGGCCAATCCGGCGATAAGGTCGTCGGCCCTTCGGCGTCAGGCGGGGGCTGGCACGAGGTTCAGGCGGCGCAGCCACGCGAGGTAGTCGCGTTCCTGACGCTGCCAACGCCTGTTCAACGCGTGGGCGTATATCCCCACCAGGAATCCCCCGAGCCTTCCCCGCAGAAGTCGGGCGGCCACGTGCACAAGGGAGTAGAACCGGGAGTGCGCGTCGATCTGCGCCCTCTGAAGCTCCCAGGGTGTGAACCGCTTGGGGACGAACTTCACATGGTGGGCGTCGAAGGTTTCCCACTGCGTGTCGATGAGCCTGCCCTCTGCAAGCATTCTCGCGTAGAACCCGGACCCGGGAAGGGGGGTCAGGATCATGAACTGCACGGTGTCGACTTTTTCCGCAAGGGCGAAGTCCACCGTGGCCCGGGCGCTCTCGGGCGTGTCGGAGTCGAACCCGAAGACGAACATGCCGTGGACGTGGACGCCTCGCCGCCTGATCTCGCGGATGGCGAAGCGGATGTCATCCACGGACTGGCTTTTCTTCATTTCTCGAAGCGCCTGCGGATCCACCGATTCGAAGCCGACATACACCGATGTGCATCCTGCCTGGACCATCAGGTCGAGCATTTCCCGGTCGCGGGCCACGTCGGATCGTACCTGCGTCGACCACTCGAACCCAAGCCGGCGGCGGATCATCTCCTGCAGGAGCTCTTTTGTCTTTCGGGGATTTGCCGTGAAGTTGTCATCGTAGAAAAAGATGATCTTCTCTCTCGGATCGTACTGGGACAGTTCCGCGATGACGCTCTCTGTCGATCGATGGCGGTATCGCCTGCCGAACATGCCCGTCACCGAACAGAACGTGCAGTCGAACGGGCAGCCTCGGGACGTCTGCATGGGAATCGTCGATCTGCCGGGACCCTGAATTCCCATCTTTGTGCGGGACCCCATGTCGAGGAGCGAGAAATCGGGAAAGGGAAGCGAGTCGAGGTCCTCGATTGGAGGGGCGAGCGGATTGCGGCGAGTGACACCGCCTTCTTTCCAGACCAGCCCCGGCACCGCGGCAAGCGCTCCTCCGCCGCTCAGGGCGTCGGCAAGCAGCGGCAGGCCGGTTTCCCCTTCGCCTGCGATCACGTAGTCTCCGTGCTGGAGAGCCTCTTCGGGGAGGAACGTTGCATGCGGACCTCCGTAGACGACGGGTATCCCCTTTGCGCGAAACGAGTCTCCGAGCTCGTAGGCGCTGCGAGCTGTCGATGTTATCGTGGAGATGCCCACGAGGTCAGTCTCCGTCTGCCGGGCCAGCAACTCCCGGCTTCCCATGAAAAGCGCTTCCGCCTGGTATCCCTTCTGCTTCATGATCGTCGCAAGGAGAACTCCTCCCAGCCGGGGCAGCTCGTACTGGGAATAGATATGCAGGTGATCGTTCTTCGGCTCGATCATGGTGATTCGTCTGATCATTGGCCTCTCTCCTGTATGCAGGTATTCGGTTAGGTTCAATTGACGATCAAGATATACGTATACGTACAGTTTGTCAACAGCACGGCGGGGGGCTGGGCCGCGGTGGCACTGTTTACTTCTGCTCGATGATGACGCGAACTCCCTGGACAATCTTTTCAGTGTCCCGGGATACGGCAAGGAGACTCTTGGAGATCTCTTCGAGGTTTTTCACCGTGGCGTCAAGGCTCTGCGAGACCTGGGGCGAGCTGAGCGTTGAGAGAACAGACTTCTGCGCCGTGAGCGCGTCGACCGCTCCCTGGATGTCCTGCGAGGTCTTGCGGATGCTCTTCATCGAGGCCGCGAGGTCGTCGGAGCTCGTCCCGAGGTTGGTTTCCATCCTGGCAACCAGCCGATGGGTGGTGGCTGCGACATCGTTCACCGTTGCCTGGAGCTGATCCATCGAGGTCGTGATCTGGCCTGAGAGGTCGGGAACCGAGTCCGTCAGGCGGACGGCCCGGTCCGTGACGATCCTCACGTTCTCCGCTGTTTTCTGTATGTCGCGGATCGAGCTGTCCAGGGACCCCTCGTTCTTCTTGAGCAGGGCAACGATGTCCTTGATGCCGGATGCCACATCCGACACCATCCCCATGGTGTCTCCGCCGAGGAGATCGGAGATGCTGAAAAAAGGCTGCCCTTCGAACAGCTGTCCCTCCTGCGCGAGGGCTGAGGACTTGGGGCCCGCCAGCTGCTCGATATAGACATCCCCGAGGATACCCTTTGCGACAATCGAGAACTTGTCCGTGACGCGGACGATCTGCCCGGGACGGAAGGTCAACTTCACGATGACGGTTTTCTCGTCCTCTGCCGGGGTGAGCCCGGTGACGGAGCCGACCTTGATCCCCGCCTTCCTGACCCAGGCGCCGGTGTTCAGGTCTCCAATGTTGGTGAAATGGACGCGAATCGAGACGCCGCGGCTGAACTGGAAGTTGTTGATGAGCAAGTAGAGAAAAACGGAGGTTGCAAGAGCGACGATGATGATGACAATGACGCGCACGATTCTATTGGACTTCACTGACTTTCTCCTGCCTGATTCGTTCGCGGCTCTCGATGAAGTGCTCGTACACCGGAGAGCCCGGGTGGAACGCCTCGTCACGGGGCATCAAGGCAACGATGTGTCCGTCCTCCAGAAGAGCGATCCTGTCGGCGACGTAGCGGGTGAGGTCGATGTCATGGGTGACCACCAGCGACGTAATGGAACGCTCCGCCTGCAGCCGCATGATCATGGCTTCCACAACCGCGGCGGAAGACGGATCAAGGCCTGCCGTTGGCTCGTCATACAGCAGGTAGCGCGGCTCGAGGATCATGGCGCGAGCGACAGCGACCTTTCGCTTCATGCCGCCCGAGAGCTCCCGCGGCATGGCCTGCGCATAGTCCGCCATGCCGACCAGCTCGAGGTAGTCCTGGACCTTCCGGGCGATCTCGTCCGCCGGATACAGCTTGTGGTAGGAAAGGGGGAAGGCCACGTTCTCGAACACGGTCAGGGAATCGAACAACGCCCCCTCCTGGAAGAGCATTCCCGTCTTGCGCCGGATGCGCAGGAGGTCCTTCTTCTCGGCGCCGACGACCTCTTCCCCGTCGATCGTGATGCTTCCCGACTGGGGAGCGAGGAGGCCCGTGATGCACTTCAACAAGACCGACTTGCCGATGCCGCTCCTCCCGACCACGACGGTCGTGAGGGACTCCTCGATCGTCAGGCTCAGACCCCACAGGACCGGCCTTTCGGGGAAGGCGAAGGTCAGGTCGCGGATGCGGATCAAATCGCGCTCCAGCCGGTGAGCTGATCCATGACCCCGTAGAGGCAGTCGATGCTGATCACGACAATGAAGTTGAGGACGATCGACTTGGTCGTCGTCCTGCCCAGCTCCACGGCACCTCCGTTGAAGTAGAAGCCGAGGCCGCACGCATTGATGGAGATGAAGAATGCCATGATAGCCGATCGGATGTACGAGTTCGTCAGGATGGGGTGACGCAGCACCTCGAACACGTGCTGGAGGAAGATGGTGAACGAGATGTCGAACCACCACCGCACCGCGATCATGGAGGCAAGGATTGCCGCTCCCTGGCTGAGCATGTTGAGAAACACGAGGCAGATGACCGATGCAAGCACCCGCGGTATCACGATGTGCTGGACAGGCTCCACGGCCATGAGCCTGAGCGCGTCCAGTTGACCGCTCATCTGCATGGAGCCGATCTCCACGGTGAAGGCCGTCCCGATCTTCGCGGCAAAGATCAGGCCGCCGAACATCGTGACCGCCTCCGAAAGCAGAAGGTAGACCGTTGCCGCGCCAGACCAGTTCACGACGCTGAACTTCAGGCTGTTCCATCCCGCCGTCCAGGCCATGATCAATCCGATGACGATCGCGGTGACGACGTTGACGCTGACAGCGTCCAGCATGACATTGACGATCTGATCGCCGAGCTGGCGAATGGGGAAGGGCTCCCGGAAAAGCCAGTAGAAGAAGTTGCCATACATGCTGGTCGCGGAACTTGCGGCGTGCAGCCACTCTCCCGCGGCCTCGCTCCTGACCCTCGCCATGCCGCGCAGAATAGTAGAAGGGATGGAACGGGGTGTCAACCTGCGCCGCGGACGCACGGACGCGAAAGCGCGCGCCTTGACAAATGGAGAGGCCTCAAGGAAACTCGGCGAATGCTCTCACACGGCGCCGTTGGACTCCTCTCGAAGGCGCTTTCCAGCCCCGTGTTCCTCTCTGCATTTTCCAGCTGGTTTGTGGCGCAGATTCTCAAGTCCTGCATCATGCTGGTGCGAAACAGGCCCCGCAGCGCAAAGGAAACTCTCATCCACATCTTCTGGTCGACAGGGGGCATGCCGAGCAGCCACTCTGCTGTTGTCTCGGCTCTGGCAACGGCGGCCGGGTTCGTGGAAGGCGTGGGCTCGACTCTTTTCTTCATAACCCTGTTCTATGCTATCCTCACGTTTCGCGACGCGCTGGGAGTGCGGCGGGCAGCCGGCGCGCAGGCTCGCGTGATCAATCAGCTCATCCGCGATCTCTCGAAACATCATACTCTCAGGAGCAAACCCGTGAAGGAGATCCATGGACACTCGGTCTCGGAGGTCTTTGTCGGAGCCCTGCTGGGATTCTTCCTGGCGGTAGCGTTCTGCACGCTGTAGGCGCATGCAGACCACGAAGGGTACGCGCATTTCACGGTCGCGCCATGCCGCGCCGCGGCGCCGCTCTGTGCGTATCACGAAAAGACCTGCTCCCAGGGCGCCTGCCGCACGGAAAGCGGAACCGAAGCCCGCCACGAAGGGTCGGCGCTGGCTTTGGCCTACCCTCGGCGCGGTCCTGGGGCTGATCATCCTGTGGGCGCCGTTCGCTCCCTGGGTCTCGCCCAAACCGACGCGGGTATGGCGTGGCTTCTACACGGTCGTGGTGCGCGCCGGAGGTCCCGCTGACCAGCGCTTCAGGGGGGCCCTTGCGCGACTGGGCGCTGGTGTTGTTTCGGAGGACACGACCACAGCGGACGTCTATGACTTTTCCTCGACGGTGCGATTTCGCCTGGCCGAGCTCTCGTCACGTCTTGATCCGCTGGACCCGCGTCGCGACCCCTACATCGATCGGATGGGAGGCTATTTCTCAGTCAGGGCTGGAGACGCTGACCTGCACGTTGCCTACATACCCGCATGCTCGAGCGCTCTGAGGGTCTTCCTTTCCCTGGCGGGAACGCTGGGACTGCCTGGCAGAACGGGATGGCGGCTCGTCGAGCTCGACCCCGCCGAGAAGCTCGTCAGCCTGCTGTCGGTGATGGCGTGCGCGGCGATCCTGGCGCTGGGCTCATGGAGGAGAAAGCGCGGCTCCCTCTCTGTTGCCGCAGCGGGGGCCCTCCTCTGGGTCCCGGCACTCATGACGGGCGGCCCCGCGACTCTCGCAATGTGCCTGCTCCTCCTCTTCTTCTGGATTCCCCTTCTGCAGGCGCGTCTGGTTTCCGCACCCAAAGTCGACGGTTTTCGCAGATTGCGCTGGCCTTTGTTTCTGTACGCCGCGGTCGGCGCGGGTTCGCTCGCCGTTTTTTCCCTGTTGGCTGGCTCGACTCTCGGCGACTCATTGCAGCCTGCCGCGCCGTTTCTCTGCTCCCTGCTCCTCCTGGCCGTTGCTCCGAGTTTCCAGGCCGCTTCCCGCGCATGGGGCAGGACACGGATGTTCGCGCCCGTCCCGATTCTCAGAGCGCGCACGGACCATGGAAATGGGAAAGGAAGACAGCGCGTTCTTTCCCTTGCTCTCTTCGGCATCGCTGTCACGGTTCTCATCCCCCTGGGCCGATGGGGAGCGTTCCCCGCTCCCTTGCCGCTCTTCGGGATACGGGAGTTCTCCTGGGACGCCGTGGCTGGGTTGCAGAGGCGATCGGCGCCCGATCGGCTGCCGGACTTCTCGGATCTCGTCGGCCACGAGGCGTATCAGCAGACCATTGGCTTCGGCAGGAAGTGGCACTACCCTGTCAGGGACGAGCGAGTGTATCGCGACGAATACCTGGTGGATCCGGCGGCCGGTACCGTGAGCGCGCGACTTCGTACTCTGAAAACCTTCGACTCGACGTGGCTGGCCAGCGTGATGTCCCGTCAGCAACCCGGCACCCTCGAAGCCCTTCTTCTCTCGCAGGAGCGGCCGGTGAGAGCAGCGGTAAGGAGCCCGGCGCGCTCGCTTGCGAGGGAGTTGCCGTTCACGGCGCTGGCTTTCTGCGCGCTTCTGGCGCTCTTGTGCCGGGATCTCCGGCTGGGACTCTTGATCCGCGGCAATCTTTGGCGCTTAATTGGTGAGGCGCGGCGGGACCAGGTTCCATGAAAAGACAGCGATTGTTCCCTTCGACCGGCGGGGCAGACTCGCCGACGGCCAGCGTTTCGTCCGAAGCCCGGCGCATCTCCAACGCCGCCATCCCGGCATTCGCCCTGATCCCAATGCTGCAGCACTCCGGCTCTGCTGCCCGATGCCTGGTGCGCCCCGGGGATCGCGTCCAGGAAGGAATGCTCATCGGAAAGGCCGACGGGGCACGCTCCGCGAATGTGCACTCATCAGTGCCGGGAACCGTTGTCCGGGTGGAGAGAACGACCGGAGCCGACGGGACAGTCTCCGCCGCGGCCCTTGTCGAGTTCGGCGGAGAGTTCGAAAGGACGGGGAAGGCTCCCGCAGTCGAGGACTGGGAAAAGCTTTCGCGCTCGGACCTCTTAGGCCGCATCCGCTCCGCCGGCGTGGTCGGTCTCGGGGGTGGGCTTCAACCGACGCATCTGAAGCTTGCGCGCGAGCCGGGACGCGTCGCGTCCCGGCTGATCGCCAACGGGCTGGACTGTGAGCCCTCTCTCCAGGGCGACACTTTTCTGATGCGCGAGAAAAGCGCGGAAATCGTGACGGGGATGCTCATCTGCGGAAAGATCCTGGGGACTGCCCGCATGGTCCTTGCCATCGGGCTGGCGCAGGAAGAAGAGCTCCTTCCGCTCTTTCACCGCGCGTCTGAGCACGTGGACCGCGCGTTTGAGGTGGTCCCGCTCCCTTCGCGTTACCCCCTGGGGCACGAGGACCTGGTGAGGGCGGCGGTGCTCGCAAAGGCGGGAGACGCGGACGGCGACCGGGGAGCGGAAAACGGCTCTGCTGAGTGCGTTGTACTGAATGTATCGACACTCTTTGCTGTTTACGAGGCCGTGGTCAGGGGCAGACCGATGATCGAAAGGACCGTCACCGTTTCGGGCTCTGCTGTCAGACGGCCTTCCGTGCTGAAAGTGAGGATCGGCACGCGTGTCGGCGATCTGTTCGAAGAGTGCGGCGGCTTCCTCGAGCAGCCTGGGAAGGTGGTCCTTGGAGGTCCCATGCGGGGAGTCGCCGTTTCCTCCCTGGATTTCCCGGTGACAAAGGGAGTGTCAGGAGTTCTGGCGTACACGAGGGCCGAGGCTCGGCCGGGTCCCGAAATGCCCTGCATTCGCTGCGGAGCGTGCGTGGAGGCATGCCCCTGGGAGCTTGTGCCCACCCGGCTGCACAAGCTCATCGAGCGTGGAGAAATCGCCCAGGCACTCGCGGAGGGGCTTTCCTCATGCACGGAGTGCGGTTGCTGCGCATACGCCTGTCCCTCCAGAATCCCCCTCGTTGAGAGCCTGAGACAGGGCAAGCGTCGAGGAGCTCCTTCGCATCATGGCTGACGTGCACCAGGACACTCGCCCCGCCTCGCTTGTGGTGTCTCCCGCGCCACACGTCACCGGGTCCGCGTCATCCGCGCGCCTGTCCTGGAGCGTTGCTTTCTGTCTTCTCCCGGCGGCTGCGTGGGGCGTGTTCCTCTTCGGCGTGCCGGCGCTGGGCGTTCTCGGCGTCGCGGTGGCAGCTTCTCTGGCCGCAGAGCTGCTGGCCGGCCTCGCCGCGCGGAGAGTCACGATCGGGGACGGAAGCGCGATCGTCACCGGACTCCTCGTCGGAATGCTGATGCCGCCCGGGGTGCCGCTCTACGTCCCCGCCGCGGCTTCAGGATTCGGGATCATCGTCGCGAAGCAGAGCTTCGGAGGCCTTGGCCGCAACTGGATGAACCCTGCCCTGGCCGGCGTAGTTGTCGCTCTTCTTTCCTGGAGCGACGGAATGAGCCGCTGGCTTCCCGTGCGAAGCGCGGCGCCGACAGTCACGGCTGTCCCGCCGCTGGAGGCACTCAGGAACGCGCTGACGGCGGGGGCACCGCGCGGCGGAGCGCTGGAGATGCTCCGTGCAAGCGGCTACCCCTGGAGCGGGATGGACAGCAGCGTGGTTGGCTGGGTCAACACCCATGTCCTTTCGCTGTTCGGTTGGCATCTTCCCGGCGGATGTTTCGACCTTCTTGTCGGCAACATTTCCGGAACCATCGGGGGGACCTCCGTTCCGTTGCTCTTGCTCGGCGCGGCCCTGCTGCTGTCCCGCCGGGTGATCCGCTGGCAGCTGCCGGTGACGTACCTGGCGATATTCTGCCTCGCCGCACAGGTGTTCGGTGGCCTTCCCGCCGGCGGGGGATGGTTTGTCGGGAACATGCTGTTCCAGGTGTTCTCCGGCGGCGGCCTCGTGCTGGGAGCGTTCTTCATGGCGACGGATCCCGTGACGTCTCCCCTGACCCGCACGGGTCAGCTGGCCTACGGTCTCTGCCTTGGCGTGCTGACATTTTTCCTCCGCACCTTCGGCTCCCTGGGGGACGGTGTGCCCCTGGCTATCCTTCTTGGCAACTGCCTGTCGCCCCTCATCGACAGGTTTACACGGCCTGCGTTCCCGACGCAACGAAAGGCGGCGCCAGGATGACCCGCAGACCGGTTTTCAGGGACGGTGTGCTGCGCGACAACCCGGTTGCCGTGATGCTGGTTGGTCTGTGTCCGGCCGCGGCCGTTACCAGCCGCGTGATTGACGCTGCGTGGATGTCCGTAGGGCTTTTTTTCGTGCTGCTGCTGACTCGATTGTGCCAGGCTATCCTTCACGCGCTGCGCGCCCCCGACCTGTCGGAACCGCCGGCGCCGGGGGCCCCGCCGCAGACATCGGTCTTCCCGCTGCGCCCGCGCTGGCTTGGCTCTCTCCTCCTGTCATCCTGTTTCACCGCTGCCTTCGAGCTGATTCTTCTGGCCTTCGCTCCGTCGGAAAGCGCTAGCCTGGGGATCTACGTTCCCTTGCTTGCCGTCAACTGTCTCGTGCTCGAGCGCTTCCAGCGATCGGGACCCGAGGACGAGCCGGAAAGTCCGGTGCGCGTGATCGCGCGGTCTCTGCGGGAGGCGGCCGGCCTGGGCGCGGGGTTCGCCATCTGCCTCGTTGCGATCTCTCTCGTGCGCGAGATACTCGGGTCGGGCACGATCACTCTGTTCGCCGCGGGGTCCTTCGGCGGGACGATCGAGGTTGGCGGCCTTTCCAGCGTGCCTGTTCGGGCGCTGACCTACGGAGGAGGGGGCCTGCTGTGCCTCGGGTATCTCGCCGGCTTCGCGAGGCTGCTTGGACGCCGCAAAAGACGGTCCGGAGCGACGGAGGCCGGTCGCTCATGAGCCTGCTCGGAATCATCCTGACATTCACGCTCGTCGACAATATCGTTCTTTCCCGGCTCCTCGGGATCTGCCCCTGCGTCAGCGCACCCTCGGACATGCGCGGGACAGCCGCCGCGGCCGCGGCAACCTCGCTGCTCATGAGCCTCTCCGCCCTCGCGGGGTGGGCGCTCCAGACCTTCCTGCTCGAGCCTCTCGGCCTGGGTTTCCTGAGGACTCCCGTTTTCGTTCTCTGCGTCGCCTGCATCGCCGGGTTTCTCGATCTCCTGGCCCGTCGCGCGGCGCCGAGGCTTCTGCGGGCGGCGCGAGTCCCTCTTGCTGGAGTTGTCTTCAACTGCGCCGCCCTCGGAGTGGTGCTCATTGCCGCTCGGGGCGGCTTCAGTGCGCTTGAAAGTCTTGCAGTCGGATTTGCCGCCGGCGCCGGATTCTTTGTCGTGCTCTCCCTCCTCACCGCCATCCGGGAACGGCTCGACGTCGAAAGCGTCCCCGAGTGGCTGCAAGGGCTCCCCTTGCACCTGATCTCCGCCGGGCTTTTGGCGTTCGCTTTTCTCGCCTTCGACAGGGCTTTTCTGTCACGTCTCCTGCGGGGGTGGTAGGAAAAGGCCAGATGAGGAAAGTCAAGCTGATCCTTGGCACTCACAACCACATTCCCATCGGGATGGACCAGGCAGCCGCGGAAAGACGCTACCAGCGGGCCTTCAAGCCGCTCCTTGCCGTTCTGTACCGCTACCCCGACTTTCCCGTTGCGCTGCACTATAGCGGGGTGCTCTTGGAATGGCTCGAGGAGTTTCACCCCGAGTTCCTCATGCTCCTGGAGGAAATGGTCAAACGCGGCCAGGTGGAGATGCTGGGGGGAGGGTACTTCGACCCGGTTCTCTCCCTCATCCCGACGAACGACAAGCTCGGCCAGCTGGAAAAAATGACCACCTGGCTTCGAGCACGCTTCGAGGTCCGGCCTCGGGGATGCTGGATCGCCGAGAAAGTCTGGGAGCCATCCCTGGCCTCCGTGCTCCGCGTCAGCGGGATCGACTACACGCTCCTGGATGACGGCCAGTTCCGTATTGCCGGCGCGCAGGGCGGCCAGGTGCTCCGCCCAAGCATCGCCGAGGACCAGGGGAAAATCATCTGCATTTTCCCGATCTGCACCAGGCTGCGGGCTCTCGCGGCCAAACAGGATGCCGCGCAGGCCATCTCTTTCCTGCAGTCGGTTGCGGATGAAGCGGGTGATCCCGGCGATAGCGAGCCCGTCGTCATCCTGATGGAGGACGGGACCTCGGCTTCCGAAGGGCTTTTGAAGGGGGATTGGCTGGAGACGTTCATCCGGATGGTCGCCGGGCACCCCGCTTGGCTTCAGCCGACGACTCCCGGTCAGTACCTCAGGGAGCACCCGCCCGCGGAAAGGCTGTATGTGCCTTCGCTGTCCTCGATGGACATGATGGGCTGGGCGCTGGCCGACAACGTACGCGAAAAGTACCTCGAGGCGCGCCAGAAGAGCCTTGCCAATGACGACGTCGGCCGATTCCTCGTCGGTGGACACTTCCGCCAGTTCCTCACACGCTACCCCGAGGCCTGGTTGATGTACGCGAAAATGATGCACATCCACGTGCTCGTGACGCAGGTGCGCGGTGACAGATACAAAAAGAAAGCCGCGCAGAACGAACTGTGGAAGGGACAGTGCCATTTTGCCTACTGGTACGGGCTGGAAGGGGGAATCTACGACAATCTCTTGAGGAAGGCCGTCTATCATTCCCTGATCGAGGCGGAAAAGATCACCCGAGCAACGGAGATCTTTGTCCCCTCGATCATGAGCGTAGACTATGACCTGGACAACAGCATCGAATACCTGTACCAGGGATCTGAGCTGAACGCGTACATCCACGCCCGAGGCGGAACACTGTTCGAGCTGGACTTTCTTCCCGCGTCGTGGAACTACCTCGACACGATGGTGCAGAGGGATGCGCCTGCCGGAGGGATGGCGCGGATTCCGGCCGGTGCACTGGCAACGGCCCGGCTTCCCCGGAAGGCTTTCCTCGATCGTTTCCTGGCGCCCCAGTGTTCGCTTGCGGAGTTTCGGGAAGGCACATGCGCCGAGGCCGGTGACTTCCTCGCCAGCCCCTACGACCTGGTCGAGCTCAATCGCGCGCTGCCTGAGCTTCTGATGCGGAGAACCGGGACCGTCAGCGTCGCCGGCCGCGGCCTGGCCGTTGGCATAGAAAAAAAGTTTGTCTTCCGCCCGCGTTCCATCGACGTGTACTACCGCGTGACGAACCTCGGTGATGACGAATTGAGCGCCCGCTTCGGCGTCGAAATGAACATTTCCCTTGCCGCTCGAAACGCCGAGAACGGGAGGCTTTTCCTGCTCGACGAGGACAGGAAGGCGGAGATCATTTTCGAGCCCCAGGAGATCGCCGCGGTGCAGGGTCTGCTCGTGAGGGACGTGCGCAACGAGGTTTCTGTCACCCTTTCATCAGCCAGGCCCTTTCTATGCTGGAGCTATCCCCATGAGACACTGTGTCCCGCGGCGCCGGACCGTCCGCCGATGTTCCAGTCCCATTGCTTCATCCAGCAGTGGGACCTGCTCCTGACGCCGGGCGAGTCGTGGGAGAATCACCTCAGCGTCGGATTTGAGAAGACACAGAGCGCCTGAGGGTGCTCAGCTCGCGGGCGCCTGCCGTGCGTCCGCTTTCAGCTCACGCAAACACGCGTTCTTCCATTCCTCGGCTTCGTGGTAGTAAATGGTGTCGGCGAGGAGGAACTCGAGCAGCGCTTCCTGGGGTCGGTGGCTGAAATAGTAGACCTGTCCGAGATAGTAGTGCGCGCGCGCCTGCACCGATTTCCCCCGCGGCAGGCTCAGGAACCCCAGGAGCGCTTTCTCTGAAGCCGCTGCATCCGCGCCCAGGAAAGGACCCTTGACGATGCTCTGGAGCAGCGCGTCTTCGGCGTCGGGAGACGGAGTCGCATCGACGGTGAGGACGGTGCGGGTCAGCTCCTTTGTCTGCTGCTGGGGCACGGAGGCCAGGAGCGCGGCAATTGCCCTCCCAGTGGCGGGTGAAACCGGCTTTTGTGGAGGAAACCCGGGGAAGGCCGTGCCGGGCAGAACGTATCCCGACTGCACACCGAAGGTGATGTCCAGGGACGGAAGAGATATTGCCCCTCGTGGCGGAGGAGGAGCACGTGAAACCTGGCCCGGTGTTATGGGTACTTGGACGGGGTCGGTCGTGGAGTTGCTGCCCGGCTGCAGGAGGATCGTGCCGAGCTTGTAGAGGCCGGCATCCAGAACAGCGAACCAGTAGTCGACCCCGGGAAAGGCAGCGACGACCGTCTTCGTCGTGCCTGCGTCGAGCTGCGTCGCGGATGTCGAGCGAATGAGGTCCTCGGGATCCCGGATGGGAGCCGTGCTGCGGAAGACGAGGAGGTCTCTTTCGGCGCTCGAAGACCGGAATGTGACCTGGATTCCTTCTCCTCCGGGCGTCGGGGCAGCACGGAGGTCGCTGATGCGGGCCGCGGCCTGTTGCTCGGTGGCAGGCGTCGTGACGGAAACCCCGACGAGAGTCTTGTTTCGAAAAGGGATGAGGGTGGAAAAGATCTTCCCCCGGGAATCCTGGGCGAGAACCGCGTAGAAGTATTGCCTCTCATCCGGCGGGGTGTCGACGAAATATTGGACGCCGGGATCCACCTGGCCCAGAAGCCGGGCGCCGCCGACATTTGCGGCAGTCATCTCCTGGCTGTTTCGATACACGAGGTAGCGGACAACCTTCTCCGGCGAGTCCCGCCAGGTGAGCTTGATCTGGTAGCCCGCTGTTTGCGCCGTCAGCAGCGACACAAAGGGAAAGGGCAGCTCCTCGTCCTGTGCGAACGCGAGCAGCGGAAGAAGGAACAGGGCGATCGCGGCCGCCCGGCCGCGCTGGACGGGCATGACACCTCCTCTCCTCTATTGTTGTGAGAACGGCTCAGGTTGTCCAGCGGAATCGGTTTTTCGGCCTCGCACCCTTCCAGATCCTATTTGACATGTGCGCGGCAAACCCATACACTCAAAGATCGTCATGTTTGTCGCTGTCGCCTGCGATTTCGCGAGCGATGACCACCGCAAATCCGGCCAGGACCTGCTGGGCCAGTACGGCTTCAAAAAGGTCCTCAAGGACGCCTTCGAGAGCACGGCGCTCTCGGAGACAGCGCTCGGCAGACTGAAGAGAGACCTGGACAGGATCACGGATTCGTACGACAGCATCCGCCTCTACCAGTATCCCGTGGAGGGAACTCTGGCGATCACTGTTCTCAAGGAGAAGAAATGGCGGCGGCTGATCGTGAAGGCATGAAGGGGACAACGTGTTAGGAGAGCTCGAGCAGAAGCTCACGACCCTGGGTGAGCAGATCGAAGAAACATGGAGGGGTCTTTGACCCCGAGGCGCTGAAGAAGGAAATTGCGCGGATCGAGACAAAGACCGCGGCTGCGGATTTCTGGGCGGACAAGGAGAAGGCGGGCCAGGTTCTCGCCCGGTTGAAAGAGCTCAAGCGCCGCTATGAGCCGTGGGAAAGGCTGCGCACCGAGTATCAGGATCTCGCCGACATGTGGCGGCTCGCCCTCGATGAAGAGGATGAATCTCTCGAGGAAGACCTGCGCGGCACCTGGGAAACGCTCACGAAGAAATACGCCGAGCTCAAGGTCCTCGAGCTGCTGGGTGAGGAAACAGACGCCTCGTCGGCATTCCTGACCATCCACTCCGGGGCGGGCGGGACAGAGTCCAACGACTGGGCCGCCATGCTCCTTCGCATGTACACCCGCTGGGCGGAACGCCACGGGTACACCGTGGATATCATCGACATCCTGGAGGCGGAGGGCGGAATCAAAAGCGTCACGATCCAGGTCAACGGTCCGTACGCCTATGGCTACCTGAAAGCAGAGACGGGAATCCATCGGCTCGTCCGCATATCCCCTTTTGACTCCAACGCCCGGCGCCACACGTCCTTCGCCTCGGTTTTCTGCTTCCCCGTTCTGGATGACACGATCGAGGTGGACATTCGACCCGAAGACCTGCGCATCGACACCTACCGGGCCGGAGGCGCGGGAGGCCAGCACGTGAACAAGACGGACTCCGCGGTGCGAATAACCCACCTGCCCACGGGGATCGTCGTCCAGTGCCAGAACGAGCGCAGCCAGTACAAGAACAAGGCATTTGCCATGAAAGTCCTTCGTTCCCGCCTGTACGAGTACTACAAGGAGGAGCAGGACAAGGAGAAGGAAAAGATCGCGCAGGAGAAGAAGGACATCTCCTGGGGCAACCAGATTCGGTCCTATACGTTCCAGCCCTACACCCTGGTCAAGGATCATCGCACAAAGCTGGAAGTCGGCAACATCCAGGCCGTGATGGATGGGGATATCGACCCCTTCATCGAAGCGTATCTGAAACGCGAGTGGCTCGGGAAGAAAGATGGCGGTCAACGTACTGATAGCTGACGACCTGACGTTCATCAAGATCGTCCTCCGCGACATCCTCGAAAAGTCCGGCTTCCGCGTGGTGGGTGAGGCCTCGAACGGGCAGGAGGCGATCGCCCGTTATCTGGATACGAGACCTGATGTTGTTCTCATGGACATCACGATGCCGGAAATGGACGGCCTGACAGCTTTGAAGAAGATTCGCGAGCTGGATCCCGAGGCCCGCGTGATCATGTGCTCGGCCATCGGCCAGCAGCGGCTCATCATCCAGGCCATCGAGATGGGGGCCAAGGATTACATCGTCAAGCCTTTTCAGCCGCAGAGAGTCGTCTCGGCCCTCAAAAAGGCGCTCAACATAACCTGATGAAAGCCCGGTCCGCGGTCCTTCTGCTCCTGTGTCTGCCACTGTATCCCCTCGCAGCGCAGCTCACGCTGCCGGGGACCACCCCGGGTGCCGCGCCGGCGAGCCCCGCCGCCGCCCCGACCGCTCCCGCGGCCCCGTCGGCCCAGTCCGGCACGACAAAGCCGGATCTCTCCGTTCCGAAGGACAAGAAGGACAAGTGGGTCGTGGGATTCTGTGGATTCAACGCGGAGCGCCTTCCCGCGGAGGACACCTACCTCACATTCAGCATCCCGCTCATGCTGAAGGACCAGCTCGCCGGCATCTCGACTCATACCATCGGATTGGCCGAGCGCGAGCTGATTCGCAAGGCAGCCGTGGCCCGCGAGCTTGCGTCGCTGGATCAGGCTCTGACCGGCTTCGCAAAGGAGCGCGACACGGTGTTCTTCGAGACCGAAAATCCGACCGTCGCGGCCACCGCGAACGTGGATGCCAGGATCGCCGCGGCGCATGCGCGCAGAGACTTCCTGCTGTCCCTGGACCTGGCGCGCATCGAGGTCGCAGACCAGAAGCCCCTCGAGGTCAAGGCGGGAGGCGCGTCAGGAAACCTGCTTGACCCGCTCTCGATCCCGGCATCCGTGTTCTGCGAACGGCAGGGAATCGACCTCCTTGTCGGCGGCATGATCCGCGAGGTCGAGGGCTACGTGCTGCTGGACGTCTGGGCGTACGACGCGGCCAGCGCAACCGTGACGCTCAGCTACCGGGATGCGGCGCGACGCGAGGAGGTGTACCAGTCCGTGCCGGCGGCCGGCAGGGGTCTGACAACGCTTTTCCTGGGGAAGCCCTGGGCTTCGCTTTCCTTCGCCGCCGATCCGCCGGAAAGCTCGCTGTACATCGACGGGAAGCTCGTGGCGACGGGTCGGACGCCGACCCTTTACCTGTCGCCGGGGACCCGGGATATACGCGTGTCTGCGCCCGGCTATCAGGATCTCAGCCGTTCGCTGAGACTCGACGCTGACCAGGAGACAACGCTCGATGTCACGCTGGAGAAAATGAAGACAGGGAGGATAACCATCTCCTCGACCCCATCCGGCTCGGATGTGTATGTCGAGTCCGTGTGGAAAGGAAAGACGCCCATTTCCCTGGAAAAGCCATTCGGCAGGACTCGCGTCGCCATCACTGCCAACGGCTTCTACGACGAGCCATTCTCGATCAGCGACGCCTCCCCGGCGGAGCTTTCCTTTCTCCTCTCCCCGGACACTGTTTCCCGAGACGCTGTCCAGAAAAAGGCCCGAGATGAGTTCTACGACGCATTTGCATGGTTTGCTGTTTCCCTGCCGATTCCCATCTTCTGCTACGCACTCGCGCTCGACGCCGCGGTGCAGTACAATCAGCTTATCATCGCGGGCAATCTCCCAGCGGCGTCGGGGGCGCAGCTGCGCGCCAACCTCCTGTACGGAGGCTACCTCGTAGGGTCCGTGGCGAGCGCCACGCTCTTTACCTGGATGCTGCTCAGGATCATCCACTACGTCACGGTTTCCACCAGGACGGCCGGGTAGGAGAGGGAGGCGGAAATGGCGTGGGCTGCCCTGGGGAGACGGCTGCGCGAGCTCTTCCAGTCCAGGGAGTACGACGATGAGTTCTTCCAGGAGCTCGAGGATGCGCTGATCGAAGCGGACGTCGGAGTGCGCATCGCCTCGGAGACGATTGCGGCCCTGAGGGAGGCGGCGCGGAAGGATTCGATCAAGGACCGCGAAGGCCTGCGGGTCGCCCTCAAAGCCCTGCTCAGGAAGCATATCGTCGGTGCCAGGATCTCCCTCGTGCCGGATGCGTTGAACGTGCTGCTCGTGCTCGGCGTCAACGGCGTCGGAAAGACCACCACGATCGCGAAGCTGGCAAGGTACTTCAGGGCGAACGAGGGCGTCGACCGCATTCTCCTGGTGGCAGGCGACACTTTTCGGGCGGCCGCCATCGAGCAGCTCTCGATCCTGGGCAGGCGGCTGGATCTGCCGGTGATAGCTCAGGAGCCCGGGGCTGATCCCGGCGCAGTCATCTTCGACGGAATCTCCAGCGCCGCGGCGCGGGGAATCCCGCTGGTGATTGCCGACACCGCGGGAAGGCTGCACACCCGGGAAGCTCTCGTGAAAGAGCTGGCCAAGATCGACAA
>DATKLB010000194.1:0-7094 GCA_035542615.1 Spirochaetia bacterium | reverse complement strand
CACCGACATCCTCATGTCTTTCCCGTCGCTTCTTTTCGCCATGCTCATGCTCGGCATCATGGGGCCGACGTTCGTCGGCGTCGTGATCGTCATTGCCATTGTGTTCTTCCCGCGCATTGCGCGGGTGGTCAGAAGCGTGGTCCTGGACTTGAAAACCAAGGAGTTCGTCGAGGCCGCAAAGGTGAGAGGAGAAAGCGGCTTCTACATCATGTTCGTTGAGATTTTTCCCAACACCCTGGGACCGCTTGGCGTGGAAGCGGCGGTGCGCTTCGGGTATGCAATCTTCACCAGCGCTTCCCTGGGGTTCCTGGGCCTTGGCGTTCAGCCCCCGACGCCAGACTGGGGACTGATGATGAGTGACGCGCAGGCGTATGTCACCACGGCTCCCTGGATGGCGGTGTTCCCCGCTCTGGCAATCGCCAGTCTCACCGTGGCCGTGAACTTCCTGAGCGACGCCATCCGCAAGCTGGAAAGCGGTGACCTGTAATGGATGACATCCTCCAGGTCAAGAACCTCGAAGTCTCCTACACGACGCGGCACGGCACCCATCGCGCCATTCGTGACTTGAACCTCTGCCTGAGGAGAAACGAAACCTACGGCGTCGTGGGGGAGTCCGGGTGCGGCAAGACCACCCTCGCGTTTGCCATCATGGGCTACCTGGAGAGAAACGGCGCGGTCACGGGGGGCACAATCCTTTTCAACGGCGAGGATCTGCTTTCAAAGTCCCGGTCGGAGATGAGAGCGCTCTGGGGAAAAAAGATCTCCATGATCTACCAGGACCCGACGGCCGCTCTGAATCCTTCCGTGAAGATCGGCTTGCAGGTCGCGGAGATCCTGCAGGTGCACGAGGGCGCCTCCAGGAACGCGGCCCGGGGCCAGGCGGTGGCCATGCTTTCCCGCCTGCAGATCGCCGACCCCGAGATGATCGCTGACCGGTATCCCCACCAGCTTTCCGGGGGCATGCGCCAGAGGGTCTGCATTGCCATGGCTTTCATCATGAAGCCTGACCTCCTCATTCTGGACGAGCCGACAACGAACCTGGATGTCACCACGGAGGCCAACATCCTGGACATGCTGAACGATCTCAAAAACGATTTCAGCGCGAGCACGCTGTACATAACCCATGACCTTGGGGTCGTGTACAAAGTCTCCGACCGGGTGGGAGTCATGTACGGCGGGAGGCTCGTGGAGGAAGGGTACATCTCCGACATCATCTGCTCCCCCAAGCACCCCTATACCCGGGGGCTCCTGCGCTGCATCCCCGAGGTGCTCCTGGACAAGAGCAAGAGACGCCTCAGCCCGATCGCGGGCTCGGTTGCCGAGCTGGACGCCATGCCGGACGGTTGCGCCTTTTCTCCGCGCTGCGCGTACCGGCAAGCGACGTGCGAGCACCAGGACCCTGCCAACCAATCCTATGGAAGAGGAAGGTTCGTTCACTGCCACTACACGGCGGAGGTCGACGAGCAGGAACGAAACGCACGGTCCTGTGCCGAGGAGCCGAGTCAGCCGGAATGCGAAGACATCCCTGCCAGCGGCGTGCCGCACGCCCTTCTTTCTCTTTCCGGCGTACGCAAACACTTTGGCGATCTCACATCGATGTTTGCCCGCGGCGGCGCTTCCAAGGTGCGCGCCGTGGACGACATCTCTCTCGAAATTCCGCGCCAATCGACCCTCGGCCTGGTCGGGGAAAGCGGCTGCGGCAAGAGCACTTTGCTGAGGGTGATCGCCGGGCTGGAAGCGGCAACCGGGGGACGAGTCACCTTCGACGAGCAGGACATCTCGGTCCCCATCGGGAAGCGAAAGCGGGAGATGGCCAAGCGCATCCAGGTGGTGTTCCAGGACCCCCGCTCCACGCTGAACCCGAAAAAGACCATTGGCCAGTCTATCATGCGGCCTATCAGGCTCACCGGCCTTTCCCTGCGGGAGGCCGAGCGCCGGGCCCAGGAGCTCCTGGAGTCGGTGAACCTGGGGTGCGAATACCTCGATCGCTACCCCGAGCAGCTGAGCGGCGGGCAGAAGCAGCGAATCGCCATCGCCCGGGCATTTGCGAGCAACCCGGACCTCATCCTCTGCGACGAGCCCACCTCCAGCCTCGACGTTTCAATCCAGGCGTCCATCATCAACCTGCTGCTCGAGCTGCAGAAACAGAAGGGCACCACGTACCTGTTCATCTCGCACGCGCTCGGGGTTGTCAGCTACCTCTGCGACACCATGGCGGTGATGTACCTCGGCGCCATCGTGGAGCAGGGACCGAAGAACAAGGTCCTTTCTCCGCCGTATCACCCCTACACGGAGGCCCTGCTGTCGTCGCTGTCGGTGCCGCGGCCGAATGCGTCGCAGAAGCGCATCCGCCTGGAGGGAGCGGTTCCCAGCGCCCGCGAAATACCCCGGGGATGCCGGTTTCACACCCGGTGCCCGCGGAAAGTGGGCCCCGTCTGCGAAACCATCGAGCCGCCGTGCATCGCGACGGACGGCCAGAACGATCACCATATCTTCTGCCATATTCCCCTGGAGGAATTGAAACGCATGCAACCGGTTTTCAAGGAGGTATGACGGTGGACGTCAACGCGCAGTTCTGCTACTGGGAAAGGCCAAAGCTCAGGGTGCTCTCCGACAGGCAGCGGGAGACCATTTATCACTCGGCGCTGGAAGTATTGGAGAGGACTGGCGCGAAGCTCTATTCGCCACGGGCCGTCGCCCTGATGAAGGAGGCGGGCGCCGTGGTCATCGACGATCGGTTGCTGAAGATACCCTCCGGCGTGATTGAGAATGCGGTGACGAGCGCCGGCAAGCGAGTGGTCCTTGCGGATCGAACGGGGAAAAGGAAGATGCTGCTCGAAGGCGATAACGTCTACTTCGGTCCCGGGTCCGACAACCCCACGACCATCGACCTGGACACTCAGCAGAGGCGCACCAGCGTCCTTTCGGACGTGGAGCGGGCCGCGCGGCTTGCTGATGCGCTGCCCAACATCGATTTCCTGATGTCCTTCGCGCTGGCAAGCGATGTGCCGTCCAGGGCGGCCGACGCCTGCCACTTCGAGGCGATGATCGCCAACTCGACAAAGCCCATCACTGCAACCGCGCCGGATCTCGGGGGTCTGAAGGCCATCTACGAAATTGCCTGCGCGGTGAGCGGCGGGGAAGCCCCGTTCCGGCAGAACCCGTTTTTCATCCTCTACGAGCAGCCCCATTCGCCGCTGAAGCACGCGGACCACTCCCTGGAGAAGCTCATCTTCTGCACCGAGAAGGGCATCCCCGTGCTCTATGCCTCGACCCCCTCGATCGGCGCGGCAAGCCCGGTGACCCTCGGCGGCAGCTTCGTGCTGAACATGGCGGAGTACCTCACGGCGCTCGTCCTTGTGCAGCAGGTGAAGAAGGGCGCCACACTGGTGTTCGGCGGCGGCCCGACCACGCTCGACATGCGCACCACCGTGTATTCCTACAGCGCCCCCGAGACCATGCTGAGCCTCTGTGTTCGAAAGGAGCTGGGAGAATACCTGGGGATTCCGGTTTTCAATGCCGGGGGTTTCAGCGACTCCCAGATCCCGGACCAGCAGGCAGCCCTGGAATGCGCCACATCCCTGATCTACGCGGCATTGGCGGGAGGAAACCTCATCCACGACGTGGGGTATCTCGCCTCGGGCATGACATCCTCACTGGAGATGCTGGCAATCTGCGACGAGCAGATCGGACAGATCAAGCGATTTCTCAGGAGCTTTGCCTTGGACACAGAGACCCTCGCCGTGGACCTCATCGACGAGGTGGGACCGGAAGGTGACTTCCTTGCCACGGATCTCACCCTGAACCGGTTCAAGGAAGAAATCTGGTCTCCCACGATCATCGACCGAAACATCCATGAAAGATGGGCGGAAGCCGGCAGCACCACGCTTCGGGACAGGGCCCGGGAGAGGGCGCGAGAGCTTCTCACGAGCCACAAGCCTCAGTGCCTGCCGGACGACGTCAGGAAAGACGTCCGCGGCATCGTGAGAAAGTACCAGGAGAGCCGCGCGTGAGCAGGCCGAAGGAGACGACCATGGCGAAGAAAAAAACCATCCATGATTTCCATCAAATGAAAAAGGACGGGAAGAAGATCACGTTCCTCACTTCCTACGACTTCCCGACAGCCCAATTCGCGGAAGCTGCTGGCCTGGACATGCTGCTGGTCGGGGACTCCCTGGGGATGTGCGTGTACGGGTACGAGGGCACGGTGCCGGTGACCATGGACCAGATGATTTTCCACTCGCAGGCGGTCCGCAGGGGGGCGCCGGGAACGTTCGTGATCGGCGACATGCCGTTCATGAGCTATCAGAGCTCGACCAGCAAAGCCGTCGAGAACGCAGGTCGCTTCCTGAAGGAAGCCGGTTGTGACGCCATCAAGCTGGAGGGCGGCAAGCGCGTGGCGCCGGTGATTCGAGCGATCGTGGACGCGGGGATTGTCGTGATGGGGCACATCGGGCTCACGCCGCAGAGCTCCGGCCAGCTCGGCGGACACAAGGCCCAGGGCAGGACCGCGGACCAGGCCATGCTCGTGGTGGAGGATGCGCTTGCAGTTCAGGCGGCGGGCGCCCACATGATCCTGCTTGAAGCCATACCGCCGGAGGTGGGCGGCTACATCGCGAAGACACTGTCCATGCCGGTGCTCTCGATCGGTGCAGGCCCCGGCTGCGACGGCCAGCTCCTGATCGTCTCCGACCTGATCGGGCAGTTCCAGGCATTCACGCCGAAGTTCGTGAAGAAGTACTGCGACGTGGCCGGTGTCGTGACCGAGGCGATGAAGCAGTATTGCGATGAGGTGAGGCGCTGCGCGTTCCCCGATGAGGCTCACTGCTATGGAATGCTGGACGGGGAGGAGGAGAAGTTTCGGGCGCTGGTGCGCGGAGCAAGCCGCTAAGCGGCCCCCAGCAGTTCAAACATGATCTTCCTGATCTCCTCGATGCGGGCCGGCCCCATGCGGAAGGCCGGGCCGGTGACGCTGATGGCCGCAACGACTTTACGGTTCATGTCCCGGTAGGGCATGGCGACGCACACCACTTCTTTTCGAAACTCTTCGTTGTCCAGGGCGTAGCCGTCTTTGCGAATCTCCGCGAGCTTCCTGCGCAGCTGGTCGGTGGACGAGATCGACTTCGGCGTGTAGGTGGGAAGCTCAATGCGCGGCGGGAAAAGCCTGTCCAGCACCGGCTCCTCCAGGCTGGCAAGAAGCACCTTCCCCAGGGCGGTGCAATGCGCCAGGAGCTTCGTGCCGATCTGGATGTCCGTTTTCAGGACGTGGGGGCTGTCGATCTTCGCGATGTAGGCTATCTCCTTCATCCCCTGATCCAGCACGGCGAGGTTGATGGTCTCATTGGTAGCCCGCGACAGGCTCTCCAGGCGTTCCATGGCCTCCCTGATCACGTTGCTCTGGTTCTGGTACACGCAGCCCAGCTCGAACGTCTTCAAACCAAGGCGGTATTTTCCCCGCTGCAAGGCCTGCTCGATATAGCCGCGGTTTTTCAGGACCGTCACGGTCCTGTGGATCGTGCTCACCTTCTTTCCCAGCAGCCACGCCATCTCCGTGATGCCGATCTCGCGCTTCTCAGCGGAGAAAAGCTCCAAGACGTTCAAGGCGACATCGATGGAAGTCTGCTTGGGCGGTCGAACGCGGTTTTTCATTGCACAGTTGCCGGAAGACGCAAGTCGCACGGTCCGCGTCCTGACATCTTCAGCCGGGGATTCACTCTCCCGACGAGCTCCTTCATGATCTGGCAGTATTTCACCTTCAGCCGCGCTCCCTCCACCCCGGGGCCGAACTCCTGCTTGAAGTAGCATGGCGAGCAGACGCGGATGATCTCCGCCCCCTCCCAGAACCGGTTTATTGCCCCCAAGTTCTGTTCCGCGGCCTGGGTTACGATGTCCAGTGGGACTTTCACCGCCGCCCTGATGGCCGCGAGCATTGGCAGAGTCAAATCGGAGACGGGGTTTATGCTGTCCGCTCCCGCGAGCTCTGCCAGCCGGGCTCCCGCGGGGTTGGCAACTCCCGCCGTGTAGGAGAGCTTGAAGACCGTCTCCCGTGGAAAGTCCCCCGCAAGGCGCATCTGGTGAAACAGCTGCGTTACCTCTTCTCCATAGAAGAGAAACCCCCGCAGGCCGGCCTCCACGCAGCGAAGCACGTCCTCTACAAGGTAGCCGAGCTGGTCAGCTCCCCGAACGCGCACGCCGGACGCATGGCCCCACGGCGAGTGGTAGTGGCTGCCGACGTCGAAGTTCGCCCGGGGGCCCGGGATCACGATCAGCTCGATGCGCGCCTCGCGCGCTATGCGAGCAAGGTCCTGCAGCTCGGAAAACGTCAGGCTGTGCGTGCCGGCTCCAATGGCGATGACCCGGTGAATGGGGACGTCCCTCCTGGCGCTCTCGTCAGCCACGGCCTCCAGCTCCGCGACCGACTCGACCCCTGATACCTCCATGCGGAACTGGCAGCCGTCGGGGAATGCAGCGGCTGACGAGGGCAGCTCGTAGAGATCGCGGCCGGGAAGGGTGTACTTCGACAGCAGCATCCGGGCTCTTTCCATGGGGTCCCCCTCTTCTACTATATGGAAGTATATTCGTATATTCAGAAGAGTAGTGCGGGAAGGCCACTGTGTCAACCGTCGACGTGGCGCCGCTGTGCGACGCTCTGAGCTAAGACCGCAATCGAGATGAACACGAGCGCGAGGGCCACGCCACCCGCGACCCGGCAGGGCTTTCTTGCGCTTGGCCTTCCCTCCCGCTATAGTCGCGGGAATGGAGACCATGAAGAGAACGGACACCTGCGGCGCGCTTCGCGCAAAGGACGCGGGCAGACGCGTCGTGCTGAACGGTTGGGTGCACAGGCACCGTGACCACGGCGGCATCCGATTCTTCGACCTGCGGGACCGCTACGGCCTGACCCAGGTGGTGGTGGACTCCGATGCTTCCCCCGAGCTGGCCGAGATGGGCCGGCAGCTCAAGTTCGAATACTGCGTTGCCGTCGAGGGCATGGTGCGGGCCCGGCCCCCTGCCATGGCGAATCCCACCATGCCCACGGGGGAGGTGGAGGTCAAGGCGGAGAAGATCGCCATCCTGAGCCGATGCGAGGTGCT
>DATKLB010000193.1:0-6610 GCA_035542615.1 Spirochaetia bacterium | reverse complement strand
AGCTCTTGATCTTGGTGCTCCAGCCGTTCTTGTAGTGCTCCAGCATGGTGAGCACGTCCAGGCCGTCCTCCTCCTGCCCGACGAAGGACAGCACTTTCTCGTTCTGCGCCCTGCCGCTGGGCTTCACCACGTAGCGGCCCGGATTGGTCTTGATGAAGGCGATCGCGGCATCGAAGGAATCGAACTCCCACCGGGGGAGCGTTGTGATGCCTGCCGCCTTCATCTCCTCCTGACCGAAATCCCTGTCCATTTCCAGCCTGTCGGTGTACGGGGTGCCGCCGATCACGGCTTTCCCCTCCGCCCGCAGCTTATCCGCCTGGGGTCCGAACTCGCAGTCATCGAAGACGATGACGTCCGCCCAGTCCTTGCATTCCTCCCACTTGTCGACTTTCTCGACGAAGCCGTCCGCGACATCCCGCTCTGACTTGAGCACGATGTGATACCGGACGTCCTGTCCTTCCTTTTTCACCTCCCAGGCGAGGTCATGGATGAGGCCGTATTTCGAGATGAAAAGAAATCTTTGCGTTCGCGGTCCCGCCGGCAACACAACCGGGGGCACTGGCGCCGGCACGGAAGCAGTCGGGGGTGCCTGAGGAGGAGGCGACGGGGGCTGCTCAGGGTGAGGCGGTGCCGGCGGCGCTTCCGCAGATGACGCTGATGCCGGCGAAAGCGATGCCCCGGAGGACCCCGCATCGGCTGCAGTACCGGCCACGCCGGCGCCGTTCGCCTTCCCGCCATTCTTTCTGGCCGGGGTCTTTTCGTCACCTGACATGGTATGTCGCTGGCATAGTGCGTAGCGAACATAAACCGAAGGTCGCGCCCTCGGCAAGTATTCCCGGCGAGAATTTCTGTAAATTCGCATGATGAGCACGCGATCGACAGAAAGTCTGCGCCTGCGGAAGGTGGAAGTGGTGAGCAACGGAGAAATTGCGCCGGGAGTCTTCCGGCTCACGTTTCCACGCGAGCACGATTTCATTCCCGGGCAGACACTTGCGCTCACGACGGACAGCTCGATTCCCTCGCGCTATTACTCTATCGCCAGCGGCTGCCGCGAGCCTCTCATCGAAATCCTCTATGATCTCGTCCCGGAAGGGCGGCTCACGCCGCGACTTGCCCGGCTGGGTCCCGGGGACGAGCTCCTTGTCTCGGAAGTATTCGGGTCTTTTCGCGACTCGGAGGGCTCCTCGCTCTGGATCGCGTCGGGCACGGGTATTGCGCCGTTCGCCTCCATGGCTCGGTCCGGCATGACCGCGGCCAAGACGCTCGTTCACGGCAGCCGCACCCTTGCCGGACTCTTTCTGCTGGAATACTTTTCCTCCGTGCTGGACGGGAGGTATGTCGCCTGCTGCACGACGGAGAGAAGGGAAGGGGTGTTCCCCGGGCGAACCACCGCATGGCTCGCCTCGGCACCCCTGCCGACGGCGGATCGATACCTGCTCTGCGGCGGCAGCGGCATGGTGGTGGGCGCGAGGGACGCCTTGATCGCCCGGGGCATCCCGTTCGACCGTATCGAGGCGGAGATCTATTTCTAGGAACGTGAGGGTGCGGATGGTGGATAGCCTTTTCGGCGCGACTCTTGCGGGGCTCGGGAACATCGCCTCAGAGGCCGGGCTGCCGGACTACGGAGCGCGCCAGCTCAGCGACTGGCTTTATCGGAAAAACGCCGCGAGCTTCGACACGATGCATAACCTCCCCCGCCGCGCGCGCGAGTGGCTTGCCGAAAGGTACACGATCCACACGCCAGCCCCTGTCAAAGTGACGGAATCCTCGGACGGCACCCGCAAGTATCTCTTCCCAGCAGCGAAAGGCGGCTTCGTGGAGGCGGCCTGGATCCCCGAGGGAAGGCGCGCCACCCTCTGCCTCTCGGTGCAAGTCGGGTGCAAGATGGGATGCCTGTTCTGCATGACAGGCAAGCAGGGCTTCCAGGGTCACCTGTCGGCCGGCGAGATCCTCAACCAGTACCGCAGCCTGCCGGAACGGGATTCAGTGACGAATATCGTGTACATGGGCATGGGCGAGCCGATGGACAACCTCGCGAACGTGCTCGAAAGCCTGGAGGTGCTCTGCTCGCCGTACGGGTACGGGTTGAGCCCTTCCCGCGTCACCGTGTCCACTGTCGGGCTCGTGCCGGCGATGCTCGAGTTCCTGGAGGCAACCCGCTGCCACCTTGCGGTGAGCATGCACACCCCCTTTCCGGAGGAAAGGCGGCGGCTGATGCCGGTGGAAAATGTCTATCCTCTCGACGAGGTCCTGGCAGCGCTGAGGGAAAGGCCGCTGGGACGCCAGCGGCGCATCTCTTTCGAATACATCATGTTCAACGGTCTCAACGACACCGACCGGCATGCCCGCGAGGTCGCCAGGGTCCTCACCGGCATCCGCTGCAGGGTCAACCTCATCCCGTTTCACCCGATACCCGGCACGCCACTCGCTCCCAGCCCTCGGGAGACGATGGAACATTTCGAGCAGGAGCTGAAGCGGCGGGGCATCCTCACGACGATCCGCCAGTCCCGGGGATTGGACATCAGCGCAGCCTGCGGGATGCTTTCGACACGGGAGCTGGTCCGTCTGCGGGGTGAGCCGGAGTAAGGCCTGGCCGAGAGCAGGAAAGAGAGGCGAATCGGGCGATCTGACCGGGCGATCAGCGAAGGATCTTTTTCAATTCACGGGCGACGGCCTGACCGAGAGCTCTGTGCTCTTTTTCCTCGAAGTGTATCCCGTCGAGGTCGCTCGAGCGGATGATCTGCGCGGCGTCCAGGAAATGACAGCCGCGAAGGCGCGCGACCTCCCGGTAGTGCCCGCTCAGTTGTCGGGACTTTTCCGCGCCCCCCTCGAACATGCCTTCCCAGACCGAGAGCTTGCCCAGGGGAGGAGGGGCAATCAGAAGAACGGGCGGCGCTTCGCCTGCCTTTCCAGTTTTGCTTGCAGCAATGATGTCCACGAGCACGCCGGCGCCTTGCGCGATGTCCCACGCATGAGCGGAGAAGCGCTTCTTCAGGTCGTTTGTTCCCAGCATCACCACCACGAGGTCCAACGGCGCCTGCGACTCCAGGATGACGGGGAGGTGCCTCTTTCCCATCTTGTCCCCTTCAAGGGAATCCTCCCATACCGTGGTGCGGCCGTTCAGGCCTTCCTCGATCACGCGGAAGTCGCCCCCCAGCTCCGCCTGGAGCACTCCGGTCCAGCGAATGTCCCGGGGAAAACGCTGCTGTGTCGAGGGGGAATAGCCCCAGGTATTCGAGTCTCCGAAACACAGGACGTCGTACATGGCACCTCCCTGAGTCCCCTGAGTCGGGCATGCTGGAGTCAATACACGAACGGTATCACGCGCTTTCGCCGCCGGGGATAGTCGGGGAAAGTATCGATATACCAGACCCGATTGGCGTGCGCCCTGGGCACGAGGTTCGCCATCGTGAAAAGCGCAAACGCAAGGCCCGGCAGCGACCAGGTCGCAAGCGCCCACCCCGTCCATTCCACGATTTCACCGAAGTAGTTCGGGCTTGCCACGTACTCGAACAGGCCTCCTCGGGGGATCTTGTAGCCGGTCTCACCGTTGTCCCGGAGGCCGCGAAGCTCGGAGTCAGCGCGCACGTGGGTCACGAAACCTGCGAAAAACAGGGCCATCCCCAGCCCGACGCGAACAGCGGGGATCACACCAGCGCTCGGGTCCAGCGAGAACCCCGCGAGGAAGTGACCGTTGGCATATCCGTTGAGGATGTTGAACACGGCGGCAAAGAGCGTCAGCATGACCGGAAAGCGCTTTCCGTTGTCCTTCATGAGGAGGGGGAAAAGGCAGGTGCGGTAGATGTAGTGCATCTCCCAAAGACCGAGCAGAACGAGGGCGATGGGACTCGCGCGACGCTCGTCGAACAGCACCACGCCGGCGATGACAACGAGCGCGGGCAACTCCATGAGAAACCAGCTCGTCCGCGACGGGATGGTCGGACCCCAGCCTTCGCGAAAGTGTCTTCCATAAGGGGCAGTCACGAAGTACAACGCCATAAAGACCGCAGGAGCCGAGGCGAATATGACCAGGAGCGCTGTGGTGTAAAGCATAGGCAACCTGAGTACTCTATCAGAGGTGGTAGAAACAGACAACTCAGGAAAATGTGCTTCCGCTCCATTTCCACGGCATCTGGTCGCTAGCCCCCGAACATGGGCCAGCCAGCGACCCGCAAGCCTGCTTGGGAATCCCCCGAGGCGGGGGGTGCTGCTGGGTACGCACTTTTTTGACGCGCTGCAAAAGATCTATTCTCTCAATTTTTATTGCGCTCTATCGTGAATTGGGTTAAGGTTTTACAAAATCGGGAAAATCTCAATATGGATAGCAATCGAGCATTTCGCGATTCGTCACAACCACCTTGACGCGCTCTGGATCATATCCTCCCTGGAAACGAGTGAAGAAGTTATGCTGTCGTACGCACGAAAGACAGAAGGAGCCCGCCATGAACTTCATCCAAGAAATGCGCAAGAAGGCGAAGTCTGACCCACGCAAGCTGGTCTTGCCCGAGGGCTATGAGCCCCGAACCCTGAAAGCGGCCCGCGCCATTCTCGACGGAGGCTTCGCAAGAGAAGTTACCCTCCTTGGGACCGCACAAGAGATCGAGGCAGAGGCCGGAAAACAGGGAGTCGACCTGGCCGGACTTGTTGTGGAAGAACCGGCATCATCGTCCCTGCGGAAAGAGTACGTCGACGAATACTTTGAGCTGCGAAAGTCCAAGGGAATCAGCCGCGACGAAGCGGAAAAAATCTTCATGGGCGATACTCAGCACTGGGGCGCCATGATGATGCGCAAAGGCCGGGCGGATGCCATGGTATCCGGCGCTGACAGCGGGACGGCGAAAGTCCTGCGCGCGGCCCTCACGATCGTGAAGACCGCCCCCGGGATCAGGACTGCATCTTCCTGCTTCGTGATGTGCCTGCCGGGCACGAAGTGGGGAATCGACGGCCATATGATATTTGCAGACTGCTCGGTGGTTCCCGACCCGACGCCGGAGCAGCTTGCCGACATCGCCTTGTCCTCCGCTCTGTCCTGCCGCACGTTCCTCCAAGCAGAGCCGATGGTGGCGATGCTCTCCTTCTCCACAAAAGGGAGCGCATCTCATGCTCTCGTGGACAAGGTAACCTCGGCGCTGTCGATCATCCGCCAGAAGGACCCGAAGCTGATGGTGGACGGAGAAATGCAGGTGGATGCGGCGCTCGTTCCCAGCGTGGCCGCCAAGAAAGCGCCGGGATCCCCGGTTGCTGGCAGGGCGAACACCCTGATCTTCCCTGACCTGCAGAGCGGCAACATCGGCTACAAGCTCGTCCAGCGTCTTGCGGGCGCGGAAGCCTGGGGGCCATTGCTGCAGGGATTTCCCAGGGCGGTGAGCGTTCTCTCGCGGGGAGTTTCAGTGGAGGAAATCATCGACATCTCCATCATAACTCTCGTCCAGTCGCTCAGGGGATGAAATAGGTACTTCTCATGCCTCTGAGGACGGGGCGCCCATCAGGCGAAGCAGATCACCACTTCTAGTCAACATGAAGTGACCGCCCCGATCGTAGTATCGTAGGTTGCGCTGCGATCGGATGAAAGTAGCGCAGAGCTACTATGAGGCTATCACAGGAGTACGGCGTCTTGTAGGGCTGGACGTCCATGCGGATAGCATCTCGGCTGCGGTTGCCGAGAGAGAAGCGGCGGTGCGGGACCTGGGGACCATCCCCAATCGGGAAGAGAGCGTTTGAAGATAGCAGAAGGTATTTCCCCAGCCGGTGGCGAGCCCGCAACAGATCCTGCTTGGCAGCCTCCCGCGCGCGCACCAGGTCTCGTAGCGCCTCGTGAGCCGCATCGGGTACCCAGACCGGGCTCAACTCCCCCGCCCGGAAGCTGCTGGCCAACCGCTGGGCATCCCGCCGATCGCTCTTCACTCGGTCCCCGGCCTTGGTCGGAACCAGGGAGGGGGCAATCACCACGCAGGGAATCCCCGCCTTTGTCAGCTGCCAGTACAGCGTATAGCCCGTGGGCCCGGCCTCGTAGCAAGCGGCCCACGGTCCTCCCTCGGTGAGTTTCCTGGCCATGGCATGGGAAACGCCCTCCCCAGCACATGCGCCTGTGGGGGAAACACCACCTTGAGTGGATCAAGGGGAAGGTATCCTTCGATCAGCGCAGCCAATAGGTGACCTTGGAGAACTACCTCAACGAGGTGGATCAGCGGGTGTACGAATTGCCCGCCGGGAGAAGGTGATTGACGAGGCGATCAATCAGGCCCCCGAGAATATGCGTGAGCTCATCCAAGCGTTGCGGGCCCTGCGCCGCGTGGCCAAGGTCGGGGCAGTAACGATTGCGGCCGAAGTCGGCTCACTGACACGGTTTCAGCACCCGCGCCAGCTCATGGGATGCAGCGGGGCGGTGTCCTGTGAAAACCCCAGCGGCAGCAAGATTCGCTAGTCGCTACGTCCACCCGCTGGGCAAGGGAAAGACGAAGCAGGAATGGTGACGGCAGTGGCGCGCGAGATGTTGGGCTTCATCTGGGCCATCGGGGTGAGCGTAGAGCATGGAACGCTCTCTATCGTGGGAGGGGGCAGCGGAAAGTTTCCTCGCCTAGGGCGCGAGCAAATCCTTAACGCTCATTTT
>DATKLB010000192.1:0-3922 GCA_035542615.1 Spirochaetia bacterium | reverse complement strand
AGCTTCCGGCGGTGCGCGTCCTCCTGGTCCACGATCCGCTCCAGGTCCTCCCGCCTGCCGGCCACGGCAGTGCCTGTCATCAGCGAGCGATAGAAATCAATGGTCTTCTGCTCCATGAAAGCCCCGAACGCGAGGGTCGCGTCATTGCTGGCCCCCTCCCGCAAGCGGTATGCGCCGTCCAGCGGTCCGAGAAACTCATGGTCCAGGAACTCGGCGAGCCCGGGACCCAGCTCGCCTCGGGGCGCTATTCCCCTGCGGCGCAGCTGGTCCAGGAAGAATGCCCGGTGGGCGCCCTCCTCGTCGCGAAGGAACTTCAGCTCGTTCATCACTTTCGGGTTGGATGTCCGGGCGATGAGCCGCGCGTAGAAATCAAAGCCGCCCTGCTCGATGATCGCCGCCATCTCGAACAGCTGCTCCGCGGGGACACGCGAAAAGTCCATCGCGCTCACGCCCGGCCGCGCGCCGCAAGCGCCTGTTCGATCACCAGGACCCCCTCGTTGGCGTCCTTGCCGAACAGGTCCACCCCGTTTCTGCGCGCGAAGTCCTCGGTGACGGGCGCCCCGCCCACGATCGTGATGACTTTCCCCCGCAGGCCCGCCGCGGAAAGCGCCTGCATTTGGTCCGGCATGCCGCCGAGAGTGGTCGTAAGAAGCCCCGAGTAGCCCACCACGTCCGGGGAATGCTCTTTCACCGCGGCGACGAACTTTTCCGGAGCGTTGTCGATTCCGATGTCCACGACCTCGAAGCCATTGCCCTCCAGGAGGGCCTTCACGATGTTCTTGCCGATGTCGTGCAGGTCTCCCTTGATGGTGCCGATGAGCACCTTCCCCTTTCGCACCGTGTCCTTCCTTCCGGCCAGCAGCGGAGTCAGGACCTTCATGGCCTCCTGCATTGCGGTGGCTGCCATGAGGAGCTCGGGCAGGAACATCTTGCCGCAGGAGAAGTTGTTGCCGACGGCCTTGATGGCGGGCGTCAGGGCCTCGCTGATCAGGAGCATCGGATCGACCTTGTCCACCACTGCTGCCTCGACGGCGGCGCCGATCTCCTTCATCCGCCCGTGATAGACCATGGAAAAAATGCGCTTGAGCCCAGGAGAGTCGATGCGCGCCAGGAAATCCGCCTCGATCGCCGGCATGGTTCGGGCGGCCGCCTTCTCCTTGCCTCTGCCTGCGACCTCTGCTCCCTTCCAGCTTTTCTGGTCATACAGACCGTAGCGGTGGATCGCGTTGAGCATGGCAATAAGGTTCTCGTGCGGAATGTAGTTTACAATGCTGTGGCTTGAGCCGCAGACATACCCGCCGCCCGGCTTCAGCGCCTCCATGTGCTCCCGAACATCCTTGTCCACGTCAGCCGGTGTGCCGTGGGCCAGGGGGAACTCGATGTCGATGTTGCCGGAAAGGCATATGCGGGAACCGAACTTCCTCTTGATCTCCCGGTAGTCCACCCCGTACGGGTCCAGCGGGTTGAGACAGTCCACCCCCGCCTCCAGGAGCATGGGGATCAGCTCCTCCACGTTTCCATCCGAGTGGAACATGATGGGCTTCCCCGCGGCAAGCGCGGGAGCGTGTATCTTCTTCAACCGGGGGAGCCACATCTCGCGCATGATTGCCGGCGGGAGGAAAAGACCCGTCTTGAAGGCCACATCATCCGCGGTCCACACGAAGTCCACACCGTTTTTCACCGCGGCGGCGCAGAACTTCGAGCACCAGTCCGAGCTCACCTCCAGCAGCTCCTCGATGAAATCCCGGTCCTCGTAGACCATCTTCATCGTGTCTTCCAGCCCGATCACGAACTCGTAGAGGGTCTGGAAGAACGCGGAAAACAGGACGCAAAACCCGATGCGCGTTCCCGAACGGTCGAGGGCCTGGCGATACTCGCGGACGAACACCATCTTTGCCTCGATGTCCCTTTCATCGGGGAGGACAACCAGCCTCCGGAAGTCCAAGCGGCTCTTGATGCTGCGATCCGCGATCAGCCCGCCCACCGAGCCGTCGGGTTTTCTCCTCTTGAAAGGAGTCCAGATCGCCTCGACGATCATGGCGTCCTGCCCGATGATCCTGCACAACTCGATGTAGTCGTCCGCCTTCATGGGTCGCGCGCCCTCTCCTTCGGACACTCCCTTGGCGGGATCGCCTCCGAAGGAGAGGGTGTTGCCGCCGAAGCGCCCCAGGAGCTTCTGCACGTGGGTGTCTTCGATCAGCACCTCGAAGTTGGGCACCCGGTCCACCTTCTTCCGCTTGAACGCGTCCAGCAGGCGCTGGATGTCAGGCTGTCCCTGGTATGGTTCCAACGTCATCGCATTCTCCTTTCGCTCCCTTTTGCTCAATCCAGGTGGAAAACCTCCTCCACCGTCTCGATGTCCGGTCCGACGGCGGACGAGTCCTTCTTGACGAAGAACCTGTCCATCGATTTCTGCCACCGGGCATTCACGTCGGTCTTTCCCAGCTTCTCCAGTGATTTCGCGGGATCATCCGACTCGAAGTAGCCGAAAAGCAGTCCGTCCCCCCGGAAGTAAATCGAGTAGTTTCTGATTCCGCTGTCCGTGATTGCCCTGGCCATGTCGGGCCACAGCTCGTCATGCCTCTTCTTGTATTCGGCCTTGAGCTCGGGCCGTATCCTCATCAGGAATGAAAACCGCTTCACATTGTCCTCCGGGAGCTACTCTGGCACGCGGAAGGTCAGGAGCGAATGGAGAAAGTGACTTCCATGATAGGCATTTCCACAGGGCGGCCGCCGGGACAATGAGTGCGGAGCACGGGAGTATCCGTTCGGCGAGCACGCCGTATCGTTCTGACGGCAGGGCTTGCTGCGCTTGCCGGACCATCAATGCCACAGCGAGGGCGCATGGCCGGTTTTTTTCTTGAACAGGTGCGAGAAATAGTAGGGGTCATCGAAGGACAGCATGTAAGCGATCTCCTTCACCGAGTACTGTCCCTGCTGGAGCAGCTCCTTTGCCCTGCTGATCTTCAGGTCCAGGAAGTACTGGTAGGGGGAGAGACCGGTGCACTTCTTGAAGACCTGGCGGAAGCGCGAGTAGCCCAGGCCAAGGCTCTTCGAGAGCCAGCCGATGTCCAGGTGGGTCGCAACGTTGTCGGCAAGCAGGAACTTGGCCCTCTGCACCAGCCTTTCGCTGGCCGAATCCGGACTGTGCTCCTGGGTGAGGCTGATGATGTGCGCCAGGAGGTGAGCGATCAGGGACCCGAGGACCTGCTGATAGCCGGGCGCCTCCGTTCGGGCGCAGTCGAAGATCTCCAGGTACAGCTCCAGGATGGAGTCGTGCAGGCCGATGTTGAACATCGGGTTGCCGGAGGAGAAGAAGCCATTCTCCACGAGCATGCGCGGATAGTCGCCCTTGAAGCCCACCCAGTACTCGTCCCACCCGGTTTCCCTGTCGGGCACGTACCAGTGCCAGACGTCAGGGAAAAGCATGAACAGGCAGCCCGCGGTGACCGGCCAGGTGCGCTCTCCCTCGGACTTGAAGGTCCCGGCTCCCCGGGTGATGTACACGAGGGCGTACTCGTCGTAGATCCTGCCCATCTCCCACTTGAACAGGTATTTGGCGGGATGAACGCTGGGGTCAGGGGGATAGCGCCGCGCGCTGGACATCTTTGTGCACCCGACCGTGGTGCAGTATATGCCCCATCGGGCATCGCGATTGGTGACAGTGAGATACTTGGCGAACTTCGAGGGGTCCACGGGAGCCATCCTCGGACAGTGTACCCCAGGTGAGCGTGTTTTGAAAGTTTTTTGTGCGGGGCTACGCGAAGCTCTCCATCAGGGTGTTGAGCTTCTGCCGGTAGTCGCGGAACTCCGGCCAGTGCACCTCCGGCGGGATCAGGTGATCCCCGAAGGGCACGTAGCCGCCCGTCTTCAGCACCTCCCTCACCGGCCGCAGGATCTCATCGATGCGCTTCGGGCCCTA
>DATKLB010000191.1:0-3630 GCA_035542615.1 Spirochaetia bacterium | reverse complement strand
GACCCATCCGGTGCTGCAGGTCGACAACTCCAACATCGACAAGGTCTACGACGAGTACAAAGACTGGGCGGATTCGTTCTATGTAAATCAGTGGTACACTGAAGACCAGATCGACGCGCTCTTCCAGTAAAACCAGGCGACGTTCGAAAGGGAATCGCGGCCGCGGCCGCGATTCCTCTTTAGAAGGACTTCCCGTGGTAGTGCTCGAAGCGAAACACATCAGGAAATCGTTTGCCGGCGTCAGGGCGCTCGCGGATGCCAATTTCGACCTGCGCGCAGGGGAAGTCTGCGGGCTTGTCGGCGCGAACGGCTCGGGGAAGACCACCTTTGCCCGGATCGTCAGCGGCCTTTTGAAGCCGGACGGCGGGGAGCTGCGCCTCTACGAAAAGCCCGTGAACCTCCGCAGCCATTTGGAAGCGGAGCGCTACAGCTTGGCGATGGTGCACCAGAACTTGAGCCTCGTGCCGGAGATGACGATCTGGGAAAACATCGCTCTCGGGCGCGAACAGACCGGTGCCTTGTCGCTCATGGACAATCGCGCTGCCACGGCGCAAGCGGAAAAGGCACTGGACGCTATTTCGGTCAGGATTTCCGTGTACGAGCGGGTGAAGAATATCTCCCCCGACGAGAAACAACTGGTAGAAATCGGAAAGGCCCTGGCCAAGGAGCCGCGGATTCTCATCCTGGACGAGCCCACAGCATCCCTCGACTTCCACCAGGTGGAATCTCTTTTCCGGGCAGTCAGCGAGCTGAGGGCAAAAGGCGTTTCCATTGTCTTCATCTCCCATCGGCTCTGGGAAGTGGCAAGAATTTGCGACCGCCTTGTGGCGTTCAGAAACGGGGAAACGGTCGGGGAGCTGGATTTCGCAACCCAGGCCCGGGACGAGAAGCTGATCATTCCTCTGATCACAGGCCAGGAGGTCAGGGAAAGGGTAAGAAAGCGATCGAGCGTCCGCGAAGAGGAAATAGCGCGCTTGGCCGCCCGCGGCACGGCGCTTGAGATGAGTGGAGTGAACCTCGACGGGCGGCTGCGCGACATAACCTTCGCCCTGCGCCGGGGAGAAGTCCTCGGGCTGGGAGGCCTGCAGGGGCAGGGACAAGAGGAGATCCTGATGATCCTTGCCGGCTACCTCAAGGGACACACGGGGGAGATCCGGGTGAACGGAAAGCCGCACTCCCTTCGAGACACCCGGCATGCCATCCGCCAGGGCATCGCCCTGATCCCTGGAGACCGGCAGAAGGAGGGGCTGTTCCTCGAGCACTCCGTGGTCGACAACCTCCTCTACCCGAAGATCTCGATGCACCGGGGCTCGTTCTTCCTCCCCCGACGCCAGCACGCGGCAATCGTGGAGAAGGCGATCGGCACAGTGTCGCTCGTGCCGCCCGACCCGCGGATCGTCATCTCCCAGCTCTCCGGCGGCAACCAGCAGAAGGTCGTCGTCGGCAAGTGGCTCGCGCTGAACCCCGCGGTCCTGCTCCTGAACGACCCGACGAAGGGCGTTGACGTCGGCACGCGGGAGAACATCTACGCCATCATCACCGAGCTCACCCGCGCCGGGACCTCGGTCATCCTCTACGCGAGCGACAACGAGGAGCTCATCGACAACTGCGACCGCGTCCTTATCGTTTTCGAGGGCAGGATCGTGAAGGAGTTCGATGCGAAGGACATCAGCGAGGAGAAGCTGATCGTGTCCTCGCTGAACGTCGAGCACTCGAGTGAGAAGTCAGGCACCCAGGACGGACGGTGACCATGAAAACCCATCGAGCCTTGCGCGGCATCTTTCAGGACTCCTCTTTTCCCAGCTTCCTGATGCTGGTCCTCCTGGTCGTCGTGAACGCAATCATCCAGCCGGGCTTCTTCTCCTTCCAGGTATTTCGGATGAACTTCATGACCTTCGCGCCGCTCATCCTGGTCAGCCTCGCCCAGGCGACCGTGATCCTGGTGGGCGCCGTGGATCTTTCTCTCGGGGCGGGGATATCGCTCGTCACGGTGGTCATGGCATCTCTCATGAAGGACTCCACCCTCTCCATCGTCGCCGTCGCCCTGCTCGGTTCTGGGCTGGCGATCTTTCTCTCCTTCTTCAACGGATTCTTTTTTGGTTTCATGGGACCGCCTCCGCTGATCATGACTTTCGCAACGTCGACCATGTGGTTTGGAATCGCGCTCTTCATCATGCCGACCCCCGGCGGCCACATCCCCACGGCGTACTACAGCCTCTATTCCCGGACCCTGGCGGGCTTCCTGCCCGTGCCCGTCCTGGTGGTGCTCGTGGCAGTCGCCTTCTGCCTGCTGCTGGGACGCTTCAGGGCCTTTCGCCACCTCTATGCGGTAGGCGGAAGCGAGCGTGCAGCGCGCGCCTCAGGCATCAACGTCACGGGCACGAAGATCTACGCGTTCCTCGTGAGCGGCGTGTTCGTCGCCCTTGCCGCCCTGTGCGTCGTGGGCCAGACCGCGACCGGGGACGCAAGAAGCGGCCAGGGATTCACGCTGAACTCGGTCGCAGCGGCGGTCATCGGCGGGATCGCCTTCTCGGGAGGAAAGGGGAACTATGTCGGCGCGATCATCGGGGGCATCATCCTGGGGCTCCTCATCAACATCATCTACTTTGCAAACATCACCTCGTTCTACCAGGAGTTCATGAAAGGGGTGATCATCATCGTCGCGCTCCTGTTCGGCGCCGTGCCGCGTCTGCGGCGCGAGCTGTCGCATCGGTAGGGAGCTGTGTCATGAGCAACAACGTCCAGCCCCGTCCGCTATCGGCTTCTCTCAAGTCCCTTGCCGCCAACCAACTTTCCATCGCGGTTGCCGCCATCGTCGCGTTGTTCATTTTCGGGGAGATCATCGCGCCCGGCTTCCTCAGCTTCGGCCACCTGATGAGCGTTCTGCGCCTGTCGGTGTTCCTCGGCATCGTCGCCCTTGGGCAGGCTCTCGTGGTGATCTCGGGAGGCGAGGGGATCGACCTGTCGGTCGGGTCGGTCCTTTCCTTCGGCGTCTGCGTCTCCTCCTCGCTCCTGCTGGGCAAGGACGCGAACATCCCTCTTGCTTTCCTGGGCGCCATCGCCGCCGGGTTCGCCATCGGGCTGGTCAACGGCGTGGGAGTCTCCTACATCGGGATCCCGCCCCTTATCATGACCCTTGCCATGGCCAGCGTCGTGGAGGGGCTTTCCCTGATCTATACGGGCGGCTATCCCAAGGGCTCAGCCCCTGAGTTGCTGGAAGCACTTGGCAGCGGAAGGATCCTGAACATTCCGAACATCCTCCTTCTGTGGGTCGTCGTGATCATCGGGGCGACCCTCCTCCTGTTCCGCAAGCGCTGGGGGGCAGTGCTTTTCGGAGTCGGCGCCAACAGCATCACCGCGGAGCTGTCCGGGATCAACGTGAAGCGCTTCCGAATGTTCGTCTATGCAATCTGCGGAGCAATAGCGGGCGCGGCGGGGTTCTTCGTGCTCGGGTACACCGGGACCCCGTATCTGAACCTCGGGGCTCCCTACCTGATGACCTCTATCGCGGCGGTGGCAATCGGCGGAATCTCCCTGGCGGGCGGCTCAGGCAGTTATGTGGGAGCCGCAATCGGCTGCATCCTGCTCACCACCCTCTCCAGCATCCTCGTAGCGCTGAGGACCACCGAG
>DATKLB010000190.1:0-11591 GCA_035542615.1 Spirochaetia bacterium | reverse complement strand
TGAGCCCGGATGGCAAGCAGCTCTTGATCGACAAACCCGAATCTATTAAGGCCATGCAGATGCTCGCCGACCTTTACATCAAGGATCATGTTGCCCCCTCAGTCGCCGACAAGGCCGCCATGCCCAGCCTCGACCTCACCTTGCTCACCAACAAGGTCGCGATGGCCACTTCCGGACAGTGGGAAATGGGGGTCTCGCTCAACAACTCCCTCAAGGACGGCCTTGAATATGGCGTCGGCGTCCTTCCCAAGATGAAGAAGGCAGTGACCTACAATACCGGTGCTCCCTTCGGCATTTTCTCGACGACGAAGCATCTGGACGCCTCGATGACCTGGATCAAGTGGTGGTCAGCGGAAGACAACCAGTGGACCCTCATTACCGGCGGAATCCTGATGCCCGTCATGGCCAAGTGGTACGCGAGCGAAGCCGCCATGCGCCAGTGGGCGGACCATCCGCCCCGGCCGCCGTTCGCCATGTACAAGACCGCAGTCATCGACTACGCTATGCACAATGCGATCCAGGTTCCGTGGTACTACTTCAACGGATATCAGGGACTTGACGACATCCTGAGCTCAGGCATCGAGGCCGTGTGGAACGGCAAGACGACCGCGAAATCCTACATCACCTCCATCATGCCCAAGCTCCAAAAGTATTTCGACGAACACAAGGCGGAGTAGGATCTTCAGATGGGAATTGTCCTCCGCCGTGACGCGGCTTACGGCGGAGGCTCTCTTGGCCTCTTGCGAGGGTCATCTCGTGAGGAAACGCAACATGAAAACTAGCGGAAGACGAAACGACACTCTCGCGGCCTATCTTTTTCTCGCTCCAGCCATCCTGGGCTTGATCTTCTATACCTTCCTTCCCATTTTCGGCGTCGTTGGCATGAGCCTTACCGAGTGGTCCGGCCTGCAGCCGCCGACCTTCATAGGACTCCAGAATTTCAAGGAGATATTCACCGATGACATGTTCTTCCCCTATTCGGTTACCTCGACACTCTATTTCGCTCTTTTCACGGTTATCGTCGGCACGCTCTACGCTTTCGTGATGGCAATGCTGCTCAACCAGAAAATCAAGGGCCGCGGCATGCTTCGTTCTGTCTTTTTCCTGCCCTACATCGTGCCCAGCATCGGAGCCGCCATTGTTTGGGCATGGATGTACGAGGGCAATTTCGGCGTCATCAACTACGGCCTCAATCTCATCGGACTCGATAAGGTGAAATGGCTCGGAGAGGAGCTGACGGCTACCCCCGCGCTCGGCGTCATGACGGTCTGGAGCTTCGGCAACTTCATCGTCATCTATCTCGCTGGTTTGCAGGGGATTCCAAGGGCCTACCTCGAGGCGGTTGAGATCGACGGAGGCAACGCCTGGCACAAGTTCCGCAACGTGACCCTTCCTCTTCTTTCGCCGGTGATCCTTTTCAACGTCCTCATGAGCATCATCGTAAACCTTCAGGTATTCGTCCCTGCCTATTCAATTACGAGGGGAGGGCCCAACAGTTCGACGCTGTACATGGTCTACTATGTTTTCAGGACGGGATTCCAACTCAACCGCTTCGGCTACGCTTCCGCCGTTTCCCTGATCTTCTTCGCGTTCATAGCCGTGGTAACCGCTGCAATATACTCCACCTCCAGGAAATGGATGTTTTTCGAAGGCGAGTGAGGAAATGAAATCGCAGAATCGGACCAGCGCGCTTCTTACCGGCCTGGTTGTTCTCATCGGGCTCGCGTGCATCTTTCCCTTCTTCTGGATGCTGCGCTCGTCCTTCATGAGCAACATCGAGATCTACCAGTATCCACCTCTCTTGTTTCCAAAGACGTGGAAGTTCGAGAACTACCCGATCGCCCTCACAATCTTTCCTTTCGGACGTTACTTTCTCAACACTCTGACGATTACCTTGCCGTCGGTCTTTGGCGTCCTGCTCACCTCGACGATGGCGGCATACGCCCTCGCGCGGATCGATTTTCCGTTCAAGAAGGTAGTCTTCGCCCTCGTTATCGGTTCCATGCTCATGCCGGGGACGGTCACCATCATCCCCATTTTCAAGGGGTGGACGGCCCTTCACCTCAGCAACGGCTATATCCCCCTCATCGTCCCGGCCTTCCTCGGCGGAGGCGGCTTCAACATCTTTCTGTGCAGGCAGTTCCTGATGACGATCCCGAAAGACCTCGACGAGGCCGCGTACATCGACGGTGCAGGCAAGATTCGGATACTCTCTCAGATCCTTCTTCCTCTCATACAACCGGTTCTCATTTCGATCGCCCTCTTCACCTTTATCATCTACTGGAACGACGTGCTGGGGCCGCTCATCTACATTTCCCGGAACGAGCAAAACACGATATCGCAGGGGCTCGCAAACTTCAGAGCCGGATACGGGACAGATTACAGGGCGATCATGGCTGCTTCCGTCATGTCGGTGGCGCCCGCGGTTGTGCTCTATTTCATCGGGCAGAAATACTTCATCGAGGGGATCGTCCTCTCGGGACTGAAGGCATGAGCACGATGAATACACGGGTCGATTATCCCATCACCCCGGTCTCCTTCCGCTCGGTGACCCTCCAGGACCGTTTCTGGATGCCCCGGCTCTCCACCAACAGGACCGTCACCATTCCCGCGGTGTTTCGCAAGTGCGAGGACTCCGGCCGCATCGACAACTTCCGCAGGGCCGCGGGGCTGCTTCCAGGACCGTACGTAGGGAAAATGCCTTTCGAGGACACGGACGTGTACAAGGCGATCGAGGGGGCGTCCTACTCCCTCTCGGTGCAACCGGATCGCGCGCTCGACGCCTACCTGGACGGCCTGATCGATCTCGTTGCCGCGGCGCAAGAGCCTGATGGGTACCTTTACACGAACCGGACCATCGATCCAGCCCATGTCCTTCCATTTGCTGGGCCTCAGCGCTGGTCGAACCTGGGCATGAGCCACGAGCTGTACAACTGCGGCCACCTCTACGAAGCCGCGTGCGCCCACTCCCTGGCCACGGGAAAACCGAGCCTGCTGCGGGTTGCCGAGCGCAGCGCGGCCCTCCTGCGCAGCGTGTTCGGGCCCGACGGTCGGCATGACACCTGCGGCCACCCGATCGTTGAGATGGGCCTGGCCCGGCTGTACCGGGTGACGGGAGACCGAGGCTGCCTGGAGGCAGCTCGATTCTTCCTCGAACAACGCGGTCGGCACGAGTCGAGGCCGCTGTACATGTACGCGGACAACCCCGGGTACAGCCAGGACCACCAGCCCGTGCGCGAGCAAAGGACGGCAGTGGGCCACGCGGTTCGTGCCGCCTACATGTACTGCGGCATGGCGGACGTGGCGGCCCTCCTGCCGGAGGAGGAATATGCCGAGGCGATCCGCGAGATCTGGCAGGACGTTGTCGATACGAAGATCTATATCACCGGCGGGATCGGCGCGCGCCACCAGGGAGAGGCGTTCGGCGCCGCGCATGAGCTGCCCAACGATACGGCATATGCGGAGACCTGCGCGTCCATCGGATCGGTTATGTGGAACCACAGGCTCTTCTTGCTCTCCGGAGAGTCGAAATACTATGACGTTCTCGAGCAGACCCTCTACAACGGGCTGCTCTCCGGCGTGTCGCTCTCCGGAGACGAATACTTCTACGTGAATCCTCTGGAATCCGACGGGACATTCCCATTCAATCACGGGAGCGCGGGACGGCAGCCGTGGTTCGATGTCTCCTGTTGTCCCACGAACCTGTGCCGATTTTTCCCTTCCCTTCCCGGGTACAGCTACGGGACTGCAGCGGACGCGCTCTACGTCAATCTCTTCATCGCCAGCCAGGCGGACATCGAGGTGGATGGAGCATCCGTGCGCATCGTCCAGGAGACAGACTACCCCTGGAGCGGCTCGGTGCGCATGAGAATCAGCGTCGGAGGTCGGAGGCGGATGCGACTCCTGGTTCGCATTCCCGGGTGGTCACAGGAGCGGGTGCTCGGAGGACATCTCTATCGTTTCGAGCGACCCTCCATGGCCAGGCCTTCGCTGCGGATCAACGGGGAGGCGGCAGACATCACTCTCGAGAAAGGCTACGCGGTCATCGGGCGCGAGTGGCAGGATGAGGACATCATCGAGCTGAGTCTTCCCATGCCTGTGCGCACCGTCGCCTGCGATCCCCGGGTCATCAGCAACCTGGGCAAAGCGGCCGTCCAGCGAGGGCCGCTTGTGTACTGCGTGGAAGGCCGTGACGCCGCGGGTCCGCTGGGCTCTCTGCAGCTTGACGGGCAGGGAGCGCGGGGAGCAAGGCTGGAAGCTCAGTGGAGGCCGGACTTGCTTGGCGGCGTAGTGGCGATACGGGGCCCTGGGTTCACTGCCATCCCGTACTTTGCCTGGTCGAACAGGGGCGCCGGGCCCATGCGGGTCTGGCTCGAGCGCACGCAGAGCGCGTCCTGACGAACCCTCGCGAAGGCAGCTTCAAGTCGGCTGATCAGTGTAGCGCGCGAATCTCCGGGCCGCACGCGCATGTGCCCTCGCGGCTTCCACGGCGCGATCCCGCGGCACCGCATTCGTCTTCAACCCGCTTAGGAGATTCGCCGTAACGGAGGCGATCGCGTCAACGGCTGCCATGAACACGGCCTCGTTGGCCTTTGACGGATGGTGAAAGCCGCTTACTTTCCGAACGAACTGAAGGGATGCCTCCCGAATTTCATGCTCGGTTACCGGCGGCTCGAAGTTGAAAAGTGGCTTGATGTTTCTGCACATACTGGTGCCTTCTTCAATATCACGGTCCGAAGCCGGCGCGGGCAAGCTACTTGACGATTCCGTGCGCCTGAGGTGAAAATCCGCGGGTCAATGGAGTTCGGACGCCTTTTCACGCGGGATCAGGCAGAGAGCACTCTCCCCCTGGTGCGCCAGATCGTGGCCGACATCCTGGAAACGGGACGCCGCATCCGCGAGCTGCAGGAGGACGACAGCGAGCTGCCGCGCCTCCAGGCAGCGCTCGGGGAGCACCTGCGCGAGCTGGAAGAAATGGGGTGCTTTTTCAAGGATTGGAACTTCTCCATCGGCCTCGTCGACTTCCCGGCCGTGATCGACGGAGAGACCGTGTTTCTCTGCTGGCGAAGCGATGAGGGGGAGCTCGCCTGGTATCACCGAATCGAGGACGGATATCAGGGGCGCCGGCCGCTGCCACCGAAGTAGGCAGGCGGCCGGGCGATGCGGGGGACCTATGCCGCGGTCTTCTGCAAAAACCTGTCAAGCGCCGCGTGGCTCTCGTTGAGCCCCTTTTCCATGTCGGACTGAATCATGCCGTCGCGCTCCTGCCAATGACCGCCGCGCTGGAGAGGCCGACAGGTGCCGTGAGGATGGAGCCATCGGCTTGACCTGCCCGGTGGAGTGCCTTACAGTAGGCTTCACACCAAAGCGCCCGTCAACAAGGAGGAACCTATGGCAGGACAACTCTACACCACGGGAAAACTCGCCGAAGCACTCGGGATATCCGCGGGCAAAGTGAAGAAGCTTCTCGACGAGCTCAAGATCAAGGAAGACTCGGTGAAGGGCGTCTGCAAGTACTATGGCGAGGCGGCCCTGAAGAAGCTCAAGACAGCAGCCAGGTAGGAAACGTTCACCCGTCCTGCACGACGGAGAGGATGTTCCCCGCGGGGTCCTTGAACCATGCGATGCTGGGCCCGGGTGTGTCAGGGCTGCCCCGCACGATACCCTTGGCGCAGCTCGTCCACCGCCTTGTCGATATCGCCCCCGGGGAAGTTGAGCACCGTGCAGGTAGCGGGCGCGTGACCGGGGCCGTGATCCTCCCTCCCGTGGCCAGCTTCACGGTGAGAAGACCCATCTTCTTGTCCTCTTTCACGTCCAGGTCAAGGGTCGTGCCGTAGAACTCCTTCGCCCTGGAAAGATCGCCGACGGAAAAACCGCTGAATGCCATGCTCTTCCTGAACATTGAATGCCTCCTGCAATGACGTGCGCGCCGCGCGGCCACACGCGAACCGGCGTGCCGGTCCTCCGGTTCATGGTCCGCGAGCCCGCACTGGATTGCCGTCGGCCCCGCCGGGGCTGGACACGACCCGCCGAATGCACGCTTCCCTTCATGATTCACTATGCCACAAGAGGGGAGGAACGATTCGCTCTGATCAACCCCGCTCGAGTGCGAGCCCCGATGCAAGAACAGTCTCGTCCCGCGGAGCCACGAGTTGAAGGTTCCCAATGGCGAGGCCCGCCCAGCCTGTCAGGTTGACCCAGCGCATGAACGAAGACAGGGGAAGCCGAATCTCTTGCTCCTCCGCGTCTTCGAGCGGCAGATCGACGGCAAAGCAAGGGCTGATGTAAAGGTCCACGTCCGGTTTGTAGCGACGCCATTCCTCGATCGCCTTGTACGCATGCGCCACATCTGTGGGGTCCACCGTCTGAGCGCTCTCGAGCTTCGCACGCATTACCTGGCCATATTCGTCCGCGCGGCCCGGGAAGGTGGCAGCGTGCGACTGCTTCGCCTCGTGCAGGAATTGCGGAAACGTGTTTGCAGTGGCGTTCGGAACTCTTGCCTCCACGACGCGGGCGCCGAGCCGCTGAAGGTCGGTCACCCATTCCTCCGCGAGGTCGCTCCTCTCGGTTGGCCTGCCGTCGCCGAGCTCCGGCGGTTGGCGCAAGAGCCCCACCACCAGGCCGCGGAGCCGCGGCTCTGGAACCGGGCGCTCCGCGAGCACTGACCACAGCAGAGCGACGTCAGCAACAGAGCGCGCCATCGGCCCGACGGTGTCGAGCGTCGGCGCCAGCGGGAAGACGCCGTCTATCGGGATCACGCCCCAGCGCGGCTTCAGCCCGGCCGTGCCGCAGGCCGCCGAGGGAAGCCGGATAGAGCACCCGGTATCGGTGCCAATCCCCAGGTCAACGAGCCCCGCCGCCAGCGCCGCAGCATTCCCGGCGCTCGAGCCGCCGGTGGTTTTGCCGGGGCGAGCCGGGTTGTGAACCGTGCCATACCACGGATTCTTCCCGAGGACGCTCCACGCAAACTCAGGCAGGTTCGCCTTGCCCACGACAACGGCCCCGGCGCGGACGGCACGCTCGACTACACTGGCGTTTCGACGGGGGACGTTCTCGGCATACAGGCGCGAGCCGTAGGTTGTTCGGATGCCCGCCGTATCGATCAGGTCCTTGACGAGCAGGGTGCGGCCCGAGAGCGGCCCCGAGGCCGGCCCCTCCGACGGCGGTGCGGTCCGAGTAATGATGGCGTTATAGGAGTCAGCGTTCATCTCTTCGTGTCTCGATGAGCGGCCTTTTTCCCGGCGGTCTCTTTCGCGCGGAACTTCGCGATGCGCGCAATCAACGTCACAGGGACTGGTTGGGAAAGCGGGAAGCGAATCGTGCCCTTGTTGACCTTGTAGGGTGCAAGCTCCTCCGTGAACTCCTGCGTCAGGAGTCCCGTTGCTGGGTACAGCGAGTAGTGCCGCTTCCATGCGGCGAACCAGAGCAGCGGGCCTTCTGACATTTTGTACGCCGGGATCCCATAGCTGATGAGCTCCTCGGCGTCGGGCAAGGCTTTGCGGATGGCGCTTCTGACCTGTTGCAGCACGGCCTGCACGTCGTCCGTGTGATTCGCTATATACTGGTCAACTGACTGAGTGGCTGTCCCGGTCATTGTTTCCTCCGGTCTGGCGAAAGACTGCTAGCGCCACTTTGAAGATAGCGATCCGGAGCGCCTTCGTGGGTGACGAAGGATTCAGTCCAGGGACTTCCAAAGCGCGAGGGGCAGGGCTGGCGAATATCCTTGCGGCTCCGAGGCTGGGCAAGGTCTCTGACAGAATGGGGGCGCAGAAAGCCATTCTGGCAACGGGAGGGCCGATTCCTTCAGTCAATGCCCTGATCAAGAGAATTGCACCAGATCACCTTGCAGGGAGTCCCCTCGACAAGACCGTCCAGCGACACGTTCGTGAGGTAGATGACGCCACGCATGACGGCTTCAAATGTACTGTCATTCCTGCGGGACGGGGACCGCGGCTCGGGGTCAGAGCTCGACCATTCGTGCAAGCGCTATTTGACTCCCGGGCAAGGGCTTTGTAGCTTCTCACAGCGGGAGGGGACGGCCGCCGCATGGGCGGGCGCCAAAGAACCGCCCCGGCGTGCCGCATACTCGGGCGCTTCAAGAGCGCTTCAGGAGGGCAGCATGGCAGCCCACGCGTCATGGAAGGGCTTTCTCAAGCTCAGCCTCGTTTCGGTTCCGGTGAAGGCATACACGGCCACCGCGACCGGCAGCGATATCACGCTTCACCAGCTGCACGCAAAGACGCATACGCGCATCCAGTACAAGAAGGTCGCCCCCGAGGTGGGCGAAGTCTCCCCGGATGAGATCGTCAAGGGCTATGAGTACGCCAAGGGCCAGTATGTCATCGTGGATGACGATGAGCTGGACAAGCTTCGAACGGAAAGCGACAAGTCGGTGCGCATCGATGGATTCATCACGCCCGACGAGCTTTCCAGTGTCTACTTGGGGGGCCGCACGTACTACCTCACCCCTGACGGGCCCGTGGGTCAGAAGCCCTACAGCCTGCTGATGAAGGGCATGCAGGACAACAAGGTCAGCGCGATTGCCGAGGTGGTCATCAGCCAGAAGGAGCAGGTGGTTCTCCTGCGCCCCGTTGAAGGCGTGCTGGCCATGACCGTGCTCATCCGCAAGGACGAGGTGAAGCCGGCATCGGCGTTCAAGGACGAGATCGCCGAAACGCAGCTCTCCGAGGCGGAGATCTCCCTCACCGATACCCTCATCAAGGCATCCATGATCAAGGGCTTCGACTACGGCAAGTATCGCGACGTCTACAAGGAGAAGCTCACGAAGCTCATCCAGATGAAGATCGAGGGCAAAGAGGTCGTGCAGGTCCGCGACCCCGAGGAGCCCAAGATCATCAACCTGATGGAGGCCCTGAAGAGAAGCGTCGCGGAAGCGCAGGCGGCAAGCGGCGTGGGCGGCGCTGGAGCCGAGGCGGCCGCGGAGAACGGGGAGAAGAAGAAGGTGAAGGCGAGCCTCAAGCAGGCGCCCAGCGCGAAAACGGGGAAGGCGGCAAAAGGCAGCGCCGAGGCCGCCACCACGGAGGCTGGCGCGGGCGCCAGGAAGAAGAAAGTCAGCTGACAGGCCGCTGGCGCAGCGCAGCGCGAATCACCCGTGCCCCTCGCCTCGCCCCAGCAGGCCTGCTGGCTCCCGGCGGGTGACGACGGAGCTTCTGACTGTTGACCGAGCTTGCCTCCTCTTTGCGTTTTCCCCGCGGCGCAATCGAGGATATCGCGGTCCAAACGCGTCTCACGGAAAAAGGCGAAAGCGCGGCCCGCGTGCTGGTCCGCGTCAAATCAGGGAACCCGCGCCGGAAGGCGTGTCAGAAGTCGAGATGCCAGTCCCGGCGCCTCATATGTGGGCCCCGGGGTCACCTGCCCTGTATGCGCTCACGGTCGAGCAGGTGGAAAGCAGCACTGTCGTGGATCGGTACACACTTGCCATAGGGATCCGGACGGCATGAAGACTTCCCCGTTGTCGGACGCGGGCTCGTCCCTGCGGTCATCGTCAAGGATTACTCGCTCATGGAGTGGGTGGGAGCCAACTCGTTTCGAACCACGCACTATCCGTATTCCGAACAGATGATGGATCCTGCTGACAGGCTCGGATACCTGGTGATAGATGAAATCCCCGCGGTCGGCCTGTTCTTCGGCGATGAGGGACCGGCGCGCAGGGGGCCTCGCGAAAAGACTCGAGCTTTGCCGCAGCTTTGTGCAGGAGCTCGTGGATCGGGACAAAAATCACCCGAGCGTGATCGCCTGGAGCCTGGCCAACGAGCCGCACTCCCGGCGGCCTGGCGCCAAAGAGTTTTTCAAGAACCTCTACACTGCTGCGAAGGCACGTGATCCATCACGCCCGGTTACCCTGGTCAGCTACCTCGGGGAGGAGGAGAAGTCTTTCGAGTTTTGCGACCTTGTGTGTCTCAACAGGTATGCGGGATGGTACACGGAATCCGGGAGAGTCGAGGAGGGATGCGCCAGACTCTCCCGAGAGCTGGATGACCTGCACGCGGCATTCCGCAAGCCGATCATCTTGACGGAGTTCGGTGCGGACACGATTGCCGGCTGCCACGCGATAGAGCCCGAGATGTTCTCGGAGGAATATCAGGCCAGGCTTCTCGAACGAACCATCCAGGTTCTCAGGACAAAGCCGTTTGTCGTCGGCGAGCGCGTGTGGAATCTCTGTGATTTCAAGACTTCACAGAAAGTAAAGCGCTTTGGTGGAATGAATCTCAAGGGAGTCTTCACGAGGGACCGCAAGCCGAAGATGGCCGCCTACGTGCTCCAGAGGCTCTGGAAGAACAGGGGATAGTTCCCACTGCACACGGCCCCGCCTCAGCCGTGCGGCGGAGGGACTATCCTCCCCGCCGGGCAGATCGTCGAGCCGCCAGAGTCCAGGATCCGCCCACGAGGAGGATCACTGCCGCCACTATGATCGCCATCAACTCTGTTGTCTGCAGATCCACTCCGAAGAGCTTCAGCCTGATCTTCTTGAAGGCGTCCACTCTGTTGACCAGGAAGGCGTCAACCTTGTGCACTAGGTTGCCGACCTGGGGTGATCTGACCATGCGGTTGAATTGAGCTGAGACAGCCGGCGCAACGCCCTTCGAATAGACCGCACTGACTGCCTTGACCGCTGAATCAGCGGGATTTGGCGCCTGGGGTTGGGCAGCAAGCTGCGCTGATTGTGCCCTGGACTGGGGAGACTGGGCCGTCGCATCAGGCGAATTGCGTGTCGGCTCGGACTGAGTCGGCTTGCCCGTTGTCTGACAGCTTGTCAGGCCGAGGCAGGCGAGTGCGAGCACCAAGACCAAGGACGGCAACTTATCCATTTTTTGTCCTTCCAGGCCTGCCTCGCTCCCCCCGACGGGGCAGGAAATATCCGTTACTTCAATTATGGCGTCGCCGCGTCGAACTTTCCAGACTTTTCTCAGTCATCGTTCCGGATGAGCTCCTCGGGAATACGGTGAGGATCCACTGTCCCGCCGCCACCGATGGCAGCCGGTCGCGACGATGCGCTGCTCGAGGCCTCACAGGGCAGGCGCTTCGACCCACAACGTGACGGCAGGCTGACGAAGGAATGGGTCATAGACGACAGCGGGCAGCAAAGCCAGCTTTGCTTGTTCAAACACGCCGACGGTGCTACCCTTGCGTCGCGTATGGCAGCTTTGATTTGACTCACGCACAGATGGTTGCCGATCTCTCCCCGTATTTTGAGGGACGGCGGGAAATCGCATTTGCTTTCCTCTTCGGTTCGCATGCACGGGGGACTGCTACAAGACTTTCCGACGTCGACGTGGCTGCCTATTTCTACCCTCTGACAGAGACTTTCGATTACCAGTCGAATGTGGAGTATCCGACTGAGCATGAAGTCTGGGCCGACGCCGAACGGATCGTGAGGACGGACGTCGAGCTCCTTGTGCTCAATCGCGCATCGCCGAACATCGCCACAAGCGCGCTTCGAGGCATCCCGTTGTCCATCAAGGACTGGGGACTCTACGCCGACCTTGGGAGACAGCTACCGCGAGATCGTCGGGTCGCTCGGCGGCGTCAGAGAGTTCGCTCATCTCCGGGGAGCTGGAAACACCGGGCGC
>DATKLB010000189.1:0-3233 GCA_035542615.1 Spirochaetia bacterium | reverse complement strand
GCGTCGCGTCCCTGGGGAATTTGTCGGCGATCCCGTCGATTGCCTTCTGCACGTCGATGACCGCGGCATTCATGTCCGTGGTCATCGTGAACTGGATCACCGTGTAGCCGAAGCCAACTCCCGAGGTGGAGCGCATCGTGTCGATGCCGGTGACTCCCGAGACCGCGTCTTCGATCGGCTTGATGATGTCCGCGTCGATCTGCTCCGCGCCGGCCCCGGGGTACGTGGAGCGGACCGATATGATGGGCGTGTCCACCGAGGGAAAGAGGTCCGCGCCGAGGTTGACGTACCCGACGATGCCCAAACCCACGATGAGGACCATTCCCATGATGATAGCCGTCGGACGCCGGACGGAAAGCTCCGTTATGTTCACGGCCGTTCCCCGGTGATCCTCTGGATGTCGGCCAGAGCTGCCTCGCGGTCATAAAGCGCAAGCAGCAGGTCGAGCTGAGCGCTTCCTGCCTCCAGAGAGGCTTTGCGCCGGTCCTCCAGACTCGCCTGCCCGTTTGCCAGGGCAACCGTTGCGTTCCTCAGCTTTTCTTCGAGGTACTCTGAGCGGGCAATCGCTGCCTGTGCCGCCGCATCCCCTTTGCGGGCGGTCTCGATGGCCTGGCGCACCTGGATGCGCAGTGTTTTGGTCTCCTGGCTGAGAGCGACACCGGCCATATCGATATCCTTCTGGGCCTGCTGAATGCGATGGAGGGATTCCAGTCCATCAAAAGCGCTCATTTTGATCCCGAGGGTGAGGGCCACGTCGACGTTCCATGTGTTGTTGCTGAAAGTCCATGCCCCTGAGTACGGGAAGTCCTCCTGCCCCGACACGTCCAGCGATATCCCGAAATTGACGTCGGGATGAAGGATCGCTCCTCCCTCCTCGATGGAAAGTCTGCGGCGCGCCCGCTCTGCCTGGCTGCGCGCCGCGGCCATTTCTGGAGAGCCTTCGAGCGCAAGGGTGAGAATGACCTGCTCGTCGAGCGATGGCAGGGATGAGCTGAAGTCGGTGGCCAGCTCGAGATCGTCCATGCTTTGCCCCGTGAGAACGCCGAGACCGGTCAGCGCTGATGATTGGCTCTGCTCGGCTTCGATGAGCTTTGCCTCGAGGGAAGCGAGAGTTGCTTTCACCTCCAGCAGCGATTCCTTGTTCAGCGTGCCTTCGTCGAAGCCTTTCTGCCTGTCAGCGACGATCTCGGCGGCCGTGTCTCGTAATCGCTTCAGCACATCACGGGATCTGCCGGCCAGGAGGGCGCTGAAATAGGATCTGCGCACCTGCATGTCGATGTCCCTTCGGCGGGCGCTCATGTCCGTTCCCGCCGCGTCGAGCTGCAGCGAGGCGAGCTCGATGGCGTTCCTGATCTTGCCCCAGGTAAAAAGCGGCTGGTTCAGCGTGGCAGTGACGCTGAAGAGGTTGTGCAGGGCCGCACCGACGTTGAAGTTGCTCTGCGGGAGCTGGATGGTCGTAGAAAAAGGTGGGACGGGGATCGGGAACGCAAAGGTGCCCAGAGCGCCTGGAGCAACCGTGTACCCCGGCGGCGGGTTGATCAGGTAGGACGCGGACGCCTGAAAGTCCAGGTGCGGGAGGGCCCTGCCCCGGGCCTCGCCCAGGGCCGCCCGGGATTTCTGCACCGCGAGCCGCGCGATCTGGATTGCGTCGGAGTTCTTCCTGGCGAGCTCGACGGCCTGGTCCAGCGTGAGGGCCTGTGCCTGCGACTGTCCCAGGACCGCTGGGGCCAGGAGCAGGATGAACGGAAGCGCCCTGTGGGCGGAAGCGGTCACAGCTCAGTCTCCCGACAGCCGCTGAGCGAGTGCACGCTGCAGGATGCGTATCTCTCTGTCCACGTTCGCCGGCTCGGCAAGCGCGACGGAGAAGAGAACGCCGACAACAGTGATTTTGATGAGCGCCCGGCGTCGCCTCGGGTCCTGAGCGTGTTGGCTCGGGCGCTGCTGTTCGGAGGCGATCTTCTCGATGAGAGAGTACAGTCTCTCCAGGTTGCCCTGCAGGAGGTTCATCTGGCTCGACTCGAACAGCATTCCCCGCAGGAGGGGAAGGGCGTCTTTCAGGCTCGTGAACCCGATCTCGATCAACCTTTGCAGCCGGATCGCCGCGGGCTCCCTCGAATCCGCCAGTGCCCCGATCTGGGCGAGAAATCGATCCCACCTGTCCTGTGCCGTGGCCCGAAAGAGGTCTTTCTTGTCCTTGAAGTACGTGTAGATCGTGCCCGTGGAGATGCCGGCGCGCCCGGCGATATGGGAAATCAGCGTCGCTTCGTAGCCGATCTGCCCGAAGACCGCGAATGCGGCTTCGATGATCTGCGCCGGTTTTTCCTTGTCCCGCGGCCTCGCCATTCCATCCCCCAAGAATGACTGAACGTTCAATCAATAATATCGTCCCGGCGGGAATCGTGCAAGGAGCCGCGACTCGACCGCGTTTCGGTATTTCCGGTATACTGGCTCCCGTTCCAACGGGGCACGCGAACTTCCCGGATGCGTCTGTCGCGCGAGGTGCCAATGAGAACCGTCCTTTTCCTGGTCTGCTATTGCGTTTTCGTGACGACGGCGAACGTGCTTCTCAAGCTGTCTGCCGATGCCGGCGGGGTGTGGCTGTTCATCGCTTTCCAGGCGGGAGGCAACCTGGCAGGGCTGGGCGGCGTGCTCGTGTACACCGGGCTTCTCCGCAGCATGCCGCTGTACCTCGCTTTTCCCTTGAGCCGGGGAGTCGGCGTTCTCGGGGTGCAGATTGCCGCCTCGATGCTGGTCTTCCACGAGGCGTTCACGCCGACGGAGGCTGCGGGAGCCGCGGCGGTCGCCGCCGGGATCATCCTCGTGGGAATCGGCGCACGCGGCCCGAGAGGGACCGTGTCATGAGGACGCTCCTTTTCCTCGCGGCCAACCTCGGAGCCAATACGGGGGCTCACATCTGCCTCAAGCTGTCGGCGGGCAGAAAAGGCGTGAGGTCCTTCCTCCTCTGGCAGGCGCTGGGCAACCTGGGAGGATTCATGGGAGTCCTGGCCTTCACGGCTCTTCTGCGCAGCCTGTCCCTTCATGTTGCCTATCCCCTCACCGAGGGGCTCACGGCCATCGGCGTGCAGATCGTGGGAGGAGTAATCGTTTTTGGTGAGAAGATTCCTGCTGCCGCCTGGGCAGGCACGGGATTGATCCTTGTCGGCGTCGCTCTCTTCAGTTTGTGACGGGAGGTAAACAGACCATGGCAGATCGGGACCGATTCATCGATGAGC
>DATKLB010000188.1:0-23239 GCA_035542615.1 Spirochaetia bacterium | reverse complement strand
TACGTTGTGGGCTCGGAGCAGCGCCACCACTTCCAGGTGCTCTTCCGCGTGCTGTCCCGGCTCGGCTACCCGTGGGCATCGAGCCTCCATCACCTGGCGTACGGGATGGTGAACCTGCCGGAAGGCAAGATGAAATCCCGTGAGGGCACGGTGGTGGACGCGGACGACCTCCTGGACGAGCTGGAGCGGCTTGCCGTCGAGGAGATCCGGGAGAAGGAACGCGAGGAGAACGTCGGCGATCTCAGCGGGACGGCCAGACACATAGCCCTGGGAGCGCTGCACTACTGGCTTTTGCAAGTCACCGCGGGAAAGGACATGACGTTCGATCCGAAAGAGTCGATCTCGTTCAACGGGAACACGGGCCCGTACCTCCAGTACACCGGCGCTCGCATCTCGAGCATGCTTCGGAAGTTCGAGGAACGCAGGGAAAAGTTCAGCGCCGGCTCCTACTCTGCGGCCGCCCTGTCGCTTCCGGAAGAATGGGAGATCGCAAAGACTCTTGCGCAGCTCCCGGAGGTTGTCGGCGCCGCGGCGAACGAGCTCAACCCATCGGTCCTCGCCGCGTATCTGTTCGAGCTCTGCAAGAGCTTCAGCCGTTACTACCAGGACCACTCGGTACTTCGAAACGAGGATGCAAGCCTGGTCGTGTCCCGGATCGAGCTCGTCAGTGCCGTGCTCCAGGGACTGAAAAACGGGCTCGCCCTCCTGGGAATTCCCTTTCTGTCGGTAATGTAAGAGCGTTCGTCAGCGTAAACGCTCCCTTTGCCGTTGCGAATCCGAGCCTGACGTAGGAGGGAAGACCGGCAGCCGCGAGACGAAAAGCAAAGCTGCGCGACACCCGGTCCCACGCCTCAGGCCGGTGTGCTTCGATTCCTGCCATGAGCAGAGCGTCGGATGCTTCCTGTACGTCAAACCTTCCCTTCACGACAAGCTCGGTCTTCTCGATCGATATCTCCAGGCCCTCAACGAGCACGACGCAGAAGAGCATGACGCACACGTCCCCGCCACGATCATCCTGGCTCTCGCCCATTCCCGCATGCGTCCAGTACTTTCGGAGCGCGAGCTCCCGATGCGACGGGCTCGCCTCCCAGGCCTTCTCGATGGCGGCAAGTCCAGGGCCCGCCCCGATGATCTCTCCGATGCGCACCTCCGTCCCCCCGTGCGCGCGGTAGCGATCCAGGGCATCTTCGCCATCCGCTCCCCTGTGACTGATCGCGCCCGCCGCCGCGAGAGTGCGCGCCCAATCGCGCGCCGTGGATGACAGCAGCTCATCACCCTGGACACGGGGAGCGCCCCCGGCTGCCCGCAGCCTGTTTGCCCAGTCGAGGGCGCTCTCACCACCCGCAACAACGGGCGGCACGACAACCATCGCCAACAGACACGCGAAAGGAGCAACGGCGGGCAGCGGCCTTTTCATATCCGGGGAGATTTTATATAGTAGTGCAGGTTTTTCGCAAGGAAAATCCCGGAGAGCTCATGGCAAACCTCGACGGAATACGCAACATCGGGATCATCGCGCACATCGACGCCGGCAAGACCACCACGACAGAAAGGATCCTGTACTACACGGGGAAAACCCATCGCATGGGCGAGGTGGACGATGGGGAAGCCACCATGGACTGGATGGACCAGGAGCAGGAACGGGGAATTACGATAACCGCGGCCGCGACCACCTGCTACTGGCGCGACCACCAGGTCAACATCATCGACACGCCGGGCCATGTGGATTTCACGGCGGAGGTGGAGCGCTCCCTGCGGGTCCTCGACGGCGCCGTTGTCATATTCAGCGCGGTCGAGGGAGTCGAACCGCAGTCGGAAACCGTCTGGCACCAGGCGGACCGCTACAAGGTTCCGAGAGTTGCCTATATCAACAAGCTTGACAGGATCGGCGCGAACTTTGCCGGGGTCCTGGAAGAAATGAAGGGAAAGCTGGGTACGGTTGCCGTTCCCCTGCAGCTCCCCATCGGATCGGAAAGTGAGTTCGAGGGAGTGATCGATCTCGTCGAGATGCGGGAGATCCGGTGGGATCAGGACGACCAGGGGAACGCCTTTCTGTCTCAGGCCGTCGATCCGGCCAGAGCCGCGGAGGCGCGGAAGTGGAGAGAGAACCTCCTTGACCATCTCTCGCACGTCTCCGACACGGTGACAGAGCTCTACCTTGCGGGAACCGGGATTCCCGCCGACGTCCTCAGAAAGGCAATCCGCCAGGGCACGCTGGGCAGCAGGTTCACACCCGTTCTCTGCGGGGCATCGCTACGCAACATGGGCGTGCAGCCGGTCCTCGACGCGGTGGTCGATTTCCTGCCCTCTCCTCTCGATCGACCCCCCGCTCGGGGACATAACGTAAAGAAAAACGAGGATATCGAGGTGCCGTGCAAACCCGAGGCCTTCGCGCTCGGTCTCGTGTTCAAGCTCCAGGCAAACCGCGAGGCCGGAAACCTGTGCTACGTGCGGCTGTACTCCGGCACGATCAAGGAAGGTCAGACTGTCTACAACATCAACAAGAAGAAGCGCGAGCGGGTCAATCGGCTCCTCAGGATGCACGCCAATCATTCACAGCAGCTGGAAAAGCTGGAAGCGGGCGATATTGCCGCGGTCATCGGTCTGAAGGGCTCTCAGACCGGAGATACTCTCGGGGTCGAGGCTTTCCCGATAGTGTTGGAGAAAATGCACTTCCCCGAACCGGTCATCGCGGTCGCGATCGAGCCGAAAACACTCTCCGAGAGAAAGAAACTTGGTGAAGCTCTGGAGACGCTGGCGCTCGAGGACCCCACCTTCTCGGCGAAAGAGAACGAGGAAACCGGTGAGCTCATCATCTCGGGGATGGGTGAGCTGCACCTCGACGTGCTGGTGACGCGTATTTTCCGGGAGTTCAAGGTCGAAGCCCGGGTGGGGAAGCCCCAGGTTTCCTATCGAGAGACGATCAGCGCAGAGGCGACCCACGTGGAAAAATACCACCGCATGATCGCAGGCAAGGAACACAGCGCGACCATCACCATCGCGGTGAAGCCCCTGCCTCGCGGGCAGGGCAATTCGTTCTCGAGCAGCCTTTCCTCCGACGCGCTTCCCGAGGAGCTGGTGAACGCGGTAGAGCGCGGCGTCACCGCGGCCTTCGGGTCCGGGGTGGTCTACGGCTACCCCGCCCTGGATATCGGGGTGACCCTGATCGATGCCGAGTATCACCAGACCACGTCGACCCCGCTGGCCTTCGAGGCTGCGGGGGCCATGGCGTTCGATGCTGCCTGCCGGAAGGCGAGCCCCATCCTGCTGGAGCCCATCATGGCCGTGGATGTCCTCACCCCATCCGAGTTCCTTGGAGAGGTGATCGGCAACCTCAACGCGCGCCAGGGCCTGATCCTGAACGTGGAGAGCAAGCCGGGGGCTGATCACGTGAAGGCACAGGCGCCCCTGGCGGCGATGTTCGGCTATTCGACCGCCCTGCGCAGCGCCACCCAGGGTCGGGCAACTTTCACCATGGAGTTCTCCCACTTCGCGGAGAAGGTGGGAGGGTTCGGCGCGACGTAGCGCCCCGGGCGCCCGGCGCTTGTCTTTTGTTGACAAAAGCCGGGTGACGGACTACAGTAGCAAATCCTCTCACAGCAAGGAGTCACTGGATGAGTGTTCCGACTCGCTCACTGCGAAACGTCGCGTTCGCCGGTCACGGCAGCACGGGCAAAACCACCCTCGTCGAGGAGATGCTCGTCGCCGGAGGCGTCATACCGAAGGCCGAGAGGGTGGAGGCCGGAAAGACGGTGAGCGACTTCACCGAGGAGGAGGTTGCCCGAAAGATCTCCATCCATCTGTCGGTCACTCACGTCAGCTGGAAGGATTGCAAGGTCAACATCCTCGACACCCCGGGCTCGGCGGATTTCGCCGGAGAGGTCCTTGCGGCATTTCGCGTCGTGGACAGCGTCGCACTGCTCGTCGGAGCCGAGGTCGGCGTCCAGATCGAGACGATCAAGCTCTGGCGGCGTCTCACCGGCCTTTCCCTGCCTCGTTTCATCGTCGTGAACAAGATGGAAAAGGAACGCGCGGATTTCTCCCGCTGCATCGCGGACCTTGGGGAGAAGTTCAAGGCAAGCTTTGTCCCGGTCGTGATCCCGGTTGGAGCAGGGGCGGATTTCAAAGGCGTCATCGACCTGATCGAGCAGAAAGCGTATATCGGGGGCAAGGAAGCGCCGGTTCCCGATGGAATACGGGCCGATGTCGAGAGCGCACGGCAGAAGCTCGTCGAAAGCTCGGCAGAAGGCGACGACACCCTCATCGAGAAATTCTTTGCGGACGGGAACTTGACCGCGGATGAGATCCGCCGCGGGCTTGCCGGCGGAATGAAGGCGGGCAAGGTCGTCCCCGTGGTGTGCACCGCTGCTCTCACCGGCGCGGGAGTCTCAAGCCTTCTGGACTTCATAGCCTACGCGGCCCCCTCGCCGGAGGGAAACGTGAAGGGCACGACGCCGGACGGTGCGGAGATCACCCGCGCGGTGTCGGACACCGAGCCGACATCGTGCTTCATCTACAAGACCGCGATGGACCAGTTCACCGGCAAGATCTCATATTTCAAGGTGATGTCCGGAAGGCTCTCCACGGACGTCGACCTGGTGAGCGCCCGGGAAGGCAAGAAGGAGAAGATCACCAAAATCTACACCTGCCAGGGCAAGAAGCTGGAGGACGTCACCGACCTTTCCGCCGGCGACCTCGGTGTTTTTACGAAAAGTCCGTCGCTTCGGACAAATGACACGCTCTCTACTCCGGATGCCCCCATCGTCTACCCTCCTCTGGCGCTGCCCACGCCCGTCCATTCCCTCGCCATCTCGGCAAAAGCGAAAAAGGACGAGGACAAGATGAATCAGGCAATGCAGAAGATCATGGAAGAGGATCTCACGTTCCGTGTTGCGTACGAAAAAGAGACAAAGGAAACTGTCATCTCGGGAATGGGCGAGCTGCACATCTCCGTGATCCTGGACAAGATCAAAGAGAATCAGAAGATCGACATGGAGACCAAGATCCCGCGCGTCGCATACCGCGAAACGATCCAGGGAAAGGCCGACGCCGAGTACACCCACAAGAAACAGACCGGCGGCCATGGCCAGTACGCAAAAGTCTCGCTGGAAGTAAATCCCATCCCGCGCGGAGAGAAGTACAAGTTCACCAACGCGATCTTTGGCGGCGCGATCTCCCGGGGGTACATCCCCGGTGTCGAAAAGGGCGTTATCGAGGCAATGGAGGCCGGTGTTCTGGCCGGCTATCCCGTTGTGGACGTGGAGGCCCGGGTGGTCGACGGCAAAGAACATCCCGTGGATTCTTCCGAGCTCGCCTTCAAGCTTGCGGCCCGGGAAGCATTCCGCGAGTCAATGCGCAACGCAAAGCCGGTTCTCCTCGAGCCGGTCTGCAACCTCACCGTCTACGTTGATGACCAATACCTCGGAGCGGTGTTGTCTGATCTCAGCTCCAAGCGCGGCAAGGTGCTCGGGCAGAACCCGATCGGCGGAGGCATCCTGGAGATCAAGGCGCAGGTGCCGCAGGCAGAGCTGATGCACTACGCGATCGACCTCAAGGCGCTGACGGCAGGGACAGGGTCCTTCGAGCTGGAGTTCGATCACTACAGCCCTATCTCGGGGAAGATCGCGGATGACGTGATCAAGGCGGCTCAGGCCGCGAGAGCGGAAGAAAAGAAGGACTGATTCGGGGGCGGCACGCTCCCTGGCTTCCAGCGCGCGGAAGCTCTACAAGAACGGTCTCTCGGGCAGAAAGAAATGCAGGACCGCAGCGGCGATTCCCAGCATTCCGAGTGTCGTTCGATATCCGACGGGCGGGCGTTCCTGTTTCTCCGAGCGCTCTGCAGGCAGCATGGCATCCTGGCGGAACACCTCGAACAGCAGCGCGATTCCCATGGCCATCCCCATCACAGAGGGAAACAGGTCTCCGATGATCAGAGGTCCCTCCACCGGCACGAACAGCGTGGCGAACCCCACCAGAAGCGCGGAGAGCCCGCTGATCAGCTTCGCCCGCCGGCCGGACAGGGCCGTGGCTACCGGGACGAAGCCGGGGAGCTTCTGGGCGATCCAATCCGAGGCAAGGGACAGACCAGCGAGAAAATTGCTGACGATGGAAAGAAAATAGAACTGGAACATGTTCGACTCATCATAGATACGCGGGGGATGGCAGTCAAGGACCGGGAAGGGAAAGTGTGAGCGTTCCTGACTGCCCGTCGATCGTCACGATGGCGCGAAGGGTTCTCTCGCGCCCGGTATACGGCATCTGCTCTCGAAGCGCGCTCCGGGATTCCCGGAGGACACCGCTTGTCGCAACCTGGACGCCGGTGTCCGGCAGAGTGAAAAGCACCGACGCAAGGGATCCCGTCCTTCCCGTACGGAGCAGCGAGAATCCCACCCCGACCCGTAGAGTCTCTTCAAAGACCCGGGCCTGCAGTGCCGCATGCCAGCCGTCGATGTTCCCGCGGGACGCAGACCGCGGAAGGGCCCTCAGGATCACGAGAGCGATCAGGACCAGAATGAGAATCGGAAGAAGAGAGCCGCGACGAATTCTCAGAAACGCGAGCACACTCCGCTTTTTCCCAGGGGATGCGAGTCGCTGCTCGCGTTCCTCGGACGTTCTCTCTTCCGTGATCCTGTCCTGCCGGTCTTCATAGGTCGTCGTTCCTTTTTTCACCCGCAGAACAGGATGCTTCATCGGAAACCCGCCCCGCCAGGGCCTCAGCCCAGAACCCGGGAGATGAGCGGCACGAGGTCCTCGGCAAGGAACCATCCCAACCGCCGCCACGCGGCGCGGCCGAGGCAGGCGTGCAGTGATACTCCGAACAAAGCGCCCTCTGTGGCCGAGAGCCCGCCGGCAATGCCGGCCGCTATCAGTCCAGCCAGCACGTCACCCGATCCCGCCGTGGCAAGAGCGGCGTTGGGACCGTCGATGATCCAGAATGAGCCTGACGGAGAGGCCACGATCGTGCAGTGGCCCTTGAGAACAACAACCGCCTCCAGACGGGCCGACAACTCCCGCGTATGAGGGACCGGGTCACGCAGCACGTCGTCCCGAGAAACCCCGCTGATGCGGGCGAACTCTCCGGGGTGGGGAGTGAGAACCCACCGCCCGCCAAGGGCAACCCTGCCACGCTTCGAAATCCTGGAGAGCAGCGTGATCCCGTCCGCATCGATCGTCCCGGGGAGATTCTGCGTGAGGAGGTGCTCGAGCCACCGTTCCCTCCCATCGGCCAGTCCCCATCCGGGCCCGACGAGCAGGCCGGTGTACTGGCTGAGATCGAGACCTCCCCAGTCGGGAGGGTGCGGCTCGTCCCATGGCTTCACCATGACCGAGGTGGCTTTCTCCGCGAGAATCGGATAGACATCGCGGCCAGCGAAGAGGCTCACGAGGCCGAGCCGGCTCCTCGCGGCGGCGGTTGCTGAGAGCCATGCCGCGCCCGTCGTTCCCAGAGAGCCGGCGAACACCGCGAGGTGACCTCGCCTGTTCTTGTGAGTGTCCGGGGGAACAGGCTTCGCGAGCTTCCGCCACGCGGTGAATGAAAGCATCTCCCCGGGAATGGAGGGATCGTTGACAAGCGCCGGAGGGAACCCGACCGGCACCACGAGAACCCTTCCGCACAGGGCGCGTGCATGGGGAAGGTAGAGACACAGTTTCGGAAGACCCATGGTCAGGGTGACATCGGCACGCACCGCGGGCCAGGAGGCGTCGAAAGAATCCGAGACCCCGCTGGGCACATCGATTGCCGCTTTCTTTGCGCGCGCGTCATTCACGGCGCTCACGAGGTCAGAAAGAGGCGGCCGCAGGGCGCCGCGAAGGCCCGTTCCCGCGATTCCATCAAGGATCCAGCTCGCTTTGCGCAGCCGGATGAGGATCTTCTCCCGATCCTCCGGCCAGGAGAGCAACGGGGTTCCGTAGGCCTCGCAGATGGCAAGCATCTGCGCAGGATTGCCCTCCCGAGGCAGCCCCCCGGCGAGCACGATCAGCAGGTCCTGAGCTCCCTGGCCCAACGCCCTGCGGGCCATGACCATCGCGTCGCCACCGTTGTTTCCCTTTCCGGCGACGAATACCAGAGGCCCCCGGGGCAACCGGCCGGCGCACGCCCTGCGGACAAACAGCTCCCATCCGGCGAGACCCGCGTCCTCCATGAGCAGCTGCGAAGAGATCGCGAACTCGTCCTGGGCCCGTCGATCGATCGTCGCCATGGCCTCTGAGCTCACGACCTTCACACGTCAATCTCCCTTCAGCAGCAGGTCGGAGCGCCACCAGGTGATGTGCGCCCTGGTCTGGTCGACCAGCAGTCCGTACACGAGCCCGGTGGGAGAGAGACGGAGGTCCCGGAAGCTCAGCTCGGAGTCCTCGATGACCATGTAGCGCCGGGCACGCACGCGTCCCGAGGGGTCAAGGATCTGCAGCGTGTAGAGATTGGAGTCCGCAAATCCCAGGAGATACAGGTATCCCTTCTCGCTCACCCCGATCAGGTCACTCGGCGGAGCAGGGATTTCCGTGGTCTTCAGCCCCACGGTTTCCTTGCGGGGGGGGTTCGCGGGGAGCTCGACGGAGGACTCGTACTGGCGCGTGCGAAGGTTCAGCCGGTATACCCGCGAGCTGACGTTGTCTCCCTGGTCGGTTTTTGCGCGGGAGGGTTCGTCGGCCGGCTCGCGATACGAGTAGATGAGCAGGTCCAGGATCGGGCTCTGCAGGTCGGGAATGATCTTCACGAGCGCGGGGGTCACACCCTTCTCTGCCGCCACGGGAAGATGGGCGGAATCGATCTCCACGTGATAGAGCAGAGCCCCGTCCCGCGAATACCAGAAGACCTCCCAGGACTCCGGGAGTCGCGTGACCACGACGAGCTGGTCATGCGCTGTAATGTGCATGGACATGATGAAAGGGAACGGCGTTCCGCCGATCCCCTCCTGCCCGAGGTAGCCCTCCGGCTTGCCCTTTCTATCGAAGCGAAGGATGACGCGTGTGAGAAGCACTCCGCGGTCATTGTCCTTGACGACCTTTGCCTCCGGGACGCCATCTTCGACGTACAGGGTCCTGTCGCTTGCAACCGCTATCTCTCCAATATCGACGAACGGATAGCTGACGGCGCCCCGAGTGCTTACCAGGTCTCCCGGAGCCGACGTCTCCCGGCTTCCCGCGGGGGCAGGAGAGCTCACGAAAACGGGCGTCGGATTTATCTGCGCGTTGTACAGGAGGAATATCAGGTCACCGTACGAGGAAAAGACCATGACCTTGCCGGAGCTCCCGTTGGCCACGTAGAACCAGCCGTCCCGCATGTCGATGGTCGTCTTCTTTTCCATGGTGCCGCCCGAGGACGGGAAAAGGTCGATCTGATTTTCGAGCTTTCCCAGGGAGAGAGAAAAAAGCTCACTCCCCAGCAGCTCCTCGATCTCTTTTTTCTGGCATCCGATCAGCACCAGCAATGAAATACTCAGGAAAGCAACGAGAGCGACGCGGAAACCAGGAACTCTGCGCGGCATTGTCGCGCTCATCGTAGCGACCTTCCCTTGACCTGTCAATCTCCCGGAGGGTACATTGCATACATGCTCCAGAACATCCTCACTCTCCTCCTGGGCTCGAAGCACGAGCGCGACCTGAAGGAGCTGGTGCCGATCGTGCAGAAGATCAATGAGCTCGAGCCGGCGGTCAAGGAATACCCGGACTCCCTGTTCGCCGAGAAGACAGCGCAATTTCGTTCGCGCCTCGCTGAAGGAGAGAAGCTCGATGCAATTCTTCCGGAGGCTTACGCCCTCGTGCGCGAAGCAGCGCGGAGGAAGCTGGGGGAACGGCCTTTCGATGTCCAGCTCATGGGAGCCGTTGTGCTGCACAAGGGTCGGATCGTGGAGATGAAGACCGGGGAAGGAAAAACCCTTGCAAGCGTTCCTGCCGCTTACCTGAACAGCCTGAGCGGCAAGGGCGTTCACATCGTGACGGTGAACGACTACCTGGCCGAGCGCGACGCCGCCTGGATGGGTCCAATCTACTCCCTGCTCGGGGTTTCCGTCGGCGTCATTCTGAGCCAGATGGACAATGTGCAGCGCAAGGAGGCATACGCGCGGGACATCACGTACGGAACGAACAACGAGTTCGGCTTCGACTACCTGCGCGACAACATGTGCTGGAGCCCCTCGGAAAAGGTCCAGCGGGGACACGCATACGCCATCGTCGACGAGATCGACAACATCCTTATCGACGAGGCCCGGACTCCGCTCATCATCTCGGGGATGGCGGAGGACGACACGTTCAAGTTCGCGGAGGTGAACAAGCTCGTCGACCAGCTCGTCGAGGTCGAAAAGGATCCCCGGACCGGCGAATATCCCGACGGCGACCAGCCGACGGTCGGAGACTACAAGCTGGAGGAGAAGAACAAGCGGGTCACATTCACCGACCAGGGCATGAACCACGCGGAAAGCCTGCTGCTCAAGCGCGGCCTCATACGGGATTCCCTCTTCACGGATCAGAACTTCGAGTATGTCCATTACTTCACGCAGGCGCTGCGTGCGCACAAGCTCTACGCGAAGGACGTGGACTACGTCGTGCAGGACGGCAAGGTGCAGATCGTCGACGAGTTCACCGGACGTATTCTCTACGGTCGACGATACTCAGAGGGCCTCCACCAGGCCATCGAGGCCAAAGAGCGGATCAAGATCGCCCAGAGAAACAGGACGCTCGCCACGATCACGTTTCAGAATTATTTCCGCATGTACGAAAAGCTCTCCGGCATGACGGGAACGGCGGACACCGAGGCGCAGGAGTTCGCGAAGATCTACAACCTCGACGTGGTGGTCATTCCGACCAACCGCCCGGTCGTCCGTGACGACATGGACGATGTCATCTACCTGACGGAAGAGGAGAAGCTGCACGCCATCTGCGACGCGATCGCGGAGCTGCACACCAAGGGCCAGCCCGTTCTGGTCGGGACGATCTCGATCGAAAAGTCGGAGCGGCTGTCGCGCATGCTCGTCGGCCGCGGCATCCGTCACGAGGTCCTCAACGCCAAGAACCACGCCAGAGAGGCGCTCATCATCGCCGAGGCAGGATCGCACGGCTCGGTGACGATCGCGACGAACATGGCGGGCCGCGGGACGGACATCAAGCTCGGCGGGAATCCGGAGTTTCGGGCGCGGAAAAAGGCCGGAACGCAGGCGCCGGAAGAGGTCGTGCGCAACGTCATCGCGGAAGAGTATGAAAAGTGGCAGTCGGACTACCAGGAGGTCAAGGGCCTCGACGGCCTGCACGTGCTGGGCACCGAGCGTCACGAGGCCCGGCGCATCGACAACCAGCTCCGTGGACGGTCCGGCCGCCAGGGAGATCCAGGGTCTTCCCGTTTCTACATATCCCTGGAAGACGACCTGATGCGCCTGTTCGGCGGAGAGAACATCAAGGGGCTGATGTCGCGGATGGGAATGAAAACGGGCGAGCCGATCGTACACCCGTGGCTGAACAAGTCGATCGAGAGGGCCCAGAAGAAAGTCGAAGAGCGGAACTTCGAGGTGCGCAAGCACCTGCTGGAGTACGATGACGTTCTCAATGAGCAGAGGAAGTTCATCTACCAGCGCAGGGATGAGATCATTTCGGACGCGCATCTCACGGAACGCATCATCACGACCGGGGAAGAGATCTTCGCGGAAATCTTCGAGGCCTACCGGGCCTCGGGGGACACGCCGCAGGGAAGGGTCAGGACACTGCTCGCTTCGCTCAAGGAGAGCCTGCTGTTTGACCCCGAGCACAGCCCTGCGGAGCTTGCGGCATTCCCCGCGGAGGAGCTGGACAAGGTCATCCGCGCCGGCCTGCGGGCAACGATCGAGTCGAAGAGCGCGGATATAGGTGAAGAGATTCTGAACAATTTCATCCGGTTCGAGTACCTTCGCAACATCGACTCCCGCTGGCAGGACCACCTGGAGAACCTCGAGGCTCTCCGGGAGGCGGTCTACCTGCGGGCATACAGCCAGAAGAATCCCCTGCTGGAGTACAAGCTGGAGGGGTTCCAGATTTTCGACGAGATGCTCTACGACATCAAGACGGCCATCGCGAAAAAGATCTACCGGGTGCGCATCCAGCAGAGCCCTGCTCAGCCCGCGGCGGCGCCGCGACCGCTGGCCGCCGTGCAGGCATCTCACAGCGCCATGGGTCAGTTCGCGGCGGGAGCAAGCTCGGGAACAACCGCCGTGTCGGCCGGCGGATCAGCCGGCTTCGGCGGGAACGGCGGCTCGGCTGCCGCCCAGCCCCAGCGCATGCAGGTCAAGCGCACCGTTCCCAAGGTCGGGCGCAACGACCCCTGCCCCTGCGGCTCGGGGAAAAAATCCAAATACTGTCACGGGCGATAAGCGCTGAGAAGGTCCCTCCGGACAGCGGCGTGGCCATGCGCTCTCGGAATATGCGCGAAAGACCGCGAACAGAGCGAGCAGGACGATAACTGCAAGCACCAGCTTTCTCATGTCGGGGATGCTCCCGGTGATATTATCGGAGTCCGGAGACAAAAAGCGCCGGGTTCAGGGGGACACCGTACCTCCTCACCTCGAAGTGCAGGTGCGGCCCGGTTGCGTACCCGGTCGCACCGACCGCCCCGAGGACCGTGCCCCGCGTGACCCGTGTTCCCAGCGGCACCAGGATCCTGCTCATGTGGCCGTAGACGTAGGAGTAGCCCAGCTGCCCGCGGATCTCGACATAGTTTCCCAGGACGTCGTCCCACCCGGCGTCGCGGACCATGCCCTCGGTGGCGGACCTGACCGGAGCTCCATAGGCGGCGGCAAGATCGACGCCATTGTGCCTGCGCCGCTGTCCGGTGAAGGGATCCGAGCGAAGCCCGTACGGCGAGGTTTCCCATGCGTGGGGAAGCGGGTTGGCGACCGCAACTCCAAGGGACAGGCTGTACGCATAACCGGTGTGCTGAACGCCCGGAAAAAACAGTTCCTTGCCCGGTGCCAGCTGGTCACGGGTCAGGCCGTTTGCCGCGAGAACATCGTCGGGCGACACACCCTTCTTCCGGCACACGGCGTCGAAGTCCGAGTCCAGCGTCACGTAGATGCCGTCCTCCGTGGGAATCCGGATCTGCTCTCCAACCGAGAGGCTGTGGACGCCCCTGCCCTCTGAGCGATTCAAGGAAGAGATGGTGTCGGGATTCATCCCCAGCTTCTGCGCAATTCCCGTGATCGTGTCGCCAGGCTTGACCCTGTAGAGCAGAAACCGGACCGGCGGCGGCGCAAGGGAGGCGCCCCCCACCGCAGCCGGCGAACCGGCTGCCCCCGGTGTCGTGGAGGGAGGAGACAAGCCTGGGGTCCCTCCGTCCTTCGGGTTCGAGCCGCTGATGAGCATTGACCAGTCGGACGGATCATAGAGAATCGGCTCTCCAGGCGGCGGGAAGGGGATCAGCGCATCCAGAACCAGGACCACCGTGGAGGCTACGAACAGGAGCGCGGAAGCACTCAGAACGGCTCGTCGAAACCGGGGATCATCGGCGAGCCGACGAACGATTCCGTACATATCCAGCCGTGCAGACTTTCCGATGCCCATGATCGCGCAAACCTTATTTCAAGAAGGCGAGAGGGTCAACGGCTTCCCCGTTTCTGAAAATCGAGAAATGAAGGTGCGGACCGGTACTGTAGCCGGTCGTTCCGAGCTCTCCGATCTTCTCCCCCTGCTGGACCTTCTGTCCACGGGTCACGATATAGCGGCTGAGATGGCCATACAGGGTCTGGTAGCCGGTGTGGCGCATGATGATGTAGTAGCCGTAGTTGTTGTTGAATCCCGTGTCCTCCACCGTCCCCTCCATGGCCGCGGCGACGGGGGTACCGGGTGCGTTCACGATGTCCACTCCGTTGTGGAAGCGCTTGATCCCCGTGAAGGGATCAGGACGCGAGCCGAAGGCCGAGCTGATCTTGCCGCGAACGGGATAGATGAACAGGCTGCCCAGGACCCTGTTGAGGTCGTTCGCCCGCATGTGGACACCGGGCATGAACAACGCCTGGCCAACGGAAATCACCGAGCTGGGCAGGCGATTCCAGTCAAGGACAGTGTTGAGAGGCAGCCCATTGGATCGGGCGATCTGATCCAGGGTGTCTCCCCGGCGCACGGTATATTTCAGCCCGTCCACATTGGGAATGCCGAACACCGTCCCCGGACGGATGGATCGAGCGTCCCGAATGTCGTTCCAGCTGACGATGGTATCGAGGTTCAGCCGGAACCTCTGCGCGATCTGGGAAATCGACTCCCCTGGCTGGGCCCGGTACTGGGTGACCTTCAGGGTGCTGGAAAGCACCGGGCTGGCTGCCGTGCCCGCGCGAGGCTGCTCCTCGGGAACCAGCATCCGGTAGACGTCCTGGTCCGTCTCCAGCGGGCTGGGGAGAAGCGGCCGTTCCAGCGGGAGCGCGGCCAGCATGACGTGCGGAACGAACAGGGTAGCAGCGAGCACGGCGAGGATCGCCGCGGGAAGCAGAACCAGGAGAATCAGCCGCCCGGCGTGAGCGGGCAGTCGAAGGCGGAAATTGCCACGACCGCGACCGCCCGCTGCGACAAAATGCGCCGGGATGGCAGCGGCGCCCGGTCCGGGTGTCGAGACTCGCCGCGGGGCTCCGCGCCACAGCGCGCGCCGCGCGGGCATGCCGCGTGTTGCAATTCCGGCGCGGGCCTTGAGACGAACAGGCACGGCGCGTTTCTGGACGTGCTGGCGCTGGAGGACCGCTATCATATACGCTCTACCCACATATCGACATTTGTTTCGCCGCATATTACAATGTCCCTGGGAGGGGGACCCGTCTGTGACCGAACGCAGAGTGAAGATTCGCTCGACACGGCGTCTCTTCATCTTCGCGGGCATCCTGGGTCTCATCGCCATTACCGTTGTTGTCCAGCTGGTGCGGCTCACCGTGGTCCTGCCCTCCCGTGAGGGCGCGGAAACCCTCGTGCTCCCCCAGGTGGAAAGAGGGGCAATCCTGGACCGCCAGGGCCGGATCCTTGCGGTTACAACGCGGCAGCGCCGCGTTTCCGCCTGGGTCCCGGCCGTGACAAACGCCAGGGAGAGCGCGACTCTGCTGGCCGGGATCCTCCACATGGACGAGGGGGTCATCCTGGACAGCTGGAATCGCCACGACGGCTACGTGGTCGTCAGGCGCTCGGTCTCCGAGCAGCAGGCCCAGGAGATATCGGCGGCGAAATCGCAGGGAAAGCTCGCCGGGATCCGCGTCGAGGACGATTTCGGCCGGTCCTATCCCCAGGGCAGGCTTGCGTCGCACGTCGTCGGTTATGTGGGCGCCGACAACGTGCCGTGGGACGGGATCGAGTACACCTTCAACGACGACCTGGCTCCGCAGCCGGTGGGCACTGACGCGGACACGGTCTTCGGCAGCCAGGTCTTCCTCACCATCGACGCCGGCATGGAATACCAGGTGGAAAAGATTGCCCGCGCCGCCTTCGAGACGAACAAGCCGGATTCCCTCATGATCCTCGTCATGGATTCCCGTTCCGGGGAGATCCTCGCGTATTGCTCGTTGCCCGACTTCGATCCGAACGAGTTCCAGAACGATTCTCCGCGGGTTGACCGCATGTCTCTGGTCAATCGTCCGGTCGCCGTCACCTATGAGCCGGGCTCGATCTTCAAGGTCTTCAGCCTCTCGTCACTGCTCGAGCTCGGCGCGATAACGCCGCAGAGCCATTTCTTCACTCCCGGGTACTACGTGAAGCGACTTCCCCGCGGAGAAACCATCCACATCGGCGATGTCGGGAAAAATGGAAACCTGACGCCGCGCGAGATCATCGAGTATTCGAGCAATTCGGGAGCGGCATATGCGTCGGACCAGACCGACGATGAGAGCTTCTACCGAATGCTGACGCGGTTCGGGTTTGGACGGCAGACGGGCATCCCGCTCCTGGGCGAGGCGCAGGGACTGCTTCGCAAGCCGTCCCTGTGGTCCGCCCGCTCCAAGCCGACCGTCATGATCGGGCAGGAGATATCCGTCTCGGCGGTGCAGGTCCTCCAGGCCGCAACGGCGATCGCCAACGCCGGGCTTCTCCTCAAGCCCCTCATCGTGAAAAAGATCGTCTCCCCGGAAGGGAAGATCGTCAGGGAATACGGGCGCGAGCCGCTCTGGGAAGTGGTCTCGCCGGATGTGGCCGGCGAAATGCTCGACTACATGGAGGCGGCCACGTCGAACGCGGGCACGGCCCGCCGGGCCGCCGTCCCCGGGGTGCGCATTTCGGCAAAGACCGGAACGGCGCAGGTGGCAAGCCCGACGGGAGGATACTCGGACAAGGACTTCATCGCTTCCCTGCTCGGCATCTTCCCCACGGATGATCCGCGCTTCATCGTCTACGTGGTGCTCGAAAATCCAAAGGGCGAAAGCTATTACGGATCGACCATTGCAGCGCCGATTTTCCGGGACGTTGCCGTGGCCCTGATCGACCAGCTGGGGATATCCCGAGAGGGGACACGGACGGTGAAGGGCCCGAGAGACGTGGCCGTGACGCTGCCCCGCCAGGTCGACATCACCACGGTGATGCCGGATCTGACGGGAATGCCGAAAAGGCTTCTTCTTCCCCTGCTGCTGCGCAAGGACATTTCCGTGATCATCAGAGGCAGCGGGTTCGTGGTCGGGCAGGATCCGCGGCCGGGCACACCGATCACCGACGGAATGAAAATAACCCTGGAGCTGCGGTGATGGAACCCGAGGGTTTCCTTGAGAAAAACCTTGAGGCGCTCGCCACGCATCATCCCGGCGTGGCCCGGCTCCTTGCGGAAGCGCAGGGGGATGAGACGGAGGTCGAGGTCATCGAGACGCCGAGTGGCTCTCCGACCGCCGTCCGTCACGGCCTGTCCGTCCACAGCCGTCATGATCCGGTCACCGAGGCGGATCGCCAGGCAGCGCGGGAGATCGACGGGAGCGCGACCTGCCTTATCGTTCTCGGGTTCGGCCTCGGGTATGGCACGGAGGCCGCGCGGCGAAGATTCCCCGAGCTGCCGATCCTGGTCCTCGAGCCCGACGCGGCCATGTTCCGCGCGGCGCTGGCATCACGGAGCCTTACGCGGCTGCTCTCGGATTCGCGCGTCAGGTATCTCGTTGCCGCAAAGCCTGAGGATGTCACCCCCCTGCTCAGCTCCCTTCCCCTGGCAAGACCCTCTTTCCTTCGCCTGCGGCCGGCTATGCGGGGCAACCCGGCCTGGTATCGAACCGCGGAAGAGGTGGTGCGGTCCTGGCTGTTACGAAAGGAAATCAACCTCAACACCCTCAACCGCTTCGGCCGTCTATGGGTAAGGAACCTCACGCACAACATGCACGCGTTTCTCTATGCGCCTGGGATCATCCGTCTCGAGGGTCTCTGCCGGGGGTTTCCGGCCCTGGTAATCGCGGGTGGACCGTCCCTGGATGCTCTCCTGCCTGCACTTCCGTCCTTGCGGGAGAGGCTCGTGCTCATCTCGGTGAACACATCTCTGAAGCCCTGCGCGGAGGCGGGCGTGTGGCCTGATTTCACTGTCGTGGTGGATCCCCAGTACTGGGCCTCGCGCTTCCTGGACTGGGCAGCTGTCCCGGGAGGCAAGACGGTCAGCGGCGGTATCATCGTCGCTGAGCCGTCCACACAGCCCCGCGTGCTTCGCAGGGAGTTTGCAGAATCCTCGAGCTCATCGCTCTACCTTTGCAGCTCCCTCTTCCCTCTCGGAGAAGCCCTCGAGGATTCCGTCGGGCACAAGGGGAAGCTCGGGGCAGGTGGCTCCGTCGCGACTGCCGCCTGGGATCTTGCGCGGCATCTCGGGGCAAGCCCCATCTACACGGCAGGCCTCGACCTGGGATTCCCCGGCATGCGCACACATTGCAGGGGAATCTTCACCGAAGAGGTGTGGCTTTCCTCCTGCGACCGCACGCGGCCCCAGGAAACGACCTCGTACCGCTATCTCCGCGAGATCGGTCTTTTCCCGGCGCGCTCGGCGTCCGGAGGAACCACACCGAGTGATCGACGCATGCTCCTGTACCAGTGGTGGTTCGAGAGCCAGCTTTCCATGCACCCCGAGGCACGTACCTGCACCCTTTCACCGGACAGCGTCGCTGTTGCGGGTATGTCGCTCGCCAGACTCGAGGACGTTCTCGAGCTCCCCCGGGTGCGCGACCAGATCGAGGCGAGAATCGCGGAGGAGCGCCAGGCAGCGTCACGCGAAACAGGTGATCACGCGCCTGCTCTTCGTCGCGCCCTTGACGATCTGCTCGCGGGCCTCGCCGAGCTTGAGCCGCTCTGCGAGCGCGCGCTGCAGGCAAATGATGCTCTTGGCGAGACGGAGTCGGGGACGCTGGCAGCTGCAGCGCTCCTTTCCGAGCTCGACGACATCGACCGGCGCATCATGGCCGTCTCGCAGCGCAGCATTGCGGGGTTTCTCCTGCAGTCCCTGATCCATCGCATCGGCGGCAAGGGCGAATCGAAGGTTTCGAAGAAAGAGGCGCTCGCGGACAGCGCCGAGCTGTACGGTGGAGTGCTGGAATCCGCCCGGTGGCAGGCGGCAGTCATTCGGAAGGCTCGTGCGTCACTTGCGGAGCATTTTCCTAAAGATTGCCACACGGTCGCCGATCTTCTCAGGTGAGGACATGTTCCTCATCTCGAAACACGGTATGCTCTTGACGTCCAGGCATACCGTTTTTTTTTGCCTTCGACGTTTGCCCGTGCTCAGGAAGCCTTCAGCGCCTTTTCTATGGCAGACAGGATCCGCTCTGGCTTGAAGGGCTTCACGATGAAGTCTTTGACCCCCGCGCGGATGGCCTCGACGATCAGGTTCTGTTGTCCGAGTGCCGAGCACATGATGACGCGAGCCTTCGGGTTGATGGAAAAGATCCTGCGCATGGCCTCCAGACCGTTCATGTTCGGCATCGTTATGTCGAGGAGAATGAGATCCGGGTTGAGGGTCTGGAACTTGTTCACTGCCTCGATCCCGTCCGACGCCTCCCCCACGACCGTGTAGCCGCGCTCCATGAGGATCTCCTTCTGGATCATGCGCATGAAGCTGAGGTCGTCCGCGATCAGGATGGTCGCTCCCATTCTTCCCCCTCAAAAATTGTCGCGTCTGATGAATGACGTGTCAAGTATAAAAACCAGGCGCCCGTCATCCAGCACGGAAACGCCGGAAAAAAGCCTGCGGGTGTTCAGAAGGTCATCGATCGGCCTGATGACCATCTCGCGCTCCTCGATCAGCTCCTCCACGACAAGCAGGCCGCGGCTCGCTCCGTGACGCAGAACCACGGCAAAGTACTCCTCCCGGGGCGTGCGCTCGCCCCCCAGCAGGCCGCCGATGCTGTACAGGGGAATCAGCTCCTCCATCCACGGGCCGGCCTCTCCCTGCTCCTGCAGCACGATGTCCCCCGCGGAAACCTTCGACGTGCTGTCCAGGTCGCCAAGGGGGATGGCGTAGAGGTGTCCGCCGTCCTCCACGAGGAGCGAGTTCACGATCGTGAGTGTGAAAGGAAGACGAAGGACGACCCGCGTGCCCTTTCCGGTTTCGCTCGCCAGTTCAACGGTTCCCCGAAGGTCATTGCGGATCCTGGTAGCCACGACGTCCATTCCGACTCCCCGGCCCGACAGGTCGGTCACGACCTCCTTGGTGCTGAAGCCGGGGCGAAAAACCAGCTCGCGGAGATCCGCCTCTCCCAGAGAGGCGGCATCGGGAATGCCGAGGTCGATGGCCTTCTGGCGGATGCGCTCGGTGTCGAGTCCCCTGCCGTCGTCGGCCAGTTCGATGACGATCGTCCCTCCCTGGCGCCTGGCGCTGACCGCGATCCTTCCCCGCTCGGGCTTGCCCAGCCGCACCCGCTCCTCGGGAAACTCGAGGCCGTGATCGAGGGCGTTGCGAATGATGTGTGTCAGCGGGTCTGAAAGAGCCTCCACGATGCTGCGGTCGATTTCCGTTTCCTGCCCCGACATCACGAGGTCGACCGGTTTGCCCAGCTTGCGCGAGAGATCCCGCACGAGCCGCGGAAACTTGCTGAAAATGATCGAGATCGGAATGCTGCGCGTGTCGCGCATGGCCTGCTGCATGCCGCTCGAGATCTTTTCCAGGGAATCCGAGGATACCATGAGCTCTTCACGGATGGAGTCCGCGTCCATGCCTCTCGCAACCCCGTCGGAGAGCCGGGAGACGTGCGATTTGTGCAGCACGAGCTCCGCAACGAAGCGCCACAGGTCGTCCAGCCTTCTGGCGTCGACACGTATCGTCGTTTTCTCCACGGGCGGACCCGCGGGCCCCGGCCCCCTGCCTCTGTCCGACGCGATCGGCCCGGCGTCCGCGCGGTAATGCTCCTGGAGCGGCCGGCCGATCGACCCTGCCGACGGGAACTCCAGCCGCGCGGTCTCCACCATGGCAATCTGGTCCACGCGGGCTGCTGCCCGCAGGGTCTCGTCGTCCGGCGCGCTCGTCAGATAGAAGACCGTCCGCGCATAGCTGGCATCATCGGCGGGCTCACCGTCCATCGCGGGTATCGCCCTGATAACGTTGGCCGACTGCTCGAAGTTGTTGAACACGAGGAAGGCGCGGGCGAACTTCATGGGCTCATCTGTCGCGACGGTCACCGTCACGCGAAAGAGAGACTCTCCGCGCTCGCGCGCCTCTGCGAGCCGGGAAACCTCCTGCGCGCCAAATACCGGCTCGGCCGGCGCAACGCCTTCGGCCGCGCCGCCATGCGGCCCGGCGCCGTTCCCACGGGCAGGCGGTCCGTCCGTTGCTTCGTCACCCGTTCCGCGGCGTGAGCCGATGAGGGCGCGGAGATCCTGCACGACATCAGAAGGGTCCGAGTCAGCGTCCCTTTCGCCCCGCGAGATCTCGCCCATCATCAGGGCCAGTCGATCCGCGCCGGCGACGAGCTTCTCGAGCACGTCCGCTGCCAGCGCCAGCTCGCCGCCGCGAACCGACTCCAGGACGTCTTCCATGGCGTGGGCAAGCCCTGAGAGCGATGCATGACCCATGAGCGCGGACTCCGACTTCAGGGAATGAGTCAGTCGAAAAACCTCGTGGACGAGGTCGTGACTGCCCGGGTCCGCCTCCAGGGCTGACAGGGACTCGCCGAGCTTCTGGACCAGCTCGTCGCCTTCTTCGAGGAACGCGCGTCGAAGCCGCTCGTCCTCCGTCCACGCAGACCCGGGCACGGCTACACCGGCGAAGCGCCCTGCAGATTCCTGCCGGCGCTCAGGACGCGCGGCAGGTCCAGGATGGCGAGAAGGCTCTGCCCCTGCTGCGCGACACCCAGGATGAAGTCCGCGTGCGTACCGAGAGCTCCCGTTGGATCTTCTTGAATCTTCGTTTCGTCGATGTCCACGATCTCTCGCACCTCGTCAACCGACAGCCCGCACATGCGGCTGCCCGCCCTGATGATGATAATCCTTGCCCGCGAAGCGCTGGTTCCCGAGTCGGCGTCCCGGCTCAGACGCGATGTCAGGTTGACCACCGGTATCACGTCGCCCCGCAGGGTGATGGCACCCGCAACGAACGGGGGAGCCTTCGGGACGGGCAGTATGCCGTCGGGTCGCAGGATCTGGATGACCTCGTCGACCGGGACACAGTAGCGACCCGTTCCCAGCACGAAAGAAACATACCTCTTGCTCATGGCTGCGCGCCGCCGGGCTCCACGGCAGCTTGCGACGTCCTCTGCCGTTCCAGGGCTATGATCAACTCGACCTCGCCAAGCGGGATACCCACGCGCGTCGCGATGAGATTGGCGGAAAAGCCCGAGTTGCTCAGCATCATCACCCTCTGGTGCACGTCGTCTTTGCCGATCCCGCCACCTTCGCCCCCCGTCCGCGCCCCGGGCGCCTGTCGCGCCAGTTGTGCGTCTCTCTCTGCGGGCCGGGCGCCACCGGAATGCTCCGCCGCGGAGGACAGCTCGACGGACAGGGAGGGTGCCGATTCGACCGGCTGCGGAAGCTGCCGCCTTCCCCGATCGCCCTGGACAGAGGCCCCTGCGGTGCCTCCCGGGGCGCGCTTGCCGCCTCCCTCCGCCAGCCGGCTGTAGACCTGAGCGCCGACGTCGTGCCTCTCGATTTCACGCCGCAGAAGCCCGATCTTCCTGTCGGATGCGGCAAGAAGGTCCGTCAGGCCGGTGATCCGGTCCTCCAGCAGAGCGACGTTGCGCTCCGTCGTCTGATTCAGCTCCACCACCAGCCTGCTCACTTCCTCCCGCAGCTCCGCGATCTGCGCCGCTGCGCTCGTCGCGCGGCGGACGCGGTCGCGCAGGAGCGCGTACATCAGGAACAGCCCGCCGACATCGATGATCAGGGTGACAAGGATGGTGTACCACATCAGCCGGTTACGTCGATATTTCTGCCGAGCTCCGGGTCACGAACAACTTCCGCGCGAGGGGCGGGTTTGCCCTCTTTCTCCTTCTTTCCCTTCTCCCGGCGTCCGACCTGTCCTCGTCGCCCGCCGCGCGGCTTCACCTGTTCGGGTCCCTCCTGCTGGTGCTCGGTCGGATTGACGTCGTTGTCCCGCTGCACCGTCTGCTGTACCAGCTGGGCCCCTTGCGCGGACTGGGCCTGTGGAGTGGCCTGCTGCTGGACGGCCTGGTCCCGGGCCACCTGGTTCGTCTGGGAAAAAAGCGTTTGCAGATCAATCGGCAGCAGAGGCATGGCTGTCAGCGTCTTCTCATGAGCTCTTCACTGAAGGCTTCGTATTTCGTCACCTTCACCTCTCCTCCCTGGAGAAGGAAAGTGACGTACTTGAACTCGGTTCGCACGGCGAGCGCGGCGTTCTTGATGGCGAGCTTCACTCCCGGGAAGACTCGCTCCGAGGCCGAGATTTTTCCGATGGTATTCAGCGATGCCAGGTAGGAGTTGATTGTCGCGATTTCCCGCGTCGTCTCATCGAGCTGCGCGAGAAGCTGCGAGCGTTTCTCGCTCTGTTCGGTCAGGTACTGGGCTTTTTCCGGAGGGAGCTTTCTCTGCGCTTTCTGCAGCGTCTCGAGAGTCTTGATGTTGAGCTCCACCTCCTCGAGCTGCTTCTCCACTCCGCGCCGCGTCTCCTCGAGCTGGACAAGCCGCTCCTTGCTCCGAGGGTCATACCCGACCTCCAGGAGCGTCTCCGTTCCGGCGACAGAGCCAAGGATCTTCGAATTGATCTCCTCGGAGGCGCGCAGGCGACCGCCCACGATCTGGGCTCTCTTTCCCTGGCAGAGGATCATCTTGTTGGCGTCCACGTAGGAGTGAACGATGCCGTCGGTCACGACGACGTTCTCCCCGGCGTCCACATGCGCATGCTGGATGAACTTCGAGTACAGGC
>DATKLB010000187.1:0-6385 GCA_035542615.1 Spirochaetia bacterium | reverse complement strand
CTTCCTGCATCAGTACGACAGGGCGTTCGGCGTCGGCCCGACGCTCAGCGGTCTGCCCCTCCACGCATTTCTGTCGGAAATCGATGACTGGGTGCTGCCCAGATGCAGTCCCGAAGAGGCACGCGCAGCCAGGGCCCGAATCAATCGGCGTGCTGCGGAATTGACATGGCGCCGGTGGAACCGGCAGTATTCACTCCACCATGGCACAGGCAAAATCGCTTCTTGAGAGAGAGATAGAGGAGCAGCCTGAAGTGCTGGCTCGCGCGCTCGACTCCTGCAGGACGCCCGTGGAGAGCCTCTGCGCCGAGATCCGTCGCAGGGATATTTCCTATGTGCTCATCGCTGCGCGCGGAAGCTCGGATAATGCCGGTACCTATGCGAAGTATCTGTTTTCCGCGTTCAATGGATTGCCTGTTGTGCAGAGCACGCCCTCACTGTATACCTTCTACCACAGCCCGCCCAGACTGAGAAACGCGCTGGTCCTCGCCATCTCGCAGTCGGGCCAGTCCCAGGATATCGTGGAGGTAGTCGCGGACGCTCGAAAGCAGGGCGCGCTGACGGGATCGATCACCTCAGATCCTTCCTCCCCGCTGGCAAAATACTCCGATCACGTCCTCCAGCTGCAAAGCGGGAGCGAAAAAGCGGTGGCTGCCACAAAAACGTTCACCTGCTCCCTTGCGCTCCTTGCAAGCCTGTCAGTCGTTCTCCAGGGAGACGCCGCCCGCCTTGCCGCCATGAACCAGCTCCCCGAACGCGCCGCCCGGACAATCGAAGCGGTCTCCCGGGTGATTTCCGCAAAGGCGGAGCGTTATCGGTACATGGACAGGTGCGTCGTGATCAGCAGGGGTTTCTCCTACGGGATAGCGCTGGAGATCGCACTCAAGCTCAAGGAATTGACGTACGTCACGGCTGAGCCCTATTCATCCGCGGATTTCCTTCACGGTCCAATGGCCATCATCGAACCCGGCTTCCCCGTCGTGCTCATCGCAACGAGCGGAACGCTTCTCTCCCACATGGAGGAGTTCGCCGCCCAGCTTGCGCAGCGCGGCGCGGAGATTATTGCCATCAGCGATTCCGAGGAGATCCTGAAGTTCGGGCGTACGCGGCTGGCGCTCCCCGTGGGTTCGCCGGAATGGCTTTCGCCGATCATGGCAGTCATTCCGGGACAGCTCATGGGCCTTCATCTCGCTCTTGCCAAGGGCTTTGATCCCGATGCACCCCGGGGCTTGAAGAAGGTGACGGTGACGCGCTAAGCGTACTCCTTTGCGTTGCCCGGGAACGAAGGGATTGCCTTTGCGTTCCCCAGCTTTTCTTTCAACAACAGCGTCTCATTCATGCCGGACCCGAGTGGTAGCGCCACCTGACCGCCGAGCACCGCGGATCGTACGAGCCCCATCAGGATCTCGTGGCCCTTGTACGCTGACCCGAAATTGCAGGAATGGAGGCGGGCATCATCGTCCAGCCAGTCCGCCATCTCCTGGACGTACGGCGGCATGTCATGGTCATAGTCCATGTTTCCGGGCCCGGAGGAGGCTCCGCTCCTGGTCACCGTCCTCCACCCCGCTCCGGTCAGCACCTCGGCAAAGCCGTCGGTGCCCTGTGCGCCGATCCTGCACTTGCGCCACCAGGCGTCAGCTTCCGGCACATCCGGAGCCCCCGCTCCGCACTCGAGGACGCCATGCACGCCGTTCGCGAACTGGATGAAGCCCGCGATGTAGTCGGGCGATGCATGAAGGTCCGTGAGCTTCCCCCTGCCGCTTGCCTGGGCCATGACCCACAAAGCCTCCGCTCCGCCGTTATACCACCTCATGTAATCGATCAGGTGGCTCGCCATGTGAAGCATCCAGCCTGTCGCGGTCCCGTAGACGGAGTGCACGCGCCCGAGGCTTCCGCCGCTGATGATCTCCGCGACCTTGCGATAGTGCTCGCCATAGCGATGCTGGTGGCTGACAACGGCCTTCACGCGCTTCGCATCCAGGAGATCCCTGATCCGCATCCCTTCGCCGCTCGACATGGCAAGGGGTTTCTCGAACGCGATGAGCCTTGCACCGCTGTCCACTCCTGCTTTCACCAGGTCGTAACGGATGGTGGGAGGCGTGCAGAAGCAGAACACATCCGGGGACAGCTCCCGGGCGAGCGCGGCCGCATCCGCGCTGGTCTTCGGGCTTCCGAATTTCCCAGCCTCCGAAAGCCGCGAAGGATCCGGATCCGCAATTCCGACCACCTCGAAGCGGGGGTTGGTGTGGAATGCCGACGCATGGTGCACGCCCCGTTTGCCCATGCCGGCGACCACAACCCGGTAGCGTTTGGAGCTCACGATGCCGACACCTCTGCCTCGTGCGCCTTGTCCCACTCCATGGCCTTTGCGATCACGTAATCGACCTCCTCCGCGGTCAGCTCGGGAAACATGGGAAGGCTGATGCAGCTCGCAGCGTTCTTCTCGGATTCGGGAATCGGACCGACAATGCGCGCCGCCTTGCCCCAGGGGAAGCCTTCCTGCTGGTGAATGGCAATCGGGTAATGGCACTTGGCGTCGATGCCATTGTCCGTGAAGTGCTTGAGAAGCTGGTCGCGGTGAGCGGCCTTCTTCGTCTCGATGACGTACAGGTGGTACACGTGGTAGAAGCCCGACATTTCGCACGGGAGCCGGAAGGTGCGGGCGTCCTTCAGGCCGATTGTGTATCGCTGGGCCCACGTACGCCGCTGCGAGTTCCACTCATCGACGTGGGGGAGCTTGGCGCTGAGGATGCCTGCGTGGATGTCGTCCAGGCGGCTGTTGTAGCCCATGCTGTGGACCGCGCGCTTCTCCGATCCGTGGTTTCTGAGCCTTCGGCAAATCCTGTCGATCTCGGGATTGTTTGTCACGACGGCGCCCCCGTCGCCGAAAGTGCCGAGGTTCTTCTGGATGATGAAGCTCATGCTCACAGCGTCGGACAGCTCCCCGATCCTGAACCCATTCCCCCGGGCGCCGATCGACTGGGCGTTGTCCTCGATGACGAACAGCTTGTGCTTGTCGGCAATCTTCCTGATTGCCGTCATGTCCGCGCACTGGCCGTACAGGTGGACAGGGACCAGGGCTTTCGTCCGCGAGGTAATGGCGGCTTCGATCTTTGCCGGGTCGATGCAGCGCGTGCGAGGATCAGCATCCACGAACACCGCGGTCGCGCCTGCAATCCAGATTGCCTCCGCAGTCGCGAAGAAAGTGTTCGTCGTGGTGATGCACTCATCGCCTTCACCGATTCCCAGGGCCAGGAGGGGAAGCCAGATGGCATCAGTGCCGCTGTTCACTCCGACCGCGTATTTCGTCCCGCAGTAATCCGCAAGCTCCTTCTCGAAGCGCTTCAGCATGGGACCCATCACGTATTCCCCGCTTTCCAGAACTTCCTGGAGCTTCGCATCGATCTCCTTGCGGATGCGGTGGTATTGACGCACGTGACCGTAAAACCCTACCCTCATCTCTGCCTCCTGAACGGTTTCTATGGATCCGGCGATCAGCTTTTGTCGATCTTGCTGACGGAGAAGAAAAGGATTCCCCCCTGAGTTTCCAGGGAAAGCTCCCACGACGCCGGATCAAAAACGGAAAGGACCTCTTTCATGGTATGAGGCTCAATGGGGCTCTCGCTGAGGATCTCTTCGGGAGGAGCTTGAATGAAAGCCGTACCAAACACGCTCCCGTCCTTCCTGAGAGTCCGCTGTATCTCCTCCGCGGCCTTCTGGGGACTCGGGAACACATTGAAGGCCATGAGGGCAAGACAGACGTCGACGCAAGTATCGGGCAGCGGGATGCGCTCGACGTCGATGTTCCAGAGCGCGGCGTTGAGATTGTCACCGAGAAGGCTCTTGGCGTGACCGAGCATCCCGAGGGAAATGTCCATGCCGAGGTAGATGGAGGTCTGCGGCAGAAAGGAGACGACTGGGAACGAGGTTCCGCATCCGACGTCAAGGATGACTTTTCCCCCTGCCGTTCGCATGAAAGCCTCCAGCCTGCCGGTGTAGACGCTCCACGGACAGGAAAGGCTCTCCACGAGCCTCACGATGGCATTGTCATAGGTGTCGGCAGCCGAATCGAACGTGGTCTGGACGACCCGTTGAACATCTGTCAGGGGAAGAGACGTGAGAAAATCCACGATTCCATTCTTCAGTGGATACACCCTCCCGCATTTCGAGCAGGTGAAAGAATCGCCGTTTCGGGCAAGATTCACCCTGTCACTCGGGCAGAAGGGGGAAGAAAGTTGCATGGGCAGGATTCTATGGCAACTGGTAATGATATGTCAAACGCATGGCAACGAGCGACTTTTCGCGATTCCTGAACGAGAAACAGTCGGAGGCGGTCCATCTGATGACCGGCCCTGTCCTCATCCTGGCAGGCGCGGGCTCGGGGAAGACCCGGGTCATCACGTACCGCGTAGCCTGGCTGCTGGAAAATGGCATTCCGCAGTCGGAAATCCTCGCTGTGACCTTCACGAACAAGGCTGCGCGCGAGATGGCCCAGCGGATCCGGGCCCTCCTTCCGAGAAAACTCTCCCGGCTCACGGTGAGCACCTTCCACTCCCTGGGTGCACAGATTGTGAGGGAAAAAGCCGCTCTTTTGGGCTTTCGGCCGAACATGACGATTTACGACACCCAGGACCAGGCCAACCTGATAAAGGAAACTGGCCGGGAGCTCGGACTGAAGGGTGATTCCCTGGACGTCAAAGAGGCCGCCCAGGTCATCTCTGAGGTCAAGAACGGCAGGGCTCAGTGGACAGAGAAAAACAGGCATCTAAAAGATCTCTTCATTGAATACAAGAAGAATCTTACATTGTATAATGCAGTAGACTTTGACGACTTGATCATTCTGCCCGTCAAGCTACTTGCTGAGAACGAGCAGGTTCGGGCAGAGTATACAGCGAGATACCGCTTCCTCCTCGTGGATGAGTTCCAGGACACATCGGGCAACCAGTACGATCTCATGCGCCTCCTGGTGGGCACTGAGAGAAATGTCTGCGTGGTCGGCGATGACGACCAATCCATTTACTCCTGGCGCGGGGCCAGCTTCGAGAACCTTGGACGGTTCGAGCACGACTTCCCCGGCCTGCGTGAGATCAAGCTCGAACAGAACTACAGATCCACCGCCACCATCCTCCGGGCGGCAAACGCGGTGATTTCGCACAACGCGAACCGGAAACCCAAGGAACTGTGGACGGGACTTCCGCACGGAGAATCCATCGAGGTTTTCGCCGCGGAAACCGAGCTGGAAGAGGCCGAGTTCGTTGCCTCGCGGATCAGGACGCACATGATCCGCGATTCCCTCCGTTTCCAGGACTTCGGCGTCCTTCTCCGAGCGAACCATCTCACACGCGCTCTGGAGGAGACTTTCCGAAGGGAAAACATTCCCTACTCCGTGTCAGGAGGCATGAGCTTCTTTGAGCGCCAGGAGATCCGCGATATTCTTTCCTATCTCAAGCTCATCGCCAACCATGACGACGACACGAGCTTTCTGCGGATCGTCAACACGCCACGCAGGGGGATCGGGAGAAAGCTGCTGGAGCATACCGCCATTCGGGCTGCCGAGCGTCATTGTTCTCTTTTCAGCGCACTTTCCGCGATGGACGCCGGGGACCTGGATGAGAAGTCGCGAGCCGCGGCCCGGGAGTTCGTGGACATGATGGGGCGTTTCCGTACGAAGCTGATGGGCGGGAAGAGAATGGCCCAGGGCCTGCGGGAGCTGGTTGAAGAAATCGACTACTGGGGGCACCTCCTCACGGAGAACCGGGACGCCAGGGACAAGGATGTGGTGAAGTGGAAGTTTGGAAACGTAGAGTCCCTGATCGATTCCCTTGCCGACTTTGCCGAGGATCAGGAGAACGAGAACCCGAGCCTTTTCGATTACCTGGCCCGAGTAAGCCTGGCAAGCAGGGATGACCTGGACGACAGGGAGGACACCGGCAGGGTAAGCCTGATGACAATTCACTCGGCAAAAGGGCTGGAGTTTCCTGTTGTCTTCATCGCCGGAGTGGAGAAAGACATTATTCCTCACGCACGCTCTGTCGGTGAGGATGACACCAACCTCGAAGAAGAGCGGCGCCTCTTCTACGTTGCCCTCACTCGGGCCGAGCGTCGTCTCTACCTGTCCTGGTGCTCGTCGCGGCGACGCATGGGAAAGCCCTCCGAGGCGTTCCCGTCCCCGTTCCTCGAGGAAATCCCGACCGAATGCGTCGAGGTGCATGGCGGGGACGAGGATTTTACGCCGGATTTCTCAGCCGCATGGAAGAAGATCTCCGGGGAGTGAGAAAGGACAAGAACCGCGGCCCCTGCGGGCCGCGGCCGCGCTGACCGCGCTCTGCAGTTTACATATAGGCTCTCAGGAGATGGCTCCGGGAGGGATGCTGGAGTCTCTTGATCG
>DATKLB010000186.1:0-3215 GCA_035542615.1 Spirochaetia bacterium | reverse complement strand
CAACCTCGTGGAACCTGCACCAGTAGTCGGGCTGGACCGGCAGTTGCTTGGTCGCGTACCTGCGCAGCTTGTAGTCGTGCACCGCGACGCGGACGTCGCTGCGAGGAATTCCCTGCTCCATGATGATCTCGACGAGGTGATTGATCGTTCGCCCCGTGTCGAAAATGTCATCCACCAGGAGGACTTTGTCGCCGCTTCGCAGATACGCGGGATCGTAGGTCCAGCCGTCCACCCGCACCCGATCCTGCGCACCGATGTCACGGTAGGACCGCGCGACGACCGCGGCGTAGTACACGGGCCGCTTGTTCCGCCGCACCATCTTGAAGTACTCGCTGATGACGTTCCCCATGTATGCCCCTCCACGCAGGGACACGTAAATGACATCCGGCACGAACCCTTCACGGTTGATGCGATCGGCGAGCTTGATGGCATTATTGCGAACAGTCTGGTACGGGAGAAACTCCTTGTACATGATCCCAGCATCCTAATCCAAACGCGTGAGAATTTCCATGTGGTCCCTGCGAACCACAACGGTGTGCTCGAAATGCGCTGAATCAGAGCCGTCTGCCGTGACCACGGTCCACCCGTCTTCCAGAAGGTCCACGTCACCTGATCCGGCGTTGATCATGGGTTCGATGGCGAGAACCATGCCCTCCTTCAGGCGAGGATTTGGTCCCGCACCGACGTAGTTGGGGACCTGCGGATCCTCGTGCGGCGCGAACCCAACGCCGTGCCCGCAGTAGTCGCGCACGACGCCGCACGAGTTGCCCGTTGCATGGTCATAGACGGCCCGGGAAATGTCGCTGATCCTGTTTCCCGCAACCGCCTGCTCGACGGCGAGCGCGAGGCATTCCCGTGTCACACGCAGAAGGGCCTCCCGTTTCCGGGAGATCGCGCCGACGGGCAGCGTGAGGGCAGCGTCTGAGAAATACCCGTTCAGGTTGACGCCGAGGTCGATGCTGACGATATCCCCGGCTCGCAGTCGCCGGGCACCGGGGATGCCATGGATCACCTCGTTGTTGATGGATATGCACACTGAGGCGGGATAGTTCATGTACCCGAGAAACCAGGGCTTCCCGCCCCGACTCTCGATGTAGGACCTGGCAAACGTGTCCAGCTCCCGGGTCGCAACCCCCTCGATGACAAGCTTCTTCAGCTCTTCCAGCGTTTGCGACAGGAGGCGCCCCGACTCCCTGATGCCAGCGATTTCTTTCTCGTTCTTGAGCCGGATCATCGCGGGGCTATTTGCCCGCTTCCTCCTTTTCCTTCGTCTTTTCCTTTTTCTTTTCCCTCAGAAGCGATGAGAATGCGTCCTCGGTTTCCACGCCGAACGACTCCTCGATGACTTTGCGGGCCTCGTCTGCCTGTCCTGATGTGATCGTGACCTTGCCCTCTGTGATGACGCCCGGCTCAAGGATCAGCTTGGGGGTGGAGATGTTGCCCAAAACCTTGCCGGTATGCAGGAGGCTGACTTCCTCGGATGCAGTGATATTGCCGATGAGGGTTCCGGCGACAGTGACCCGCTTTGCCACGATATCTGTTTTCACCTTGCCCGTGGGCCCGACGGTGAGCTGATCGTCAGTCCTGATATCGCCCTGGAACTTTCCTTCAATGAGGATGGACCCGTTCACGTAGAAGCGGCCGTTGAAGATCGAGCCCTCCCCGATGACGCAATTGCTGGTATCGTTCTTGTTCGGCATTCGCAAAAGATATCATTGAAGCCCCCGTGCTTCAAGTTTGCGCAGCTCGAGACCCGAGCGCAACTGGTGTGGATCGAGGACGTGAGCGCGCAGAAATGCGCCGCGCGCTCCCGCGACATCTCCGGTGGCGAGAAGAGATCTGCCCTTGAGGAGCTCGATGCGAGCCAGAAACCTGTCGCCGCTCATGTCATCCGGGTCCATCGCGGAGCTGGCAGCGGCCGCGGCCGGAGCTGACTCCCTTTCGGCCTCAGCGAGCTGCTCGAGCGCTTCCTGCGCTCGTCCCCGGTGAAGGAGAACAACCGCAAGGTCATACCGATACCAACCGCCGCCTCCAGACTCCGCGGCGCTCCGGAAGGAGTCAATTGCAAGATCCTCTTTTCCCTGCATGACTTGCACCAGCGCGCGGATCGACAGCGTGTCAGCGTCCGGGCTTCCCGCTGCGTTCTCGAACAGGCGCAGCTCAGCGGCAGCATCTGCCCAGTCGTTGGAGGCAATCAGGGCGGCCGCGAGCGTCGCGAAAACCTCCCGGTCGGACGGCAGCCGATTGAACAGCTTCCACAACTCGGCGCGGTACCACTGCGGCGGCTTCCCCGGCGACGTGAGAGTCAGTCGCAGCAGCGCTGCCTGGCCGTCATCAGCCCGCTCCGCCACAAGAGCGTCGAGAAGGGCGACGGCTCCCCGGGAGTTGCCCTGCCTGGCTTCCAGCCGCGCAGTCGCCAGAACCAGCTCCCGCGACTCGGGGAAAATCGCTCGACCGCGTTCGAGCATGCTTCGAGCGAAGGGGATGTCCCCGCGCTTCGCGGCCCCTGAAGCCAGGTCTGCATACGGCGTCCAGGAAGCCCGGGGATCGATCGTGATGGCATCAAGGAGGGAGGCGTCCAGCTCGGCCCCTCGTCCGAGGGCGTGATAGCAGTCGGCAAGGATCAAGGCGATGTCCGCGCGGGGATGCGGACGAACCTGGGTCCTTGTCAACCGAGCCACAGCCGCGGGGAAGTCTCCCGCGTCATACGCGATCAGGCCCGCGACCTCATCGTACTTCACCCCGTGGAGCAAAGAGGCCGTCCGCCGCGCGCTCGAGATGTCCCCTGCCTGGAGGTACAACAGAGCGGCATCCAGCGCCAGCCGGTCGTCTTCGACGTCGCGGGCAGCGGCCGCGAAATCGGCGGCGCTCCTCGAGGTTTCGAGCTCCACCAGCTCCCGGGTCAGACTGTCGGAGCCGTGCCAGGCTTGGCCCCTCCGCAGAGCGATCTCGCCGCGTACGACGTCCCCAAAGCCGGCCGGCAGCCCGGCCCGCGCAACCTTCTCCGCATCCGACAGCCGCCCCGCGCGAAGATAGGAGTATGCTGCCACCAGTCGCACCGCGGCACTGCCGCCCTGGGCTGACAGCGCCCGATCGCTCATGACAGAGAGCAAACCGAAATCCCCTGACTGGCGGCAGAGAAGAAATGCCCTTTTCAAGAGACCAAGCACATCGCCCTCACGCCGCGGCAGGGGTCGGATTTCCAGGAGCTCCTG
>DATKLB010000185.1:0-16083 GCA_035542615.1 Spirochaetia bacterium | reverse complement strand
ATGAATGGAAGACCAAGGTCGGCTCCGGGACCTCGCTGGACTGGCCGGCTGGTGTCGGCGGGAAGGGAAACCCCGGCGTTGCGGGGTTGGTCAAGCAGCTTCCCGGGTCATTCGGGTACGTGGAGCTGATCTACGCCATGCAGAACAACATCCCCTATGCCCTGATCCAGAACAAGGCGGGCAACTGGATGAAGGCGTCGCTCGAAACAACCACGACCGCCGCGAACGTGCCTGTTCCCGAGGACGTGACCATGCTGAGCCTGACCAACACGGACGCGCCCCAGGGGTACCCGATCTCCACTTTCACGTGGCTGATCCTTTTCAAAGAGCAGCATTACGGTAATAATCAGAAAGCGAAGAGCGAAGCGCTTGTGAAGATGATCTGGTGGATGACGCATGAGGGGCAGAAGTACGCAGAGCCGCTGTCGTACGCGACCCTGCCAGCTCCCGTGGTCAAGAAGGCGGAGGCGATCCTGAAGTCGATCACGTGGGACGGCCAGCCCCTCATGAGCGGAATGTAAGTTGACGCAGTCGATCGAGAGCAAGGGTGGGAGGTTGCCGATCGCCCGGGCCTCTGACTCGGCGTTCCGGGCACTTCTCTTTTTCGGGGGGATCGTTGTGAGCGTCCTGCTTGTCGCGATTCTCCTCTCCCTCGTGCTTTCCTCCCGCCCTGCTCTGGTCGCAAACGGCTTTCGCTTCCTCACTGGCACGGAGTGGGACCCCGTTACCAACAGCTTTCACGCCCTGCCCTTCGTATTCGGCACGCTCATCACGTCTCTGCTGGCCCTCGTGATCGCCACGGTCCTCGCGCTCGCTCTGTCGATCCTGATGGGAGAGTATTTCCGAACGGGCGTTTTCGCATCTCTCATGAGGACCGCGGTCGAGCTGCTCGCCGGCATCCCATCCATCGTGTATGGCTTCATCGGCCTTTTTTTTCTTGTTCCCGTGGTGCGGGCCGTTGAGATCGCTATCGGCGTGACCCCGTTCGGCGTGGGGATCCTCACCTCATCCATTCTCCTGGCGTTCATGATTCTTCCCTATTCCGCGTCCATAGGCCGGGAAATGCTGAGTCTCGTGCCCACGGACCTGAAAGAAGCAGCCTTGTCACTCGGAGCGACCAGATCGGAGATGGTCTGGAAAGTGTCTCTTCCCTTCGCCCGGTCGGGGATCCTGGGCGGCGTTTTCCTTTCCCTCGGGAGAGCGCTCGGGGAAACGATGGCGGTCACCATGGTGATCGGCAACGCGAATACCATGACCCTGAATCTCTTTTCTCCGGGGAACACGATGGCGAGCCTCATTGCGAACGAGTTCTCCGAGGCAACCACTCCGGTCTATCTGGCCAGCCTCATTGAGATCGCCCTTCTGCTGTTCATCATCAGCACGGTGATCAACATCATCGGCAAGGTCGTCATCAATCGCATGGTGGGGGCTGCGTAATGGAGGCCGCGGTGCGGCCGCAGATGACTCCCCGGGGGGTGCGGGCCTCGGATCCGGCGCTGCGGGGCCGGCTGCGGGCCGACAAGGCCTTCATGGGCGGGATGCTCGCAATCTCCATGATCGCGGTCCTGCCCCTCGTCCTGATCCTCCTGTTCATCATTATCCGCGGGGCTTCTTCCATCAACTGGCAGTTCCTCACTGAGCTGCCGAAGCCCATGGGGGAGGCGGGGGGAGGGATCTCCAACGCCATCGTCGGGACCGTCATCCTGATCATCGTGGCTTCGGTCATCTCGATGCCTCTCGGCATCCTCTCCGGTATCTTCCTGTCGGAGAGCGGCAAGAGCGGCCTGGGCAGGGTGACGCGGCTTTCCGTGGAAACGCTGATGGGCGTTCCGTCGATCGTGATCGGCATTGTCGCATACGTCTGGGTGGTCCGACCCATGGGGCACTTCTCCGCCCTCTCCGGCGGAGTGGCCCTGGCCATGATCATGCTCCCCGTCATCACGCTTTCAACAGAGGAGACGCTTCTCCTGATTCCGATGAGCCTTCGCGAAGCCGCCCTTGCCCTCGGTGTCTCTTACCCCCGTACGGTGCTCAAGGTCATCCTCCCCGCCGGCGCCAGCGGCGTCATCACGGGGGCTCTCCTGGGTGTGGCCCGGGCCGCCGGTGAAACCGCGCCGCTCCTTTTCACGTCCTTCGGCAGCCCCTACATGGTGCTCGACATCCTCAAGCCCATGGCATCGCTGCCGCAGACGATATACTTCTACGCCACCAGTCCCTACCCGGCATGGCAGACCCTTGCATGGGGCGCATCGTTCGTTCTCCTGGTGCTCGTGCTCGTTTTGAACCTCCTGACAAAGCTGGTAACGTCAAGATGGAAGACTCAGTTCTGACAGCCGAAGAGACAATCCTCGAGACCCGGGACCTCACGGCGGGTTTCGACGGGAAAGACGTGGTCCATGGGGTGTCACTGGCCGTTCCCAAGTGGAAGGTCACCGCGATCATGGGACCCTCCGGTTGCGGCAAGACCACTTTCATGCGCTGCATCAACCGCATGCACGAGCTTGCTCCCAACGCCCAGGTAAGCGGGGAAGTCCTCCTGGATGGACAGGACGTCTACCATATCAATCCCATCGAGCTTCGACGCCGCATCGGGATGGTCTTCCAGAGGCCAAACCCGTTCCCGACCATGAGCATCTATAACAACGTTGTGGCCGGATACACCCTGAACGGCGCTCGCATGGACAGGACCGATCGGGATCAGATCGTCGAGGAAACCCTTCGCCGCACGACTTTGTGGGACGAGGTGAAAGACGCCCTCTACAGGCGCGGGAGTTTCCTCTCCGGCGGCCAGCAGCAAAGGCTGTGCATTGCCCGAGCCCTTGCCATGAAGCCCGAGATACTGCTCCTGGACGAGCCGACCTCCGCGCTGGACCCCAAGTCCACGGCGGCCATCGAGGAGCTGATCGTGTCGCTCAAGGGCTCGGTCACGATCGTACAGGTCACGCACAACATCCCGCAGGCGGCGCGAATCTCCGATTACACAGCGTTCATTCACCTGGGCGAGCTGGTGGAGTTCGGCCCGACAAACAAGCTGTTCACCGTTCCCAAGGACAAGCGGACCGAGGAATACCTCTCGGGCAAGTTCGGATAGGAGACACAATGCCGATAGCGCAGATCGACGACCTCAAGACGCGCCTCGTGACCTACGCGCGCCTTGTCGAAGACATGATCGGGCAATGCCGCTCGGCGCTCGTGAATCGGACCCCCGACGTTCTCAGTGACGTCGTGCAGAAAGAGGAACCGCGGGCGAACGAGTTCGAGGTCGAGATCGAGGAGGAGTGCACGTCGCTCATCGCCCAGCACCAGCCTATGGCAAAGGAGCTGCGGACCATACTCATGGTGGGCAGCATGACGAACGACCTCGAGCGGATGGCGGACCACGCGGTCAACATCGCCGAGGCGGCGCTCGAATGCATCGGGCTTTCCGCCTCGCCGGCCGAGGGGAACCTCCTGCGGCTTTTCGATGAAACCCTCGGCATGGTAGACTCGGCGGTACGAAGCTTTATCGAGTCGGACGCCGCTCTCGCACTCCAGGTCTGCGAAGCGGACGGGGGCGTGGACCGGCTCGCCCGGGACATCCTGGAGCGAATGAGCGCGTCCATGACCCAGGACCCGTTCACGATCGAGCAAAGCCTGTGTATCTTGAAAATAGCAGGAAACCTGGAAAGGATCGCCGACCTCTCGACGAACATCGGGGAAGACGTGATCTACATGACGGAAGGCAGAGTGATCAAGCACCACAGGGAAGAGGAGCAGTAGGCTCCGTGATCCGACGGATCGCATCCATCGACGTTGGGTCCAACGCGATCCGTTTTTTTGCCGTCGAAATGGACGGAGACTCTCTTTCCCGCGTCCTCGTGGAGGAACGGTTTCCCGTGCGTTTCGGCCACGGGGTCTTCTCCGCCGGGCGCATCAGCGCGGAAGCCGCCTCGGAAGCCATCGCGGGGCTGGAGCATGCCGCGGTCAAGATGAAGGATCTGGGGGTCGAGAAGTACCGGGCCGTCGCGACGGCCGCGATCCGTGAGAGCCCCAACAGGAGAGAGTTCGTGCGCTCGGTGCGACGGCGCACCGGCATCTCGGTCGAGATCATCACGGGATCGGAGGAGATCCGGCTCGTGCACGCCGCCGTGAAGCGGCGCTTTCTCATGGGCGCCGACCAATGGGTCATGGTGGAGCTGGGCGGGGGGAGCGTCGAGGTCGCTCTCGCGACCTCTGCGAGAATCCTCTGGACCGAGACCCATGCCATGGGAGCCGTTCGCCTCCTCGAGCTTTTTGCTCCGGGCGGAAAGGAAACCCGCGACTACCCGGAGCTGCTTTCCGAGTACGTGGCAACCATGCGCCTGCCGCAGCGGGTGCGGGAAACAAAGGTGCGCGGCTTTCTCGCAACAGGCGGAAACATCGAGGCACTGGCCCGCATCGCCGCGCGCGGAGCAGGGGAGCCGGATGTCCAGAGAGTCTCGGTGTCTGCGCTTCGCGACGTCGCCCGGAAGCTGGCGCGCATGGATGTGCAAGATCGCGCGCGGACCTACGGGCTTCGACCGGACCGCGCGGACGTGGTCGTTCCGGCCGCTGTCGTCTTCGGCTGGCTTGCCGAGCAGTTCGGAGCAGCCGAGATCATCGTCCCTGGTGGAGGCATCCGGGAGGGGATCGCGTTCGACCTTGCCGAAAAGCTCGGCGTGCGGCGTCCGCCAAGCGAGGAGAGCACGGTCGAGGATGCGGCAGCCATCGGGAGGAAGTACTCCTTCGACGAGGCCCACTCCGTGCACGTTGCGCGGCTGGCCGGGCAGCTTTTCGACCAGCTCAGCGCGACGCACGGGCTGAGCAGCCGTGACCGGCGCCTTCTCACGGCTGCCGCCGTGCTGCATGACATCGGCGACTTCGTGGCTCTCAAGGGCCATCACAAGCATTCGCTGTACTTGATCTCCCGGACGGAGCTCAATGGCTTCTCTCCCAGCGAGATGTTCCTCGTGGCGAACATCGCCCGCTACCACAGGAAGGGCGGCCCGAGCATGCGCCACCCGGAGTTTGCCCTGCTGTCCAGCGTCGATCGCGAGCGCGTGCGGCGCCTTGCAGCCATCCTGCGCATTGCCGACGCCCTGGACAAGGAGCACAGGGAGAAGATCCAGCGGATCGAGGTCAGGCAGGATGAAGGACGAATCGAGATCCTTGCCGGGCGCGACGGCGATCTGCTCCTGGAGCGCTGGGCGCTGGAGAAGAAAGGTGACATATTCCGAAGGGTCTTTGGCGCGAAGGTGACGCTGGTGCCGCGGGAGGCGGAGCGGCATGCCTGAGAAGAAGCGCGCCCTCCTCGATCTCGCGGATCCCGGCCTCTTCATCGATCGCGAGATCAGCCTCCTGGACTTCTTTCGCCGGGTGCTGGAAGAGGCGGAGGATGCCTCCAACCCGCTCCTGGAACGGGTGCGGTTCCTCTCCATCGTCAGCTCCAACCTGGCGGAGTTCTTCATGGTCCGGGTCTCGGGCCTCAAGCAGCAGATCGAGGCGGGCGTTCTCGAGCCGACTCTTTCCGGCCTCTCCCCGTCCGCGCAGCTTTCGGCCGTTCGCAAGGCGTGCCAGGACCTGATGATCCAGGCCCGATCCTGCCTCCGAGAGCTTCTCCCCCTGCTCGAGCGCGCCGGCATCCGCATCCTTTCCTACGACGAGCTGAACAGCGCGCAGAAGGAGTACGCCGACCACTATTTCCAGGAAGTCGTCTTTCCCGTGCTCACTCCGCTGGCCGTGGACCCCGGTCGTCCCTTCCCGCATATCTCCAACATGAGCCTGAACCTTGCTCTTGTCGTGCGCGATTCGACGGAACAGGAACGATTTGCCCGGGTGAAGCTGCCCGGCACGCTGCCCCGGCTCCTGCGGGTGCACCCCGCAACCGAGGACAAAGGTGCTGTTTCCTTTGTCTGGCTCGACCAGGTGGTATCCGCAAATCTCGGATCCCTCTTTCCTGGAATGAAAGTCGGGAACGCCTATCCGTTCCGGGTCACCCGGGACGCTGAAGTATCGATCCAGGAGCTTGAAGCGGAAGACCTGCTGGAGACGATCGAGCGCGGCGTGAGGCAGCGCCGGTTCGGAAAGGTCGTACGGGTCACGGTGGACCCCAAGATGCCGGAGGACATCCGCGACATCCTGGCAGAAAACCTGGAGCTGGATCCAAGGGACATCTATACCCTCGAGCCGCCGCTGGGCTTGAGCGATATTGAGGAGCTCCATGCACTCGAGCGCCCCGACTTGAAATACGCTCCTTTTCTGCCGGCCACCCCGCCTCCCCTGCAGGACCTGGAGGGGAGCATCTTCGCGGCAATCCGCAGGGAAGACATTCTCTTTCACCATCCCTACGACTCCTTCACGCCGGTCGTGGACTTCCTCGATGCGGCGGCGCGTGACCCCTCGGTGCTCGCCATCAAGCAGACCCTGTACCGGGTGGGCCGCAACTCTCCCGTGGTGGAGACTCTCCTGGAAGCAGCGCGCAATGGAAAGCAGGTGGCGGTCCTCGTGGAGCTCAAGGCGCGGTTCGACGAGGAGAGCAACATCGAATGGGCGCGCGCTCTCGAGCGGGAGGGCGTTCACGTCGTGTACGGCCTCCTGGGTCTGAAGACGCACTCGAAGATCGCGCTGGTGGTGCGCCAGGAAGGGGATCGCATCCGCCGCTACGTTCATCTCTCCACGGGGAACTACAACGCGGTCACCGCGCAGCAGTACACTGACCTCGGTCTGCTCACCTGCGACGACGCGATCGGGGCTGATGCATCGGATGTCTTCAACTACCTCACCGGGTATTCCAACAAGCGCGAGTATCGGAAGTTCCTCGTCGCGCCGATCAACCTTCGCAGCGGCCTGGAGCGTCTTGTCCGCCGGGAAATGGAGCACCAGGCCGCGGGGCGTGAGGGGCACCTCATTTTCAAGATCAACGCGCTGGTGGACAAGCCCATGATCCAGCTCCTCTACGAGGCTTCCCAGGCGGGGGTCCGCATCGAGCTGATCGTCCGCAGCATGTGCTGCCTGCGGCCCGGCATTCCGGGCGTGAGCGACACAATCCGGGTCACGAGCATCGTCGGACGCTTCCTCGAGCACAGCCGGATCTTCTGGTTTCGCAACGGAGGCAGCGAGGAAATCTACCTGGGGAGCGCGGACCTCATGATGCGCAACCTCGACAGGCGCGTCGAGATCCTCTTCCCGGTGAGCAGCCCGCGGCTCATCCGGCATCTCCGCGACGATGTGCTTGCCACGTACCTCGCGGACACCGTGAAAGCGCGGGTGATGACGAGCGACGGCGCCTACGCGCGCATGGCGCACGGCGATGGTCAGGCGCCTGTCGATGCGCAGGCCGAGTTCATCCGGCGGCGCGGAACGCAGGGGGGTGCATGATGGACCTGTACTTCCTTCGCCACGGGGATGCGCTGGGCAGGGACGAATGGAAGGGCGATGACGGCGCCCGCGCCCTGAGCGATGAGGGAGCGGCCCGGATGCGCCGGGAGGCGAAGACCCTCGCGGGGCTTTCCCTGGGCATTTCTCTGATTCTCTCCAGCCCGCTCGTTCGGGCCCTGAAGACGGCCGAGATCGTGGCCGCGGCGCTCGGGCTCACGGAGTCTCTTCTCACCGACAAGCGCCTCTCCCCCGGGTTCGATCCACCGGCCCTGCGCGACATCCTCGCCGATCACGCGGAGGTGGGCGCCCTGATGCTCGTTGGACACGAGCCGGACTTCAGCGAGACCATCGGCGAATGCATCGGGGGAGGGCGCCTGGAGTGCAAAAAGGGCGGCCTTGCCCGGCTTGACATCACGGACCCCCTGCGGCCGCGCGGCTCTCTCCTGTGGCTTCTCCCTCCCCGCGTTCTTGCCCCATGAGCCGGGAGACGGAGGCGAAGTTCCTCGTCGCCGACCTCGTTTCGTTCAACCAGGTGAAGGCATTGCGGGAGCTCGCCGGCTTCACCCTGAGCGACGGGAATGAAGTCGCCGTCAGTGACATCTACTACGATACACCGAAGCGCGTTCTCCTTGCTCACGGATGGGCACTGCGCTGCCGCGAGAGCGCCGGGCAACTGACCGTGACCGCGAAGTCTCTTGTTCGGTCTTTCGGGCCGATCCGAGAACGGGAGGAGCTTTCGATCGGGCTCGATCGGTTCAGCCAGCCCCGGGACTGGCCGGACAGCGAGCTGCGGCGCCTGGTCCTTGAGCTGATCGGTGGCGAGCTCCTTGTCCCCCTGTTCGAGGCGCGGCAGCGCCGGTTCGTGCGGCGCCTGGTCCGGGGAGAACGATCAGCGGCGGAGATGAGCCTGGACCAGGTCCGGCTGCTTGCCGCCGGGCGCGAGCGCGAATATTGCGAGCTGGAGATCGAGCTGCTCTCCGGGGGGACGACCGAGGATCTTTCAGCGATGCTCGCTGCACTGGGCAGCGAGATGTCGCTTGCTCCCTCGCCGCGGTCGAAGTTCGAAGAGGCTCTCCTGCTTCTCGACAGGCCCTCCCAGCGGCAATCGCCCCGGCCCAGGACGGACCAGCGCGCCGCCGCTGGACCTGCCGGAGACGCGATCCATTTGGAGGCCAGCGCCGGCATGACCGAGGATGAGGTGCTGGCCGAGCTGCGGCGCCTGGGATACCGGTTTCGAACCCGCTCGAGAAAAGAGGAGACGCGGATTTACTTCGATACGCAGGCCGGAGCGCTGCTCCGCCAAGCACTCGAGCTGTACTTCTGCCCGGAAGACTCCAAATGGCACCTTGCCCGGGACGGCGTGCGGCAGCACGCGCAGAAAGGCGAGCAGGCTGCGCCTCCGACATCCGGACCCGTCGGGCACGCCGTGGCGGCAGTCACCAGGTCCCGTCCGTGCGTACCGTACCTGGAGGCTCTCCTGCAGGAGTCATCCCTTTCCCTCGTGAGCATTTCCGCTCCTCGGTTGGGGCTGACGACCCGAGTGTGGCAGCTGCGCTCCTCTTTCCACGACGCGCCCGTGCAGACCGCGCTCACCGTCTCCCTCGATCGGGGGCAGGCATCCTCGTTTGATCGCGATTATCTCCTTGGCCTGCTCACAGGAACGCTCGGCCTCAAGGAGCTCACAGGACCCACCCTGAGCTTCGCCCTGGCACGTCTCGGGGTTCCCCTTCCCGGGGCTCCCCTGCCCAGCGAGTTCCTTCCCGCGGACAGCGACGACGTGGCCGCGGTGTGCCGCAAAGTCCTTGGCGGCGAGGCGTGGCGGATGAAGGCCAATACACCCGGCGCCATTCGCGATCTTGACCCCGAGTTCGTCCACGATCTTCGCGTCGCCACGCGCCGGGCACGCTTTGCCTGCAGGCTGTTCGTGCACGTTCTGGGACCGGAAGGTCGGGACACGATCAAGGCAGAGCTTTCCTGGATCGCCGGGCTTCTCGGCGGGGTGCGGGACATGGACGTCCTGAAGGGACGGCTCGATTCCCAGCTCCCGCTCGTCGATGCCGACCCGTCCTTTCAGGCGGCCATTGATGACTTGATCGAAGCCAGGCGCGCCGCGGCGCGCCTGGCTCTGGTTGCGGCACTTTCCTCTCCGCGTTACGCCGCGCTGCTCGAGGTGATGCGATCAGCCGGGGCAACGGGACAGGTGGGCGCGTCTCCGGCCCGTGAGTTCGCCCGGCAGCGAATCGCAAAGGCGCTGGGCAAGATCGCACCGTGGACCCGGCTCAACGCCGGCGAGCTGACCGCCGTGGAGCTGCATCGGCTTCGTATCCTGTTCAAGCGCCTTCGGTACACGGCGGAGTTCTTCCGCCCGATCCTCGGTGAGGAAATCACCGCGCTCGTGAAGGAGTGCGTTGCATACCAGGACTGCCTCGGGCTGCACCAGGACGCGCGGGTGGCAGCCGATGTCCTCACCGGGCTGGCCGCGGTGCCCGCCCTTCGCGAGCCCCCGGAGCGGCTGCTTGCTCTCGGCGCGATCGTCCAGGTCCAGCGGGACCTCATGCGAGCGCAGAGAGAGAGGTTTCAGGTCCTGTGGAAGTCCGCACGGAAGCTCCTCGATCCGCGCACGGGCCGGAAGTCGTTGTGACTCGCGGATGGGTCGCGCGATGACGACGATTGCCGTCTACCATCTGAAGGGCGGCGTCGGCAAGACGACAACCGCCGTCAACCTGGCCTGCCTGGCGGCGATTGACGGCGAGAGGACACTTCTCTGGGACCTCGATCCGCAGGGTGCCGCAGGCTTCTACCTCGGCAGGACGGGCGGGGCTGAAAAAAGCGGCGCCCTGGTCACGGGGAGGATCCCGCTCAAGGATGTTGTCCAGGAGTCGGGATTTCCGGGGCTGGATGTCCTTCCCTCGCGGTTCTCGTACCGGAAGCTCGACCTGCGCCTGGCCGACCAGAAAAAGGCCAAGGGCGCTCTGCGCCGTATTCTTCGGCCTCTGCGCGATGCGTACCGGTGGGTTTTCCTGGACTGTCCGCCCGGCGTCTCGCTCCTGGCGGAAAACGTCTTTCGCGCGGCAGACATGATCCTCGTGCCGCTGATTCCCACGCCGCTGTCGATCCGCTCATTCGAGGAAATCTCCGTCTTCTTCAGCCGAAAGAAGCTGGACAGATCTCGCCTGGTGCCCTTCTTTTCCATGGTAGAAAAGAGAAAGGCGATCCACCGGCAGACCATGGAGGTGTTCTCTGCGCGCGAGGCCGGAGTATGCGTATCAATCATTCCCGCCATGTCTGAAATCGAAAGAATGGGAGTGACGAGACGACCCGTGGCGTATTTTCGCCCGCGCTCCGCGGCCGGAAAATCCTACCGTGCGCTGTGGAACGAGCTGCGGGCGAAGCTGGGAGAGACGCCGTGATCCCCCGCCTGGACGGTGCCGCAGCGAGCATCGAGGCCACGTTGCAGAGACTTTTCGACTCCTCACCGACTCTCACCCTGGATGCGGCGAGCCGCTTCGTTGTCCTGAGTGATTTCCACCTGGGGGACGGCAGCTCGCGTGACGATTTCCTCCCCAACGGAGAGCTGCTGCAGGATGTCCTGCGCCGCTACTACCTGCCCGGCGGCTATTCCCTCATCCTGAACGGGGATATCGAGGAGCTGCAGCGATTCCCGCTGCGGGCAGTCCTCGCCCGGTGGCAGCCCATCTACGGGCTGTTGAACGAGTTCGCCGAAGCATCCGCGGTCTACCGGATCGTCGGCAACCACGACGCGGCGCTGTGGCACAGCAACGATGGCGTGCCCGGACCCCTGCTTTCCGCCATGCGGCTGTCCTTCGGCGCCGACACGATTTTCATCTTCCACGGCCACCAGGCCACGATCTTTTTCGAGCGGTTCAACGAGATCTCCGGCTTCTTCCTCCGCCATGTCGCCAACAGGCTGAACATCCGCAACATCGCCGTGCACTACGAGAGCACGAAGAAATACCGCACGGAGCACCGGGTGTACGCCTTCTCCAGCGCCCGTAAGATCGTGTCCGTCATCGGTCATACCCACCGCCCGCTTTTCGAGTCGCTGTCCAAGATCGAGAGCCTGCGCTTCAGCATCGAGCAGCTCTGCCGGGACTATCCAACCGTTTCTCCACGCGCGCGTCGGGCCATTGAGAAGATCGTGGAAGTCTACAAGGGCGAGCTGAATGCCCTCTGGGAAAAAGACCGCAGATCCGGTCTGCAGAGCGGGCTCTACGACGAAAGACTCTCCATTCCCTGCCTGTTCAATTCCGGTTGCGCCATCGGCAAGCGCGGCGTGACCGCCATCGAGATGGCGGAGGGCCATATTGCCCTCGTCCATTGGTTCGACAGGCGCAGAAGCAACCGGCACCTCGCGAATGGCGGGGTTCGGAGGAGGCAGGCGGCCGCGCTGAAGGACGGGAAGGGAGCGCAGAGGCTCGACGATACCGACTACTACCGCACCGTGCTGAAACGGGATCGCCTGGAGTACATTTTTTCCCGTATCAGGCTGCTTGCCTGAGGGCCGGCAGGGTCCGGTGCGACATGCTGAGGCTGAACCCGGATCTTCCCTGCTTGCTATTTCATTTTCTTTTTCTTCGTCAGGGAAGAGAGGGCCTTCTTGTCATCCGAAGTCTGCAGGACCGCCGTTGCCGTCTTCCCCTTGAAGCTCGTTGCCCACAGTCGGTTGATATTGACCGACGCATCCGCAAGGCGCTTGGCCAGCTTGCCGAGGCTTCCCGCCTTGTTTGCCATATCGATGCAGAGAACCGCCTCCTCCTTCACTTCCACGCCAAGGGGGGCGAGCGCCTTCTTGACCTTCGGGTTTTTCGCCGTGACAACTCGAAACTCCGCCTGGGCGCCTGATTCGATGGCCAGAATGGCTTCGATATTGACCTTCGCAGCCGCGATCAGGTCGCTGACAGCAGAGAGCTGCCCAACCTTGTTTGGCAGGGTGAAGCTCAGCTGCTGTGCTTCTTTTGCCTTTGCCATGAAAGGTCCTCCTCCGCTCCTCAGAGCCTCATGCCTGCGGCTTTGCCACGGGGACGAGCTGGACCACGAAAGCCGTTCCCTGCCTCACGAACTTGAGAGTTCCGTCGGTATCCACGAACAGGTAAGTCGAGCTCTCGGTTCCTGGGCCGCCGGCAAATCGGATTCCCATCCCCTGCTCTCCCCGTTCCCCCCTGGCTCCCTGTTCCCCCCGCGCACCCTGAGGTCCCTGGGGTCCGACAGGTCCCTGAGGCCCCTGCGGGCCCTGGTCTCCCTTGGGCCCCCGCTCCCCCTGCGGCCCGGCGGGTCCCCGTTCGCCTTTGGGCAGCCCCAGGGAAAGAACGCCTGTCTCGCTTTCCAGCCTGGCGTACGGTGTCTCTCCTGCCGCAAGCGCGGCGGCCGTCACCGCGGTGATCCCAACCTTGGCGGCTTTTTTCGACTTGCCCTGCGGGACCTCTTTCCCCTCCGCCTTGTCCTGCTTCTTCTTTTTTTCCTTTTCCTTCGGCATATCGACCTCCTCATCCACTCCTGCGAGCTTTCTCCCTGCATAATAGACCGGATTTGCATCGAAAGCAAGTACAAAATGCATTCATTGGGTTCATTCCTTGCACCTTCCCGCAGACAGGCCGGCATCCGCCTCGCGCGCACCGCGGCCGGCATGAACCTCTTGCCGGTCTTCTCTTCCGTCGACCCCCAGGCACGCGGGCTCTCCGATCAGGTACCCCTGGCCGTAGCGCACCCCCAGGTCCGCCAGCACATCCTTTTCTTCGATCCTCTGGATTCCTTCTGCGATGAGCTCGGATCCAACGCTGGATGCGAAAGCGACGATAGCGGAAATGAGCTTCTGACGATAGGGATCTCCGTCCACCCGCGAAACGAGGCCCTGGTCCAGCTTGATGAAATGCGGGGCCGCCGCGACGAGTGTGAGCAGCCCGCTGTGGCCGGACCCGAAGTCGTCCAGCGCAACGAGGAATCCCTGCTGCGAATAGTGCCTGAGCTGGTTCTCGAAGGCTTCATAGTCGCCGATGCTCGTTGTTTCTGTCACTTCGATCACGATCATTTGCTGCGTGATACCGAGGGCTTTCATGGCTGAAAGGGTGAAGCCTTCGATCGCGCGACGGTCGGTGATGCTGCGCGGGCTGACGTTGACGAAGAAGAGACACTCGCGCTGAACGGCGGGAAGCGCGGCGATGCTTCGGAGCGCCGAGATCCGGCAGGCGCTGTCCAGGTCCCAGCTCAGGTTGCACCGTTCTGCAACGTCGAACATGAGATGGGGCTCGTTGAACGGGAATGCACCGCGAGACAGGGTCTCGTACCCGAGCACGGTGTCTTCCCTGATATCAGCGATGAGCTGGAAGACCGTCGAGATTCCATCGCTGTCCATGATGCGTTCAAGAGAGCTTCTCAACGCGCTCTGGACGATCTCATTGGGTTGCTGCATCCGATTGACTTCCCCTTAACTTCCCAAACGGCATTTTCCGCAGTTGTGTTAAGCGCGAATGAAGTGCCGGCGCGATCGGAAAATCCGGTGATATGGCCCGTATTAACCGAATCCTTACACGCGGAGGCTATGGTCTGTCGGGAGGAAAGATATGTCGCGGAGAAGCGTCCTTGTTCCCGGGAGGCACCCCTACGCATGCCGCCTGTGCGGCGAGAACGTCGTCCATGATGTCGTCCGCGTCGACGGCCCGCACATCTACCACATGAGCTGTTTCAATCGGCACATTGCCGGCGGCAGACGTGAGCTGCGCGACTGCCCCGACTGTAGAACCCTCGGGGCCCTGTGGCGGCATGACCTCCTGCAGTGGCATGAGTGCAAAGTCTGCGGAGGCACCGGGTATCTGCGGGACACCATTCGCCGCGAGGCCGGGCCTCGCGCAAGCTGAGCTGATACAGCACAAAAAAAGCGCCCTCGGCTTGAGAGGGCGCCTTGAGTGGGGAGCACTCTGAGAAACACTAGAAGCGGAAACGCGTTCCCATGATAACCGAGAAGACGGAGCTGTAGCCCTTGAACTGATTGCCGCCGTCGGCGGTCTGCAAGAATGAGTCGATGAACTGCGTGTACCAGCCTCCGAGGTAGACATCAAAATCCTTGCTGAGGTAGTAGTCCGCGACGAGAAGGCCGCTGTATCGCTGACCGTCATCCGAGTTCTGGAACACGTATGTTCCGTAGTCGAAATAGAAGGAAGCGATCACGTTCAAGGACGGCATCACGTAGTAGTTAGCAGCGAGGTTGACAATGTCATCCTTGCGGCCCTTTCCACCAGTAGAAATCTCGCTGTTGTTCGGACTGATTCTTACGAAGCCTGCGTCGAACTCAGAGTGAATGTAGAACAGGTAGACCGCGTCAGTTGCATCGAGAGCATACTTGAGTCCGCCTCCGAGAGCGATGTGATGATTGTAGGTAGCGTCGGCTTCGTACTGGACTCCAACCGCACCCGAAACTGGAAGGTCCTTGCTGTTATAGCCCAACTTGCCGGAAATCATGGCGTTCTTGTCGATAAAGCCGTCAGTGGTGACGCTCCCGCCAGGGATGTTTTCTGTCGCCGCCATGACGCCGACGGCAACTCCGCTGAAACTGCCATCATACTTGAGGGAATTGTCCCATCGGAAACCCATCTGCTGCGCGAAGAAGAAGTTCACCCCGTCGCTCGATGAGTAGTTCGTGGCGCTGCCGTTGCCGAGGTTTCCGTGTCCCGTGCCGAACACATCACCGGCGCCAATCGCGTCGCTGAAGGTTCCGTACTGTCGGCCAAATGTGAGCGTGCCATAGTCGCTTTTCAAGCCGACCCACGCCTGGCGACCAAAGAGCTGTCCCTGCTGGTCGATAACGCCCACCGGAAGAATGACTCCACCTTCCAGGGCGTAGATTGCCTTGAAGCCTCCGCCAAGATCTTCAGTCCCTCGAAGACCCCATCGGCTTCCGTTGAAGAGGCCCTGCGAAGCACCGAAATAGATATCGCCCGAAGGGTCAGCGTTGGTTGACGCGCGCAGAGCTGCGTCGATCAACCCGTAAGGCTCCAGCAGGGATCCGGGCTGACCTATTGCCGGGGCGTCAGCGCCTGCCGTGAAGCCGACTGCAGCGATGAGAAGTACGACAGGAATCAGGAATCGAAGCGCTTTCATCTAAAGCTCCTTTCAGAGATGTTTCGTTGGTCAGAAGAAAAGAGGATCTCCGTTAAGTGGCAGTTATCAAAGTGTTAAAAAAACGTGAATTTTCGTTGGCGGGGGTTCATTTGAATTAACGGCAACTTAAATGAATCCAAAGGGGAAGTTAACACGACTGGCGAATCCTTCCAGCGCAGGGAGTTGCCGCAGCCGCCCCTGGGCGCGTAAGGAGGAGCCTGTGACGATAACACGCGATGGCGAGGCAATTGCATTCTACCTCGAAAATGAGGTTGTGTGTCCTGAGTGCGCGACGGAAACCGAGAGGGCTGTCTGCGGATCCGAGGAGAATCTCGCCGTGGAAGAGCTGGAGGGAGCCGTCGACGTGCTGTGGTGCGACCGCTGCGACGCGAGCCTCATCACCCGGACGCAAAAAGCCTGCTGCTCCTGAAACGGTCCCCAGAGGTGCCCCCCTGGGGCGTTTGTGATCTATACTCTCCCTCTCTGGTCTGCCGATCATCAGAGCATGGGAGCACATGCGGAAATCCTCATCGACGCTCATCACGGAATCGAGTACAGGGCTGTTCCTGAAAGCGGCGGCTCGGGATGGATCCTTCA
>DATKLB010000184.1:0-3949 GCA_035542615.1 Spirochaetia bacterium | reverse complement strand
ACCCACGCGCACCTGGACCACTGCGGCCTCCTCCCCCGGCTCGTCAAGGACGGGTTCCATGGCCGCATCCTTGCCACCGGACCCACCGCGGAGATCGCCCGGATCGTGATGCTGGATTCGGCCCGTCTGCAGGTCGAGGATGTGGAGACCAAAAAGATGCGGCACAAGCGCGAGGGCCGTCCAGACCCCCATCCCCCGGTGCCTCTCTACACCGAGCAGGATGCCCAGGACGCCGCCTCGCTGTTTCAGACCGTGGCTTTCCAGCGGTCCATCCCCGTGGCGCGCGGCCTCAATGCAGAGTTCTTCGAAGCCGGTCACATTCTGGGCGCGGCATCGATCAAGGTCAGCTTTGGCGCGAATGCCAGCGCACGGACTGTCCTGTTCTCGGGTGATATCGGTCGCTGGCACAGGCCGATCATCAACGATCCCAATCCCTGCGACGAAGCCGATTACGTGCTGATGGAATCGACCTACGGAGATTCCCGCCATGGCAGCGATGAGGAAATCGAAGAGACCCTGCAAAGGGTGGTCACGGAAACGGTGGCGTCCGGAGGAAACATCGTGATTCCCAGCTTCGCCATCGAACGTTCGCAGGATGTGCTGTACCATCTCAACACCCTTCTCCTGGCCAACAGGATTCCGCATCTGCTGGTGTTCCTTGACAGCCCGATGGCGACCCGTGTCACTGACGTCTTCGGTCACTGGCCCGAGTTCTTCGATCCCGACATGAGGGAGCTGATCCGGCAGGACCGCTCACCGTTCGATCTGCCCGGGCTCGTCATGGCAGGGAGCACGGAGGACTCGAAGGCTATCAACAGGATCAGGGGTAGTGTGATCATCATCACGGGAGCCGGGATGTGCACCGGCGGGCGCATCAAGCATCACCTCGTGCGCAACATCTCGCGCCCCGAGAGCACGATCCTTTTCGTCGGGTATCAGGCGCAGGACACACTGGGGCGTCAGATCGTTGAAGGCGCCCCCGCGGTTCGAATCTTCGGATCGACGCTCCCGGTGAAGGCGCGGATCTGCCGGATCGAAGGATTCTCGGGACACGCGGATCGCGAGGAGCTTCTGCGATGGGCGGGGTTCCTCAAGCGTGCTCCCCGCCGGTCATTCGTGATCCATGGCGAGCCGCAGGTGGCAGAGCATTTCCGCGCGACCCTCGAGGAGAGAAAGGGCTGGAACGCGGCGGTGCCCTCTCTCGGGCAGTCCGTAGAGCTGGATTGACCCCTAGTCCTAGTATTTGAACGCACTTTCGCCAATGAACTCCCGCAGGATCGAGGTCGCCGGTACCCAGCGAGGATGAAGCGGGGCGAAGTTCCCCAGGAATGACAGAAGCGATCGTGCGGCCTGGTACTCGGGGACTTCAGGCTTGACCGAGGAGAGCAGCGGTTCGGCATAGACCTTGAGCACCGCCAGCTCATAGTCGAGCGCCGAGTTGAACGCCGAATCAGCTCCATTCTGGAAGGGGAAGATGTTCCGATCCTCCCCCCGACGCACCGAGGGCCACATCGACAGTGTCTGCGCGGCCGAATGCCCCCGGAACTGGTTGTCCCTCACCATCCTCCTGATCAGCCGATTGTCTGTGGTGGCGATCCTGTTGTGGTCGTCGAGGTTCAGCTGCGTCAGGGCGGACACGTAGACCTTGTGCTTCTGGCTCTTCTCCACGAGCGGCGTCAGCGCATCGTTCAACCCATGGATCCCCTCCAGCATCAGGATCGCTCGATCGGGAAGCCGCATGCGCCTGCCCGCAGGCTTGCGCGCCCCGGCATGAAAATCGAAGACCGGGGTCTCGATCTCTTCCCCCCGCAGCAGGCCGACGAGATGCTGGTTGAGCAGTTCGACATCGAGCGCTTCCAGCGACTCATAGTCAGGCTTGCCTTCATCGTCGAGCGGAGTCAGCGTGTTCGGCTTGTAGTAGTCATCGAGGGAGATGGTCACGGGGTTCCTGCCCACCACGCGGAGCTGGATCATCAGCTTCTTTGAGAACGTGGTCTTCCCTGAAGAGGACGGACCCGCGATCAGGACCAGGCGCGTCATGTCTCTCTTTGCGTTGATCCTGTCGGCGATCTCGGCGATTTTCTTGTCCTGCAGGGCCTCCGCCACCTGAACGAACTCGTGAATTCCGCCGTCGCGGATCAGCTCGTCGAGCCTGCCCACCGAGCTCACCTGAAGGATTTTGCCCCAGCTCTTGTGCTCCTGATAGATCGAGAACAGGACAGGGTTGTCCTGAAACGGACCCATATGAGCGGGATCTTCAGACGGAGGATAGCGCAGAAGAAATCCGGGCGGATAGCCCCGGATCGAGAAAACCGGGAGGAGCGCTGTGGATGGAACGAGGGGGCCATGAAAGAGGTCTAGGTATCCCTCGCAGGAGCTCACCCTGATTGCCGGGTCATTCCTGTTCCCCAGCAGAAGGACCGTGTCGGGCTGCTGGTGCTTGTCGAAATATTCTACTGCTTCGTGGTACGAAAGGGTAAGCGAGCGGATGGGGACGTCGCGATCCACGATATCGCGCATGCTGGAGTCGATGCGCTTCAGGTCTTCATCAGAAAGCGCGTCGACGCCATCGAAATGATAATAGTAGCTTTGTCCCAGCGAATGCCCGATCACGAGCCTGCGGCGAGGGAAAACCTTCTTGCAGGCCATGGACAGGAGAAAGCACAGCGACTTGCGGTAGATGAGAGTACCTTCCCGGCTGGCAAGGTCAACGGGCGAAACCTGGCAGTTTACCGTCAGCGGAGATTCGAGGCTCACGACCTGATTGTTGAGCCGGGCCGCCACGACAGGGTGCGAGCTCCCTGCACATGACGGATCCGCCAGGGCTTCGCGCACAGGAGTGCCGGCAGGAAACTCCCGCGTCTGCCCGCCGGGGCAGGATACGCGGACATTCATGCCATTTCCCTGATGATCTTCGCTTCCTCGGCCGCAAGAACGCGCGCGATGCCCAGGCCTTTGCCTTCCGTGATCTGGATCAGCGGGGGGTCGGCGAGCTTCTTGCCCTTGGGATCGACGAGCACTCTGACGATGGGACAGCGAGGCCGCAAAGGGTCGGTCTTTGTCACCAGACCCTTGCTGCTGTCGGAGAGCAGAACGGCTGTGCCCACGGGATAGACGGACAGAGTGTACACGAACGCCTTGAGCACGCGATCGTCGTAGTGACCGCGGTTCTTCTGCAGAAGGTCCCTGATGGAGGAGTGTCCGTCCAGGGCCTCGGTTTTGAACGGTCGGCTCGAAATCATTGCGTCGTACGAGCAGGCCACCGCGATGATCTTCGCGTACTCCGTGATCTTGTCCCCGGAAAGCCCCCGGGGATAGCCGGAGCCGTCGAATCTCTCGTGATGCTCGAGCGCCGCCAGGGCGACGTTTTCGGGCGCGGATATGCCCTTCAGGATCCTGTACCCGACGAGGGTGTGAGTCGACAGAAGCTTTCGCTGCTCATCGTTGAGCGGCTGCGCGGAGCGGCGCAGCTCGACGGGCAGCTTGAACATCCCGATCTCGTGGACAAGGCAGGCATTGCCCAGCTCGATGAGGCGATGAGGAGGAGCTTTCAGATACTCGCCGATCGCAATCGAAAGGATGGTCGTGTTGACGGCGTGACTGATCAGGTACCTGTCTCCTTCCGCGTTCCTGTCGACAAAGCGCAGAAGCGAGTCCCTGTTGTCGTGCACCATCTGGATGGTTTTCTTCACCCATACGGTGACCTCGCCCAGATTCATTGCGCCGTCGCTGACATACCCCGCGAAAAGGGATGCAGCGAAACCCGAGAGCTCCGAATAAAACGCGCGCGAGGCAGAGGCCTGCTTTCCGGCGCGGATGTCTTCATCGATCGTCTGAGGCGATACGCTCGTCGACTCGGTTCCGGAAACATAGCTGGGAACGTCCTTTCGGGCTCCGTCGCTGTAGACTTCCGTGTACTTCCATTTTCGCAGCCTCTTGACCAGGTCCA
>DATKLB010000183.1:0-3072 GCA_035542615.1 Spirochaetia bacterium | reverse complement strand
GAGCGCCTCGAGCTTCGATGTGGTGCACAGGCCGCTGCTCGCCATGCTCAACGAAGCCGCCCGCGCTCTGGACGAGGGCGTCGTCTCATCGCCGCGTGACCTTGACCTTGCCCTCATCCTGGGGACTGGATTTCCCCCGTTTCGCGGCGGGCTCCTGCGCTGGGCCGAGGATGAGCTGGGTATCGGCAGGGCTCGTGATCTCATGGAGCTTTTCGCGCGCGCCATCGGGAGCCGCTTCGTTCCTGCCCCGCTCATCAGCCGTCTGGCGGCCGAGGGAAAGGGGTTTTACGAAGTGCCGTGAGAAGAGGCAATCCCGCCCGCGGCCTGTCCGTTTCAGGCCTCGTTGTCATGAAGCCAGGGTACTATTTTTTCTGCGCGCCGTTCGCGAGCTTCACGGCGATGCAATCGTAGAGCAGCCGGTCCGGTTGGAATGTCGCCACCGAGCGCGTCAGGATCCTGTATCCCGAGCGGTCGAATGGAACGCGCGCTGCCAGGGGACCGGCAATGTCGCTGGAGGCCTCGATGAGCGGGATGATTTCCTTGTCCTGGGAAAGAACCAGCGGCCGGGCGCCCGGCATAATGACGACCGAGAGCGGGATCAGGTTCAGGGCCGCAAGATGCTCAGCCGGCAGGGTCTCCGCGTACGCGGAGACGGCGTGCTTGGCCTCCAGTTGGATCATGCGCGCTTTTACGTCAGGGAGTGCGCTCTCCACGGCAGCCGTGAGCAGGTCGATCAGCCGGGAGCGGACTTCGCCCAGCTCTTTCGCGTTGGACAGCTCTCCGAGAGCCGGGTTCTTCTCGATTGCCTTCGCGAGGCTGGAGATCTCCTTGAGATAGGTGTTTTTCTGGGAGTCCGGGATGTAGTGCATGATGGCGATGTGGACAGGCTTGCCGTCCACACCTCCATAGTCGATGCCCGCCGGGCTCCAGCCGATGGCGCACAAGAGCTCTCCTTCCCCCGGCACCCGGCCGTGCGGGCAGGCCCAGCCGTGCCCGATGGACGTGTTGGCAAGCTTTTCCCTGGCGAGCACTATGCCGGCGAAATCCAGGCCGCTCCTGACAGCCGGGATCGCCTCGATCAGGGTTGCCAGGAGCTGGAGACTCTTTTCCTTGTCCGTTTCCGGGAGCTCGATCAGTCTCCCTTCCTGCAGCGCATCGAGGAGGCTCTTCATCAGTCGACTCCGAACGTGCGGAAGAACCAGGTCTTCACGAAGTGGGTGAGAGTGCAGTACAGGACCAGGAACAGGGCGATCCAGGCCCAGTAGATGGCGGGAAGAGGCACGAAGCCGAGATCGCGGGCCACGGGGGAATAGGGGAGGTAGGCGCCGATGGCCATGACCAGGAACGTGAAGAAGAACATCACCGGGCTCGCCCTGCTCTGAATGAAGGGGATCTTTCGTGTCCTGATCACGTGCACGATCAGCGTCTGCGTAAGGATGGACTCCACGAACCATCCCGTGTGGAAGAGCGCCTCGTAATAGGACTTCGCTGCGTCAGTCGTCCCGGGAGCCTTCCAGGCGATCACCCCGAAGAAGAACAGCATGAGCAGAAACGTGGAGTAGTCGAAGATCGAGCTCATGGGTCCGATGAAAATCATGAAGCGCCGGATGTTCCCGATGTTCCACCTGCGGGGGACTTTCGTGAACTCGGGGTCCACCGTGTCCGACGGGATGCCGATCTGGGAGATGTCGTACAGCATGTTGTTCATGAGCACCTGGATGGGCAGCATGGGAAGGAATGGGAGGAAGAAGCTGCCGCCGACAACGCTGAACATGTTCCCGAAATTGGAGCTCGCGCCCATGCGGATGTATTTGATGATGTTTCCGAAGACCTTCCTGCCCTCGATGATGCCGTTGTCCAGGACCATGAGGCTCTTTTCCAACAGCACGATGTCCGCGGCTTCCTTGGCCACGTCCACCGCGGTGTCCACCGATATTCCCACGTCCGCACGCTTCAGCGCCGGAGCGTCGTTGATTCCGTCTCCCAGGAACCCCACCACGTGACCCTTGCTCTGCAGGGCCTGGATGATCTGCTCTTTCTGGGTGGGAGAGAGGCGGGCGAACACGGTGGTGTGCTCGGCCAGCTCCGCGATGTTCTCCTGGGAAAGGCCCTGGAGCTGCGCACCGACGACGAAGTTCTGCACGTCGATTCCCACGTCCTTGCACACCTTCCGGGTGACAAGATCGTTGTCTCCGGTGAGGATCTTCACGGACACGCCCGCATCCTTCAGTGCCTTGATGGCCTGCGGCGTCGACTCCTTGGGGGGATCGAAGAAAGCGATGTACCCCAGGAGGATCATTTCCTTCTCATCCGAGGCGGCAAACGTCTCCTTGTCCCTGGGAAATTCGCGGTAGGCAATTGCGAGCACCCGGTAGCCGTCCGCGCTGAGCGCCCCGTAATCCTCCAGCACATCTTCCTTGATCACGTCAAGGAGGGGGTTGACGTCTTCATCCACCTGGTAGCTCGTGCAGACCTTGAAAACGTCCTCCACGGCGCCCTTGCAGATCATGACGTGGTCTCCCTCGTATTCAACGACAACGGACATGCGCTTTCTCGTGAAGTCGAAGGGGATCTCGTCAACCTTGCGGCACCTGGTCTCCACCTCGAACTCGGTGTGGGACAGCACGGACCTGTCCAGGAGGTTCCTCAGACCCGTCTGGTAGTAGCTGTTCATCCAGGCGTAGCGCAGAACCTCATCGCTGGGCCGGCCTGTCACATCCACGTGCTTTTCCAATACGACCTTGTCCTGCGTGAGCGTTCCCGTCTTGTCCGTGCAGAGCACGTCGATGGCGCCGAAGTTCTGGATGGAGTTCAACCGCTTGACGATGGCCTTCTTGCGGGACATCGCCAGCGCGCCCTTTGCCAGGTTGACCGTCACGATCATGGGAAGCATCTCCGGGGTCAGGCCGACGGCCACCGAGAGCCCGAACAGGAGGGCGTCCATCCAGTTGTGCTTGGTGAGCCCGATGATGAGGAACACGACGAGCACCATCACCACCATGAAGCGGATCATGAGCCACGTGAACCCCGCGATTCCCTTGTCGAAGCTGGTGAGGACCCGCTGCCCCGCGA
>DATKLB010000182.1:0-13964 GCA_035542615.1 Spirochaetia bacterium | reverse complement strand
ATACTCCCTCCTGAGAGACGAATGTGAGCGGCAGAAACACGGATTTGCTTGTGAGATACCCGGAGGGGGATGAAAGGGAGATCGAGAACGAGCTGAGAGTGAACCAGCTCGTGGACCTGAACGGCAAGCCGCTCCCGCTTCCTTTGCCGACCTCGCGAATGATCGTCTACCGGGTCTGGAAGATCTCGACCCGCCTGGAGAGGCACACGGAAGAGGTCACGTACCACCTCGAGCTTGTCACGAGGCCCGAGCTGGAAAGCATTGGCGCGGAAAGAGGGTAACATGATCGTGCAGAAAGAGGTTTCCCGGGATGAGGTCATTCTCGCCGTCAACGGGTCTCTGTCAGGGGAAGCGACAAATGAGTTTCACTTTCGGCTGGAGCAGCTCGCCTCGGGACAGTATCTCACCGTCTCCCTGGATCTTTCCCAGACGCCGTCGATCAACTCGTCCGCGCTCGGCAAGATCCTGCTCTTCCGCAAAAAACTCGCTGACGGCGGCAGGACGCTGCAGATCGTCGCCTGCAGCGATGCGCTCTTCAAGACCTTTCAGATGATCCAGTTCGACAAATTGGTGACAATAAAGAAGTAGCTCTCCCTCATGCGGCACGCTTCTCTGTCAGGAAAAGTACGACATCCCCGAAACCGAGCTTTTTGGCAAGCCTGTCGATCGGCCTCTTGACCAGACGGGGAGCGGTTCCCATCGCCAGCCCGCCCCAGGTCACTGTCGTCAGGATTTCGAAGCCCGAGTCCCGAAGAAGCCTTCCGAGGGTGCGTCGTGAGAAGAGCACCAGGTGATCCGCAATCGCTGACCGCCAGCCGGACCCGAAGAGCCTCGCCTGGAATCCGTCCACGTTGGGAGTGGTGATGACCGCTAACCCGTCCTTTTTCAATATGCGCCGCACTTCGACGAGAAAACCCCGCGGATCGGGCACGTGCTCGATCAGGTGCGAGAAATGGATGACGGAGAAACTCTCATCAGGGAATCCGGCTTCCTCGAGGGTTCCGGGGAATATGTCCACACCGCGGTGGCGCCTGCCGTATTCCGCAGACTCTCTGCAGACATCAACGCCTTTCACGACCCAGCCCTTGTCACGCATCGATGCAAGAAGCATCCCCGTTGCGCAGCCGATGTCGAGAAATGTCCTGGGATTTGGAAGATCTCCGGTCCTGGCCTCGAAATCTACATCACTCAGACCGAGCTTCATGAGATTGAAGAAGTTGCGCTCGTTCTCGTGTTCGTAGACGAAGTACCCCTCCCCATACCGCTTGCGCAGGTCCTCGAAAACGGGGGTCGGCCTCTGGTAGACGGCCCGACACGCCACGCAGCGAACAAATGAGAATCCGTCGCACGAAAGAAAGGGAACTGGCTCGTCGGCGCCGCACAGGGGACACGGAACGGTCCGAAAGCGTTCCACACCGGGCAGCGAAGAATATGTCTTCGGCATCACAGCCTCCGTTGCTTGCGTTCACGGCCGCTGAGGCGGCCGCGACATACTTCATTCTCGGACTGTGAAGGAAAATTCCTTTGTGGTTTCGCTGCCGTAGTAATCACGGACGGAAAGGATGAGATGACTGCTGCCGGCCCGAAGCTCGACCGTTCCGCAGCGCAGAAGACCTTCGGTCGTATAGACACTCCCCAGCGGCAGCTTTCCGGAGCCCAGGCTCAGGCGACCATCCGCCTCCTGGAGAGAGTCGAAGAGGATCCTCGACACCTCCTTGCCGTCGAGGCTCATGCGCACGCCGTAGAGACCCAGGGGCCAGAGAAACTTCACGTCCTGGCGAAAGTCATAGGCCTCTGCGATGACCTCGGCCCGGCCGTGGGGAACCTTTGCCCCGTTCTCCAGCGTCACGGTGGTGTCCCCGATGGAGACGAGTACTCTCTTGATCACGGGTTGCTGAGTGCTCGCCACCTGCGGCAGGAGGGAAAGCGGGTTCAGGAATGAGGCGGTCTCCTCGTCATAGAGCGAAAAGTGGACGTGCGTGCCATCCGAATAGCCGGTATCTCCGCTCGTTCCCAAGACGTCTCCTGCCGCGTACTTTGTTTTCAGCGGACCAAGGGAGCCTTTTTTCAGTGTGCCCGCAATGGTCTCGATCCTCCCGTCGTGCTGCAGCACGATGAAGCTGCCCAGCCCGCGGGGCATCGATGTGTAGTCTTCGTTCTCGTCGTAGCGGAAGGCCAGCTCGCCGGGAAGGACGGCGCGCACCTCCTGCTCGCCGCCGCCGATGTCCAGCCCGTCGAGAAAGCGGTTGCCGCGGTCCTGCCCGAATGTCCCGATGATGATCCTCTTCTGAACAGGCCAGTCCAGGGCCCGCACCGGAAGCGCAGCGGCGAGGAGAAGAACCGGGACGGCGAACATCAGGAACGCAGTCCGCATCACAGTCATCACAGTGCCTTGATATCGACGCGGAGAAGCCGGCCGTCCAGCCCCAGGAGAAGCTGCCCTCCGATGGTTCCGAGAAAAAAGTCCCCGGCGGTGAAGGTCTCGGAGCTGAAGGTGGCGACAAACGGAGAGACCACTCGCAGATCCACGCGCCCTCCGTCGCGCCCCGCGAACGCAGCCAACCCGCCGATTTTGAGAAAGGCGCAACCCGCGAGCTTCCCGGAAAAGGAAAGCGATGATGTCCGTCCCGAGGACGGCTCGACAAGCCCGACCCCCCGACCGTCTTCGTAGTAGAGGCAGCGGGAGTCAGGAGAAAATCCGACGCGTACCTCACGGCGATAGTCGGTGGACAAGATCTCGCGAAGAGCCCCCGTGTATGAGAGGCCGTTTCGTCCCAGGACGGTGAGGACCTGCGGTTCAAGGCCGGATACCGAAGCGATGAATGCGCCATCGTTCGTGACAGCACATCCGTAGATGACCGGGATGCGGCTCGGGGAGGGAGGCGCCTGAAAGATCGGTCTTCCGTTTCTGCCAAGGAGCTGGAGCGAGCCGTTCAGGAGGCCGACCAGCAAAAAATCCCCCTGGAGAGAAACCGAGGTCATGGTCGCAGGGAAGTCCCGCGACCAGGCGGTGTCTCCATTCCCGTCGACTTCCCGCAGGCCTGTCGAGTCGGGACTGACCACGAGCACCCGCCGGCCGTCTGGGCTCAGGAGAGGGTACCCGAAGCCGGAGAATGCGAGAAGCCGCGCTCCATGGGGATCCCGCATGATCCAGTCCGTCCCGACGCGGGTGTAGTTGATATAGCCCGTCTGCGAGAGTGCGGTCTGGAACAGCCGTTGTCCGACATGAACAAGCTTTCCCTCCGGCCCGACGTAGCCGAAAAGGTCTCCCAGCTGGAACGGCGAGATTCCCTCATCCCCTGATCCGGGCAGGTCGCCGGCGGCGCTGTTCGACGACGTCGTGGCGATGTCGACTGCCCAGGAGGGCTTTGCAACCAGCTCTTTTCCCAGGGGATAGGGAAAGAGAGCAAAATACAGTACGATGAGGAGGACTGCCGTAAAAAAAACGCTTGCCGGTCTCCGGTTCTTCATGCGGGTTTGCGGCCGCTGGTGTGGCTGCCCGGCAAGCCTATTCAGCGGGGAGGGTGTTTGTCAATGAGAAATCCTGGTCCTGAAGAGCTCGTCTCACGCGCACGGGAAGCTGCGAGAAACTCGTACTCCCCGTACTCCCTCTTTCCGGTGGGTGCGGCACTCCTCTGCGCTGACGGCACGGTCATCACAGGAACCAACGTCGAGAACAGATCCTACGGGCTTGCCTGCTGCGCTGAAAGAAGCGCGGTTTTTTCCGCCGTCTCGCAGGGAAAGAAAGAGTTCACGGCTGTCGCCGTATGCTGCCCCCGCTCCGACGTTCCGGTCGCCCCCTGCGGCGCATGCCGACAGGTACTTGGAGAGTTTTGCCCTCCCGAGACGCCGGTCTTCTTTGCGGGAAGGGAACCATCGTATATCACCTCGAGCGTCGGCGAGCTTCTCCCCCATGATTCGCTGCAGGATTTGAAGAAGCGGAAATAGGCTGGCGGGTCCGCCGCGACTCGTTCAGAGTCCAGAGATCGAGTCCGCCGGCCGGAGCTCTTTGATTTCACAAAGAATTAATCCAGACTTCATCAAAGGCTAGCATGGCGCGACAACGTGTGCGGTGGGCGGGAAGAATGAGCACGGAGCGCCCGAATCTTCTCGGGACGGAAGGCGGAGCGGAATGACCGATTTCAAACGCTATTGGCGCAAGCTGTTGGCGTGGTACCAGAGACTTACCCTGCGGGTGGCGCGGCGACGAGCAAAAAGACACGACAAGGATCCGGCAAGCCTCGGGATCGTACGCCCTGGCCGCGCTGAGTAGAAAAAGCCGCATTCTGCGCAAAGTTACGGAGCAACAGGCATGGCAAGAACCTGGTGGCTCAACACGTCAAAGAGACCTCGCTCCTGTCGTGTCGCCTTATCCCTGTCCAGATGCACTGGCCAACTCTTGCATGAACTTGATCATGATCGAAAAATCCCCGTCCATCGCCTTTGCTAGTGCGGCGGTGTACATCTGGTGAGCCGCTGCTGCATGGATACCGAGACCTCAGCCGCCTGCCTCAGAACCAGTCCAAAATCCTTGTGGCCTGACGTGAGCACCGCCGTCTGCTCCAGTACGTCGAGGAGCAAGGCTTTCTCCAATCCAGCCTTCACTGAGACCAGCACCATTTCGCACAGTGAGGCCAGGTCCCTCCTCTCGATCTAGAATTGTCGCCGGGCTTTCCGGCGATAGGCAGGCACAGCAGCCTGCATGATCTGCTCGATTTCCTCCAGAGTCTCCTCTGAGAGTTGGATATCCGCTGCCGCCGCCGTTTGGGCCACCTTCGGGCCCGTCTGCGCAGATTCCAGTATTTTGGGCGAGTTGCTCACGCACCTGCGCGAAGGTCATCGCAGCTCCTCGCTATCGTGGTCAATCGGACTTTCGCAATCTGACAACAACAATCTCAGGCCGGTTGAGAAACCGCACGTGGATATGGGTGCTACCCAATCCGCGGCTCACGATCATAGTCGTTGCGGCCACGGTATGGACGCCGGAGGTATAGCGGGGCAGCAATCTTTGGTTCGGGGCATAAAGCGCTCCAATGAAAGGAAGTCGAATCTGGCCTCCATGGGCATGACCCGTGAGCACGACGTCAAAACCGGCTCTTGCATAATATGAGATGAGCTCCGGTCGATGCGAGAGCAATACGGTAAAAAGACCCTGTCTGATATTTTCCCTGACGTCAGATAGCATCTTGCTCCACGGACGGATCTCTTCTGTCTCTGATGCTCCCTCTTGCCCGAACGCGTCAGGGTCATCGATCCCAGCAACCGCGATAGAATCCTTTCCCCGATGAATGAGCGCGCTGCGCCCGCGAAGCACGTTGACCCCCGAGTTCTCAAGTGACTCGAGCAATTCAGGGATGGGTTTGTAGCTGGGCATCTCCCAGTTCCCGGTCACAAAGTAAGCAGGGGCAAGGGCTGAAAGCCCAAGCGCGAGATCGGGGCTGTAGGTCTGCCACCTTCCGCTGTCTACGAGGTCACCGGTAATCGCTATCATATCGGGGTGAGCTTCACGTGCCAAAGCCAGGAGTTCTGATTGGCGCGGACCAAATTGGTGATTGTGAACGTCCGAGATTTGAACGATACAGAACCCGTCAAACGAAGATGGCAACCTGGAGGATCTGACCTCGTAGGAAGTTGTTTCAATAGCAGTGTTGCTGATATGGACCTCCAGAGCAAGCGCCACGGCAAATACTATGACAAAGGCAAGCAGGATTCCATTGCTGCGAGTGGAGAATCGCTTTAGGTTCAACTGCCCGCCTTTCCCTCGGGGTATCCTACCACGGCCGTGCTCTGTCTTGCCGGCTTTCTTCGAGGGTCACGTATCGCCCCTGGGGTCCTCCTCGGCCGGCACGCGGACAAGCGTGGCAGTTTGACACGCACCTTGGCAGATCCCCTTGACGACTGGACTCACAGCGTCTAGAGTCTGTTCTGCATCGCCGGTGGGAGGGGATCCGAGCGCCAGGGACAAGGCGGGAGCACCGCCTGGAAACCGCGTTCGCGGCGGTTTTCCTGTCGCCGGGGAGGTGCCAAAATGTCCAGTCCCCAATCCGTCCTCGATGCGATCAAGCGCGCTTTGACAGAGGGAAAATTGAAAGTCGCGCGCGAACTCTACCGATCGAGATGGTCCCTGCTCTCGAGGATCGCACGCACCTGTCTCAAGCGTAGATTGAGCTCGGAAGAGTTTCAGGACCTGCTCCGCCAGGCGAGCGTGGCGGAGAGAGAGGAGGAGGACTCCAATAGAGCCGTGTAACATTGACTCTGGAAACAGGTTTTTTCTAGGTTGGGAAGGAGAATGAAGAAGTTGTATGAAACGCGAATGTCTTTTCTTATTCTGCTCCACAGGGCCAGTTGTCGGACTTGGGCAGTCCTCTCCCCAAAAGCCAATTTTGAACACCTGATTATGTGTCGCAGGACTCTCAGGCCAATGGCGCATCTCTTGCCTTTTTGAACGGAAGACGTGCGCATATGGAAGACAGAAGCGGATCTGAAAGAAGACGGTTGAAGCGCTTTTCACTGAAGGCATTTGCTGTTGTTCAGTCAACTGGCGCGGAAAGGGTATTCGAGCTATCCACGCAGGACATCTCCGCGGGAGGAGCCTTTTTTCCCATGGAAGTGCCATTGCCGACCGGAGAAAAAGTAAAGATCACCCTTTATCTTTCGATTTCTCCGGTCGAACCAGTCATTGACTTCCCCGGCAAGGCAAAGATCACCACGGAAGGGCAAGTCGTTCGGTCAACAACGCAAGGCATGGCAGTGGCATTTGGCAGACATTATACGATTTCGCCTGTAGCGATGTGACCTGCCGCCTTGGCTCTTTCGTGCGAGATCTTCAGTAGTTCTGCAGTTCTGGCGGGCTGAGCCCGAATCTCTTCTGGGTTCAGGCTGCCCCCCATTTCGTGACTCATCATGGGCTCGCCCACGAAGTCCGGACAAGCCTTGTGGGCCAGCAAAGGCACGCAGCGTGGAGGCAAGGATCAGGCAAGCGCGGTAAGTCAGCGCTGGGAGGTGTGGACGCCCGCACTCTGGTTGCGGGATCAGCGCGTGAGATCGTCAGTTTTGACGAGGATCGGGCTCGAAGCCTGGGCCGAGATGCTCACCGTGAAAGGATCCCGGGGACTTTGTTTTTCTAGGGCAAAAAGCCCCTATCGTTTCGGAGTTTCAGCCTTCTTGAGATCGTTCTCCATCTTCGTCCGCCAGATGTCAGCTTTCTTCTTGACAACATCGGCCTGCTCCGACTCTCCCAGCACGATGTGGAGCCTGCGGACCGCGGCAAGAAAGTTGATCCCCGCCTTGATGTCGTCGATGCGCATGGTGGACAGCTCGTACTTCTCCCGGTACCTGTCGGCGGCCTGCTGCAGGAGCTCACGGGCAAGCCCCAGGTGCGCCATGCGGGACGAAAACCCTTCGATCCGCGGGTCCATGCCGGCAACGAACGTCTTGAGGTTGAGGAGGTTCTTGGCAACCACCGCGAACCGACCCTCCAGCTCCACGAAGGACCACTTCCACTTGGAGTTTTCCCCGTAGCCCTCCACCAGGGAATCGATCGTGAACCCGAGCTTGCGCACCAGGTTGTACTTGTCCTCGTCCGAGAGCGTGGCGATTGTCTCGAGTCCCTGCTCATAATCGGAGAACGGAGCGTCGATCAACGGCGAGAGGATCTCCTCCAGCGCGATAAGCGCTTTGTAGATGCACTTTCGCCCCTCGTTCAGATAGACTTCGTTCTTGACCCCGAGGAAAGACAGGGAGAGCGAGTTCATCAGGAGGAACTGGGCAACGAGGTTCAGGTTGTCATCCGCGAGCGCTAGCCTTTTGAAACTGGCCCCCTCCACCCCGGCAGCGATTTCTTCCCTGACTTTCTTCTCCCTGTCCAACGCCGCATCGATGGCGCTCTTGTAGTCCTTGATGTAGTCAATGTACCGCCGCCTGGCTTCCTCGCTGGGTTTTTTCATCGCGCCTCGTCTTTCCGCGGACCGTACTTCGCGAGCAGCTCACCGGCATGCTGGAGGGAGAGCTCTCCCTTTCGGTCCCCCGCCAGCATCCGCGCGATCTCCTCCCGACGCGCCGCACCGGTGACCTTTTCCACGCGGGTAACCGTGCGGCCCGATTGAGCGATCTTCTCGATCTTGAGATGATTATCGGCTCGCACCGCGATGGTGGCAAGGTGCGTTATGCACAGCACCTGCTTATGCCGCGAAAGAGCAGCGAGTCGCTCCCCGACGGCCAGGGCGACCTCACCCCCGATCCCGGCGTCGACCTCGTCGAAGACGAGCGAGCTCACGTGGTCGGATTCCGCGAGAACGCCTTTGATGGCGAGCATGACGCGCGACAACTCTCCGCCCGAGGCAATGGCGCGCAGCTTCTTGAACGGTTCCCCGAGATTGGGAGAAATCACGAACTCGATCGCATCCTTCCCCCACTGCGTCAGAACGGGCGTGCCGTCCGCCCGCGCCGCGTCCTGAATGAGAACGCGGAAGCTGACCTTGGGCATCCCCAGGACCCGCAGCTCGGACTCGATCCGCTTCTGCAGATCCAGGCCCCCCGCTTTTCTCTTGTCGGAAAGCTCCCGCGCGACGCCGGCAATCTCCTTCTCCGTCCGAGCGATCTCAGCCTCTATGCTTTTCTTCTCTTCCTCGTAGTTCTCCATGCCGGAGAGCTCCTGCTCGCCGGCGCGGCAGTACTCGAGGACTTTCTCCACGGTGTCGCCGTACTTTTTCTCAAGCAGGCGCAGCGCCGAGAGCCGCGATTGCACCTCGTCCAGCCGGCTCGGACTGAAATCCGTGCGGGACTTGTACTGGCGGATATTCTCCGCAAAGTCTTCGATTTCGTAGAAGGCATCCTCGAGCTGATGCGACAGCTTGGAGAGGGAGGGATCGATCCCGAGGATCTCCTCCATTGCATGGCGCGTTCTTCGAAGCGGAGCCAGCACTCCCCCGGCGCTTTCCGCCACCGCCGTGTGCGCTTCCTCCAGGAGAGTGAACAGCTTTTCGTGATGCACGAGGATGGCCAGCTCCTTTTCCAGCTCCTCCTCCTCCCCCACGCGGGGTGCGAGTGACTTGATTTCGTTGACCGCGTACGTGAGAAGGTCGATGCGGCGAAGGCGTTCGCGCTCATCGCCGACAAGCGAGGACAGGCGCTCCCGCAGGGACACAAGCTCCGCGTACAGGGAGTGAAAACGCTCGGCCAGCTCCTCGGTGCCCGCCCACCGGTCCACCAGTCGTCTATGGTTCTCCAGGTCCAGCAGGGACTGGTGCTCATGCTGCCCGTGCAGGTCGAAAAGGAGGGAGGAAAAATCATGCAGGTCTGCCCGGGTGACCGGCGAGGACTGGATGAAAAGCGATCCGCGGCCGTTGGATTTCAGACTTCGACGGACGATGACAGCTCCATCCTCCGGCTCGATCCCCCGCCCGGCAAGCCATTGCACGGCCTCCCCGTTGCCTGCCAGGGAAACGATTCCCGATACGCTGGTCTCCTCCGCCCCTGACCTGATGATGGATGTGTCCGTCCTGTCGCCGAGGAGCAGACCCAAGGCGCCAACCAGGATCGATTTGCCGGCCCCCGTCTCGCCGCTGAGAACGTTCAGACCCTCGGTGAACCGCACCTGCAGCTTGTCGATGATCGCGTAGTTATGGACGTGAAGCTCCTCAAGCATTCGGCTCTCCCGCCCAGTTCAGCTTGGTCCTGAGAACCTCATAAAAGCCGCGACGGTCGGTCCGGACGATCAGAGTCTTCTGTTCCGCGCGTCGCATCATGATGCTGTCCCGCGGACGGAGGAAGAACGTTTCCTGCCCGTCGATGGTAAGGACGGTTTCCGCTTTCTGCGGCTCCTCCACCTCGATGCGCAGCACCACGGAAGACGGCACAACAGTCGGACGGTTCGACAGGCTGAAAGGGCAGATGGGCGTGAGGATGAACGCTTCCATCTCGGGGTGGAGAATGGGACCGCCGGCAGCCATTGAGTAGGCCGTGGAGCCCGTGGGGGTGGCTACAATGACGCCGTCCGCGCGATACCTGCCCAGATACTGGTCGGAGAAAAAGATCTTCAGCCGGATCATGCGCGAGATTCCTCCAATCCCAATGACAGCCTCATTGAGCCCGAGGAATGCGCCGATCTCCTTGCCCTCCCGCACCACTGTCACGGACAGCATGACGCGCTGGCCGATGGAGAGCTGCCCGGCGAGATACTTTTCCCACGTGTCGACCAGCTCGTTTCGCGAGACTTCCGTGATGAACCCGAAGTCCCCCATGTTCACCGCGAGAATGGGTATTTCGTTTCCGCTTGCACGCGATTGCGCCAGCATGCGGGCGCAGGAAAGCAGGGTCCCGTCTCCCCCCAGAGTGATAGCCAGATCCACGTCGGCGAGAGTCTCCCTGCCGGTGTGGTTGGTATAATCGATGAACACCGCCTCCGCGCCCCGGGCGCGCGCAAAATCCTTGATCGTGCGCACGACGCTCCTCACGTCGTCCTTTTGCGAGTTGATGACGACGAGCACCTTGCGCATTTGCCGGAGACTGGCAGCCATGTGCGCTAACTATAGTTGCGCCACGGCGGGAAGGCAAGGGAGGAGGCCTTGCCGTCGCTCCCCGGCCTAGTCTAGACTAGGGCAGTGTCGCCAGCACCTTGCAGACTGCCTCCACGTCGCGCTTTCCCAGCGTCGGGTAGAGGGGAAAGAGGACGCAGCGCAGCACGAGCGAACGCGCGTTGGAGCAGTGGGTCGCCGGACCATCGTCGAGCGCAGCTATCGACGCTGCGAACGCCGGGTGCGTGTCGACGCTTTTTCTCAGGGCGTACTGCCGCGCCTCTTTCATACCGTCCCTCAGGCTCACCGGGAACGACGAGAGCACGCCTTCAGCTTCGAGCTTCGAGACCAGGCCAGCATGACGGGACTTCGCCAGCGCCTGGGAAAATACCGCGGCAACCTCACGTCGGACGCGAGCAAAGTTCTCAAGCGCCGCCATCTGAGAAATCCCGAGCGCTGCGTTCATATCGGGAAGCGGCGAGTACAGCGGCGAAGCCTCGACAACCCGGCGCAGGGCCGAGGCGAGCGGCCTGCTCCTTCCCAATGCAAGCGCTCCGCCGCCGCAGGTGACGATATCCTCGGGATACAGGGAAATCATGCAGATGTCGGCTTTCGAGCCGCACGGATCGGCGCCGAGCTTCCCGCCGAGGCCCTGCGACGCGTCCTCCAGGATCGAGAGCCCGTGCGTTCTAAGGGCGTCAACGTCGCAGATGACTCCCAGCGTGTGGTGAACGAGGATCGCCTTCGCTCCCTTCTGCGCGAGCCGAGCCACCTCGTCATGATCCATCGATCCGGACTCGGGATCCACGTCCGCCACAAGGGGGACCAGACCCCTGTCCTCGAGCACCCGCAGCCACAGCGACGGCGCGAGGGCTGATACGATCACCGGGTCCCGCGTCGTCAGGTCAAGCGCCTCCAGGGAGGCAGAAAGCGCCAGGTACGAATTGCAGAGGGAGACCCCGCCGGCAAGGCCGAGCAGTTGCGAGACCCGGGAGACGAGATCTCGCGAGATCTCCCCTGGCCCGAGCTTGTCGGAGACGATGCAGGACAAGACACTGCCCATGTCCTTTCTCTTGACGGTAGGGCGAAACACTGGTAATGCCATGTTTCCTCAATGAGCCCACTGGGGCGCGGCTTTGTCAAGCGAGCGGCTACAGCGCGAAACCGCCCTCGCCGATCAGCGGAACGAAACGACACCCTATGCTCTCCTGAGAGACGAAGGAGCCTCCCGTTCTGCGCACCGTCACAAGGACCTGGCTGCGCCGCCAGTCACCGACGGGGACAACCAGGATGCCGTTGTCGGCAAGCTGGCCGCGAAGCTGGGTCGGCACCGAGGGAGCGGCGGCGGTCACCAGGATCCTGTCGAACGGCGCCTGCTCGGGCCAGCCCGGGCCGCCATCGCCAGTTCGAAAAAAGACGTTCGTGAATCCCAGCAGGCCGAGTGCTTTTTCAGCCGACGCGCTCAGGGCCGGAATACGTTCCACCGTGTAGACGTTCGCCGCGAGCACGGCGAGGATTGCCGTCTGGTATCCGCTGCCGGTTCCAATCTCCAGCACCTTCTCGGTGCCCGTCAGGCGCAGCGCCTGCGTCATGAAGGCAACCATGTAAGGCTGGGAAATGGTCTGGCCGTGACCGATTGGCACCGGGAAGTCGCCGTACGCCGTGGCGCGGCTGCCTTGCGGAACGAAGGCATGCCTCGGCACGGTGCGCAGCGCATCGAGAACGCGCTCGTCGGTGATGTCGCGGTTTTCGACCTGCAGCTTTACCATGCGTTCGGCTTCGACGTTGGTCCCCCAGGAAGGCTGCACGGGAGTGGCGGATTCACACCGCCACGAGCACCGGCAGCTCGCTCCTGCGGATGAGGTGGGAAGCTGTCGGGCCGAGAAGGTAGTCGCGGATCTTGTGCCGGCCGTGAGCGCCGATCAGGATCATGTCGATTCCCTCACGCTTTGCCACGCGGGGTATCATGTCCACCGGCTTGCCGGCCTCGGTGAGCAACCGGTACGGGATCCCGTGGCTGCTCAGGTACCCCAGCTCGGAATCGACGGGAAAACTTTCCTCCAGCTCTTCGACGATTGTGAGCACGACCATCTCGTCCCAGATCGTTCCGAGGGCGTTCACGAAGAACTGCAAAGCCTTTTCCGCCCCCGGGCTGCCGTCGTAGGGGAAGAGCATTTTCCGGGGGCTGTGAAAAAGTGCCGGGCACACGAGGACGGGGCGCGGCGAGACCCGCACCACGTCCTCTGTCGTGGATCCGACGATGGCCCTCTCGATGTGGGCGTGCTCGCCTTTCTGCCCGACGACGAGCAGGTCTCCGGAGCGCGTCTCATCGGCCAGCACGCCGGACGGAAGCCCTTCACGAAGGACCACCGTTGCCGTCACGGCTGCGGAATCCGCCTCACGCCGGCACTGGTCGAGGAAGCTTTGAGCGAACGACGCGATGTCTTTGCGAACCTGCTCGTAGAACCCCTTCAGCCCCGGGTCCGGGGGAATGTAAACCCGCTCGAAACCGTAGTCGAAGTGGCTGGCGGTATAGATGATCGGGAGATCGGTCTTTCGGGAATCGATCACGAAAACGGTTTTCACCGTCGCCGTGAGGCGGCGGGCAAGATCGACAGCGTATTGAAACGCCGTCAGGGAGTTGGGCGATCCGTCGACTCCAATGACGATCTGCCCGATCACACCTGCCCTGTCCCTCCGCCTGCCACCGCGCTCCTTGGAGCGGTCTGCTGCGCCCGGGAATCCTTGTCGTGCAGCTTTGACAGCTTGTACTGCCTGAGCAGCATCCGGATGGCATCGTTTATTCCTTCGGTCCTGCTGGCGTAGTAGCCCTCCCGGATCATCTCATCGAGCCCTTCAAGGAGCTCCGTGGACGTCTCAACGAATGTCTTCGACACTGCCGCCTCCTGCGGTCGCGGTCCCACAGCGTACTCCGCGTGGTCGCCGCGGCGTTTCCAAGAAGTCTGTGACCCGACAATACTACAGCGCTCCCCTCGGGAGCGCAAGGAAAATCGCGCGAGCTCGCCGCGAATCTACGGCAGGACGAGCTGCGCCATTTTTTCCACCTGGCCCTGCGTGAGCGGGATGGGGGAGATCACGAGAATACGCACGCTGACTCCCGACGGGCATTCCAAACTCTGTCGGAAAAAAATGTGGGGACAGGTAACACCCGTCCCCACCGTGAGACAAGGGGCAAGGAAAGGAGGTGAAACTTACCCCGCTCGAATCTAGATTCCGTTCTGTCTCACAATATCAAACACCGGCACCGCCAATTTGTTACATCCCCTGAAATGGAGATTTTTTCGCTCATTCGGTCATCGCCAAACGCTCCGGCGGTTTTGTAGTATCTTTAGACCGCTGCAGGGAGGAGCACATTGATGGAGGTGAATACCAGCAAGGTGGCGATCGTCGGGGCAGGCTCCGTGGGCTCAACGCTCGCTTTTAACCTGT
>DATKLB010000181.1:0-10305 GCA_035542615.1 Spirochaetia bacterium | reverse complement strand
GGGGGCGGCGAGCTGGGTCTCTACCAGCCCCGGCACCCCAGCCCCTTGGCCCGGCCGGCAGAGGCAAAGCGAACCGTCGGGAAGAGTCGAGCTGGTGCTTCGAAAGCGGCGTCAGGCGGCCGGCGGGCGGCCTCCTCCAAGAGCGGAAGATCGCGTCGCGGCTGAGGTGTCGGGAGCTTCACCAGTCGCCTGGCGCTGCCGGTCCCTGGCCGCGAGGTCAGCCAGGAGCTTGTAAGCGAGCTCGGGCTCGGTCGTGTCCTTCAGTAATCCTTCTGTCCTGCACTGGATCTGGTCAACAAGGGATTCCCAGCGGCAGGAGGCTCCTGCGCGGTCGAGGACTTCTTTTCCCAGGCGGCTGAGCACTCCTGCGTGGATCGTTCGAAAGCCCAGCCTGAGGATGAGGAAGGCGGAGCCCCGGCCAACGATCTTGTCACGGATCTCGGCCTCGAGGGGGTTGATCCGCCGTGTTTTCAGGAATTGTTCGAGCTCGAAGAGCGGGTGAAGCCACTTCCCTCCGCTGGCAAAAAGCACTTCGCCGTCTTTGATGAGCTCCAGGGTGGTTTCCGTTGCCATGACGCCTTCGTTATATGACAATTTTCCCGATTGCGGAAGATGTGGCCGCATCCTGCCGCTGTGTGACGGAAGTCACTGCCGTGTTTTCCGCGTTCGCGTATCTTCTGAGGCAGTTGAATGCTTCAGAGGAGGTTCACATGAAGCGGAACATGGGAGTCGTGGACAGGGTGATTCGGGGCGTCTTCGCCGCCGTCGTGGCAGCGCTGTATCTGACGAACCTGCTCTCACCGGTAGCATCCATCGTGCTCGGGATTCTGGCGGTGGTCTTCCTGGTCACCGCGGTCGCGGGCTTCTGCCCGTTGTATCTGGTGTTCGGGCTTTCCACCAGGCGAAAGACGGTTGCATAGGGCTCTCCAGTGAAAGACGACGTTCCTGACGCTCACGAGCGTCGCTTTCATGGGGGTGCGGAGCGGCTTCGCGCCCCGGAGCGTCTTGCGCTCCTGGAGACGGCTCGCGTGGTCGAGCTGTCCACGGAAGGTCTGGCGCCGGCGAGCGTGCTCGATGTCGGGACGGGGACAGGGGTATTCGCGGAAGCATTTGTACGGGCATCTCTGCGGACGACGGGGATCGACCCCGACCGTGATCTCCTGGTCCGCGCGCGGCATTTCGTCCCGGATGCCCGCTTCCTCGAAGCCGTCGTGGAGGACCTGCCCTTCGATGATCGAAGCTTTGATATCGTCTTTCTCGGACATGTGCTGCATGAGACCGATGATCCCGCTGCGGCCCTGGCCGAGGCCCGGCGCGTGGCCCGCCAGAGGGTCGTTGTTCTGGAATGGCCCTACAGGGCCGAGGAGACGGGGCCGCCCCTCGCGCACAGGCTCTCACCGGCGAGCATACAGGAGATGGCGCGCGCTGCCGGCTTCGAGTCCATGGAAAGAGTCTCGCTCTCCCACATGGAGCTTTTCCGCGCCGCGCCCTGAGCCCAAATTGCATTTTAACTCCCCAAAATAACTCTTGACAAAATCCAGCATCGGCTGTCTATGTCTATTCAGAAGGCAAATGGATCCTTGACGCTGCGGATGTGGCCCAGCCGCCGACGCTGAACCTGCTCGCTTGACTGCTGGAGCCGCTCACAACCAACCAGGCCAGGAGGTGAATCATGGGCGTAAAGAAGAAGATCCAGGACACCATTGTCTCCCAGTGGCTCTCCCGGGCGCTGCGTTCCATGAGCAAGTCACAGATGCTGAAGCTCATCGACGTGATCTGCGCGCTCAATCCGGGCTGGAAGGAGAACGTCGCGTACACCGCTGAGCTCATTGAGCGGGAGCACCCCTTTTACCAGTGGGCCCGGGCCATGGCCCGCGACCTGCACCCCCGCGTTTTCGAACGTTTCCTGCGAAACGCTGTGCTGGACAACTTCGTTGCGGACCGCAGGCAGAAGGACTACGAGGCAGAGCACGGCGCGCCGCCCCTGTCGAACATCGTCATCAGCGTGACCGAGCGCTGCAACCTCGCCTGTGAGGGCTGCTGGGCGTCGGAATACGACAAGCGGGACGACCTTCCAATCGAGCTCCTGGACAGGATCATCCGCGAGATGAAGGAGATGAGAGCCAATTTCGTGACCTTCACGGGCGGTGAGCCTTTCATGCGCAAGGACATCTTCGACCTGATTGAGGCTCACCCGGACGCGATTTTCCAGATCTACACCAACGGCACGCTGGTCACCGAAGCTGTTGCCGATCGGCTGCAGGCCCTGGGCAACGTCATTCCGCTCCTTTCCATCAATGGGTTCGAGGAGGCCAACGACGGCATCAGGGGCCGGGGAAACTTCCAGACCGTGGTGCGGGCCTTCGACCTGCTGAAGGACAGGGGAATCCTGTTCGGTGTTTCGCTCACCGCCACATCGCGGAATATCGACTCGCTGCTGGACCCGGCGTTCTATGATTTCCTCATCGACAAGGGCGCGAAGATCGGCTGGGTGTTCCAATACATGCCGGTGGGCCGCAACCCGACCCTGGACCTCATGTTGTCCCCCGAGCGGAGGAAAGCGCTCGGCCAGTTCATCTACAAGGTCCGCAACTCCCGGCCGTTCTTCATCGCTGACTTCTGGAACGACGGCGCCCTCATCGGCGGGTGCATGGCGGGAGGCCAGCAGTACATTCACATCACCAACAGGGCCGAGGTGGAGCCGTGCGTGTTCTGCCATTTCTCCGTCGACTCGATCAAGGACAAATCTCTCCACGACGTGATCAAGTCCCCATTTTTCACGGACATCAGGAGCCGCATCCCTTACGACGGGAACGTGCTACGGCCATGCATGATGGTGGACCGGCCGGAGGTCTTCCGCGGCCACGTGCAGAAACACGCGCCCCGGCCCACGCATCCCGGGGCAGACACCCTGGTCACGACGCTGGCCGACGGGCTGGACCGGCGGGCGGTCGGCGTCAAGGAGGTGATGGATCCCCTTTGGCAGAACAAGGAGTTTGCCACCTTCTATACCTTTGATCCCCGCTGGTACAACGCCCTGCCGGTGAAAAGGGAATCGGCGGAGCGGGAGCTGGTTTCCAGCGCGGCACCCTGACCGAAGGAGCCGCCCGCGCGGCGGCTGAACGTCATGAAGATCGCCCTGGTTGAGCCGCGGCCGCCGTTCAACACGTATTACTTCTTCAAGAAGCTGCCTCTCCTCGGCGGCCTCTTCCTCGGAGCCATCCTGAAGGAGGTGGGTCACGAGGTACGTGTCTTCAAGGAAGACTTTGGTCCCGTGCTCCGGGAGAAAAACGGCTGGCTCCACCCGTACCTCGCCGCGGCGGACGCTGTGGGAATCACTGCCATCACTCACACCGCCAACAGGGCTTACCGCATCGCCGATGCGGTCCGGGCGGCCTCACCCCGCACGCGGATCATCATGGGCGGCGCCCATCCTTCGGCCCTGCCGGATGAAGCCTTGCAGCATGCAGACCAGGTGGTTACAGGCGAGGGAGAGTCCGTGGTGCGGGATGTCTTCGAGGGCAGGCGGCGGGAGAGGATCGTGCCCGGCCCCCGGGTGGACATCGACACCGTGCCCATGGTCGACCTGTCCCTGCTGCAGGGAGTCCGGGCGCGCCGCGGCAAGCCGGACCTTCCCATAGCACCCATGATGGCCTCCCGCGGCTGCCCGTACGACTGCGTGTTCTGTTCCGTGACGAAGATGTTCGGCCGGCGCTACCGGGTGCGCAATTCGGACCTCGTGCTGGAGGAAGTCCTGCGCCGTCACGGCGAAGGGTTTCGCTGGGGGTTCTTCTACGATGACAATTTCGCCGCGAGTCCCGAGAAGACCAAGATCTTCCTGGAAAAGCTGATCCGTGCTGACATCGACTTCTCGTGGAACAGCCAGTTCAGCGTCCACGTGGCGCGCGACAGGGAGTTGCTGCGCCTGCTGAAGCGCGCGGGGTGCGCTCGGCTTTTCATCGGCGTCGAGTCATTCAACCCCGCCGCGCTGCGGGACTACGGCAAGTCACAGACGGTGGAGGTTGTCAGAAGCTCGATCGAGACGATCATCTCGGAGGGACTTGCCGTGCACTCCATGTTCATCCTGGGCGCCGACAGCGACGATGAGGATGCCATCGATACGACGATCCGTTTCAGCCGGGAATCGGGGAGCCGGACCGCGCAGTTTTCCATCCTTTTTCCGATTCCCGGCACCGAGCTGTACACCAGGATGGTCGAGCAGAAGCGCATCCTTGTCGATACCTGGGACTACTTCGACGGCAGTCACGCGGTGCTTCGCCCCCGGCTCATCAGCCCGTACCGGCTGCAGCAGAAGCTGATCCACGCCTATAAGTATTTCTACGGCGCGCGGCCCCTGCACTGGCTGGTCTCGCGGGTCGGGTTTCTGCTGTGGAAGGCCGGCAATCGGGGATACCTGCGCTTCCTGCGAGGCTTCTCTAAGAACTCTCTTTGAGCGCGGCCGCGAGCTCGGCCGCCTTCTGATCGATCTCCGCGTCGGTGGAATGGGGATGGATCCCGAACCCCGCGCCCAACCCCTTGTCCACCACGCCCACCGAGATATTGATTGCCCGGCTGAGGAGGTCGTCGGTACGGGGAAGCATCCCTTTGCGATATTCCTGGTTGCTGGGGTAGCACGAGCAGTTATAGGGACACCCGTGCTCCGTTATCATCTTCCTGCCAAGGATCTGCTCCATGTTGTTGTAGACGTGCCACCCGGACTTTGACACCGTAGTCGTGCCCAGTTTCCGTGCCAGCTTCTCCGCGACCCCGGCCGCTGGAAGGATGACCGTGAGGAGCGTGTTGCATTCCCCCGCGGGGTCGTTGATCCGCCGGAACGAGAGCCCCGGCAGGCCCTGGATCTTCGATTTCAGCCGGCCCTTGATTTCCCGCAGCCGTTCTATGATGAGGTCCAGTCGACGGAACTGGGCGATGAGAACCGCGCCGGTGATCTCGTTCATCCGGTAGTTCTGGCCGATGATGGATCGATTGCCGACCTCCACTCCCGATCGGCTGGGGAAGTGGCCCTGGTCGTGGTAGCCGAACGCCCGGAAGTACAGTGCATCGTCATCGGTCACCAGCATCCCGCCGTCCCCCGCGTTGATCGTCTTGAAGATGTTGAACGAGTAGATGCCGATCTTCCCCAGGGTGCCCAGGTGCTTGCCACCATAGCGCCCGCCAAACGCCTGTGCGGCGTCTTCGATGAGGATGAGATCGTGCCTCTGTGCGATTGTCCGCAGCTTCTCAAGGTCGCAGGGGTTGCCGAGCATGTGCACCGCCATGATGGCCCTGGTCCGTGGTGTGATCCTTTTCTCCACGTCGGCCGGGTCGAGCGTCAGGCTGTCGTCGATCTCCGCGAGCACGGGAACCGCGCGCGCGATAATGATGGAAGAAATCGAGGCAATAAAGGTGTACCCGGGCACGATGACCTCGTCCCCGGGACCAATACCGAGGGCGCAAAGGGCGGTGATCAGCGCAGCGGTACCGGATGTTTCCGCGAGGGCGTGCTTCACTGCGAACTTTTCCTCGACCATTTCCTCGAGAGTCTTTACCTTTCGCTTGAAGGCAGGATCCTTTTCGTCACCGTATCGGAAAAGCCACCTGTTCCTGAGCACGTCCAGGACTTCCTTTTCCTCTTCCTTGCCGATCCATTCAAAGCCGGGTCCGGGCATGGACGATCCTCCTGCTCAACGGATTGTGCCGGAATCTTAGCATGAGCCCGCGTCTTGTCAATATTGGCACTGAAAGGCTGAAAGGCGCGAAGCAGGTCGTGATTCAGGTATTTCGGGCGATGATGGTCACAGCGCCTGAAACGGAGAGGGAGGCCGCCTTCGCGGGCGGCCCCCAAAAAGCTCTTACATCGCCATCAAGTCGAAGACGTGGACTTTTCCGCCGTCGGCGATGATCGGGCAATCCTTGAGTATCTTCGCGGCGCCCCCCAGGTCGTCGGCTTGCAGGATGCTGTAGCCGTTTGAGACGTTGCCATCGGAACCGTCGCGGATTCCCGATGCGCTCAAGGTCTTGGATCCGCCAAAGGGAGCTCCCGCCTCCACGACGACGCTCCCCAGCTTCCCGAACCAGGACTGCCACTTTTTCATGGAGGCTTCTCCCTCCTGCGGCGTTGTCGGGGCTTTGCCCCCGCTGTAAAGAACAAGGAACTTCTTCATGTTCTCCTCCTGTCGAGTATGACGAGTGAGACGTCGGAAAAGGGACAGGACAGCGGAGAATCCCCGTTAGAAGGCCAGCGGCGTTGCCCGGGCTGAGCTCTCTCGAACGCACAGCTCCGGCGAGATGACAAGAATGGTCTTCACGAACGAGCCTCTGCTCATGGCCTCCAGCGCGGCCGCAATCGTCCTTTCGGCGAGCAGATCCACCCTCGGGTCGATCGACGTGAGCCGCATGCTTGCAGCCAGCGGCGTGTTTCCGTAGCCCACCACTGCGCAGTCCCGACCCGGCTGCAGCCCCTCCCTGCGGAGGCCGGCGCTGGCGCCTGCGGCCGTGACATCGGAGGAGCACAGGAACGCCCTGCACTCGGCATCCCGCGCGAGAACGTTCCTCACGGCCTGCTCGCCTCCGTCGACACCCGGCCCGCAGGGCTGCACGATTCCTGCCGTGCCGGGGTCTGCGAGCTCCTCCAACCCCCGGGCAAGTCTCGCTCCGTGGGAAGAAAGTCCCGCTACGAGCAGGGCGATTTTTCTGTAACCAAAGTCGAGAAAGTGGCGCACGGCTTTCCGCCCGCCCTCTTCATCGTCGGTGACGATCTGGGGGCATTCTGCGTCTGCCAACGGGCTGCCGATGGCGATGGTGTTTTCGAGAGCCAGATCCGGCAGTGTCGGGGACTCTTTCACGCCGAAGGGTTGGAAGATTATCAGCGCTCCGCTTTCCCTCGCCTCCCGGTACATGCTCTGTCCCAGCAGAACGTCACCGTGGTGGCACGAGAGCCTCAGGGGCAGGGGCACCTTTCGAAGGAACGCCTCGATGGTCTCAACGAGAGCCGCGCCGGCCTCGTCCACGCTCTCGACAATGAGATGGGCCCAGGGAAATGTCAGCAGCCTGCGCGGCGCAGCCACCGGCCGGCGCGCGTAGATGACGATTGTGCCTTTGCCGCTGTAGCGCTCGATGTAGCCTTCCAGCACGAGTTTTGCCAGTGCGTTCCTGACTGTCAGGTGAGTTGTATTGAATCGATCCTTGAGAACACGTTCGGGGGGGAACCAGTCGCCCTTCCCGTATTTCCCGGAAAGGATTTCTTCCTTCAATACTTTGTAGATCTGCTCGTACAGGTAGCGGGTTGCTTCAACTGGGTCCTGAGGCATGTGGCTGCCGGTGCGAGCCACTTTAGAGCGAGGCGCCCGCGTTTTCAAGGAGCGCCCCTGGGGAGGGAAGCGTATGCCAGCATCGAGAATCCTCTAACGCTATATATATTATGCGAAACATGTCAACAGGCAATTGCTCAGAAAGCTGGGAATTTCAGATTATCTTTAGATAAATCATTATTTTACAATAAATTAAATCTAGTTTTCGCTTCTAACTTGCTGGTTTTAGTGGCGTGCACTACTATATAGCGTCGAGGCAATTTCGAGAAAAAGAAAAAAGCATATTGACAAGAGCGAAAAGATATTATATATAGCGCTATATAAGGTCGTTCGAGGATCTTTTCAGAGCTTTTAGCAACGGAGGAACGAAGTCATGGACCTTGGCCTGAAGGGGAAAGTCGCCATCGTAACCGGAGGCGGGACGGGGATCGGGGCGGGTATCTGCGAAGCCCTGGCTCAGGAGGGCGTCAATGTGGCCGTAAACTGGATCGTCGGAAAGGACGAAGTGACCGCATTCGCACTGGAGCTTTCGAAAAAGTATGGGACGGATTGCCGCCCATTCTATGCTGATGTCTCGCGGGCCGATGACCTGGATGCGATGGTAAAGGACGTCGTCGCCGCATACGGCCGAATCGACATCCTGGTCAACAATGCGGGAATCTGGCCATCGGAGAATATCCTGGACATGTCGGACTGCAACTGGGAAAAGGTCGTTCGCATCAATCTCAATGGCCCATTCATGCTCTCCAAGCGCGTCGCGAAACACATGATCGATGCGGGAATCAAGGGAAGCATCATCAACCTTTCTTCCAAGTCCGGAATCACCTACACGACCGCGGGACACGCGCACTACGCCTCCGCCAAGGCGGGAATCAATATGATGACAAAGACGCTGGCCCGTGAGCTTCTTCCCCATGGCATTCGGACCAACGCGATCGCTCCGGGCATGGTCCGCACACCAATCAACGAGGACAAGTGGACAGATCCCGAGCTGAAGAAAGCCTACGAGGCCCGGATTCCCTCGGGCAGGTTCGCCCTGCCCGTGGAGATCGGCTACACGGTGGCGTTTCTCGCCTCGGAGAAATCTTTCAACATCATGGGCACGGTGATCGACATCACCGGCGGGATGCTGATCTAGGCGCCATTGCGTTGGCGCAGGAGGAAACAGTCGTGAGTGTCGACCTGAAGGGAAAAACATGCGTCGTGACAGGCTCCGCGAAGAGCATTGGTCTCGGCGTAGTGGAGATGTACGCCGGGCTCGGGGCAAAGGTCGCGATGATCGATCTCAATCCTGAAGTCATGACGCAGGCACAGCGGCTCGCGGGAACGGGCAGCTTCGTGCGCGGGTATGTCATCGACATCACCGATCGCGACGCGGTCATGGCGTGTTTCCAGGACATCGAGAAAGACCTTGGCGATGTCTTTGCCCTGGCAAACGTCGCAGGAGCGGTGGACCAGCAGCCGTTCGCTGAGATCACCCCTGAACGGCTGGACCGGATGAACAGGATCAACATCAACGGCTCGGTGTGGTGCGCCCAGGCGGCCCTCCAGACAATGAAGAAGATGAAGGACGGCCGCATCATCAATTTCTCCTCGAAGTCGGGCAAGACGGGCTCAGCGATCATGGCCGCCTACTCCGGCGCCAAGGGGGCCATCATTTCGATCACTCACGCCATGGCTTTCGAGCTCGCCAAAGACAACATCAAGGTGAACTGCCTGTGTCCCGGCATCGTGGAGAACACCGGGGTGTGGGGCTCCGTGAGCAAGGGCTACGTGGAGAACCTCAAGATGGAGGAGGAGGCGGTCGTGAAGCAGTTCACGTCCAAGGTCCCTCTCGGGAGGCTCTGCAGAATCGATGACGTGGTCGCGTTTGTGAAATTCCTGACCGTCGACGGGGACTACTGCACCGGGCAGGCGTTCAATGTCACCGGCGGCCGCGAGATGCACTAATGGTGACGGTGGCCCGCAGGGCCGGGCCAGCCATGAGAACGCGTACGCGCGTATTGGAAAAAGGGGGATCGAATGGCAGAAAGCGGATTCGATGCGGGTGCGGCGGATGCCCTGGGCATGATCGAGACGCGGGGCTTCACCGCGATGGTGGAAGCCTCGGATGCGATGGTGAAAGCGGCGAAGGTGGAGCTGGTGGGCTACGAGAAGATCGGCGGAGGGTACGTCACCGCGATCGTGCGCGGGGATGTGGCAGCCTGTCGGGCGGCGGTGGAAGCGGGCAGTCGGGCAGCGGAGAAGGTAGGAGAGATCGTCAGCACGCACGTGATACCGCGGCCGCACCTGGGGGTGGACACGGCGCTTCCCCTGGGGCGGGCGGAAAGGAAGGGATAGGCCATGGCGGTGGACCTGAGGACCTACGTATTCCTGGATTCGCTGCAGCTGCAGAACGCCTCCTTCATCGCGACGGTGAGCAAGGGGTACTACCCGGTGGGGATGCAGGCCTGCGCGGTGATCGAGATAGCACCTGGGATCGAGATCAATCGGCTGACGGATATTGCGCTGAAGGCGACGAATGTGACCCCGGGGCTGCAGATCGTGGAGCGGGCCTATGGGCTGCTGGAGGTGCACTCTGACAGCCAGGGGGATGCGCGGATGGCGGGGGAAGCGGTGCTGCGGGAGCTGAAAAAGAGTGAAGGGGATCGGCTGAAGCCGCGGGTGCTGACCAGCCAGCTGATCAAGAACATGTCTGACCACCACGCGCAGCTGATCAACAAGGTGAGGCACGGGAACATGGTGCTGCGGGGGGATACGCTGTACGTGCTGGAGGTGGAGCCTGCGGGGTACGCATACTACGCGGCCAACGAAGCGGAGAAGACCTCGAAGATCAACATCATCGAGGTAGTGGGGTTTGGGGCGTTTGGGCGGGTGTACATCGCGGGGGAGGAGGCGGAAGTGATCGAGGCGCGCAAGGTGGTTGAGGCGCGGCTGGGCGGGTTGAGCGGGCGGGAGATCGCGGCCAACGCGCCGCGGATTTAGGGCGCGCGCA
>DATKLB010000180.1:0-2319 GCA_035542615.1 Spirochaetia bacterium | reverse complement strand
GCGGCCATCAGCGCTCCGATCGTGGTCACACTCAGGACAATCCATTTGTAATCGATCCGTCGTTGCGGCACGCACGCTCCTTTCCGACGAGGCAAAGATACGACAAACCTACCCAGCGATCAACATCTTGGTCAAGTGATTGATTGAAATACGCGGATCAGCCGGTTTTCCTTCCCCGTGGGGACAGCCAGCGGGACACCTGCCGAAACATCGCATCCCGGGGAAGATCCTCTCCCTTCACGAGGAGCAGAAGGGTCCTGCCGAGCATGAGGCACTGCAGAGTCCGCGTCGTGACGAGCGCATCGGACCGCGGATCGATCTCCCCGCTGCGCATTCCCTCGGAGATGAAGGAATGGAAGTGCCTCTCCCATTGGCCGAGCAGCTCCTGCACCACCGGTCTCAGCTTTGCGTCCCGAAGCGAACGGGTGAACAGCTCGTTGACCACGACGTAGGTTGCGGGGTGCCGGCGGATCAGCTCGTCCTGGTCGGCAAGAGATGTATGCAGCTTTTCCATGGCGCCGGGTGACGTGCCCCTGGGCTCGGGGGCTGCCTTGAACTCCGAGAGCAGGCGCTCGGCAACGCTGCGCACCAGGTCCTCCTTGGAGGCAAAATAGTAGTGGAGAGTGGAAATGTTGAGGTTTGCGCGCAGCGCGACTTCGCGCGTCCTCAGGCCCTCGAATCCCTCGTGGGCAATGATATCGTATGCGGCATCCACCAGCCTCTGCTTCTGCGCCTCGCCCTGCCGCGTGTGGTGCAGCCGCCGCGTCATCTTTCTCACTCTGCCCTGCATGACGGGCATGGTACCACCGATTTGGCGCGCGACAAAAGAGACATCTCGTCGCCTGTGGAGCGCCGGCTCACGCATCCTGGCGCCGGACGGGCTTGATCCAGACTCTTGGCGCGCTTGTTGCACCGGGAGTCAGATACGCGAGGAAGCTGCGCAGCAGCCGCCCCCGCACGACAGCGCTCGTGCGGCGCCGCGCTTCGATGCGGATTTCCTCCTGCACCCGGGCGGCCTTCGTGGCTCCCATGAGCGCGTACAGTCGATCGCGAAGCGCGTCCGAGAGCGTCGGGAAGGCGGCTGCGCACACCTTGTCGGGAATCCGCATCAGGATATTCTGGAGCCTTGTCGCATCGGTCCTTGACAGGACATCCCGTATCGAGCGCAGAACGTCCCTCATGATCGGACGGTATTCTGCGGATTTCTCCTCGACGGATCAAGACCCGGTGCGGCCCGGCTCAGCGACACGTCGTTGATCTCTTTTCCTCCTTGTGCTTATCTTCTGACCAAGCGATATGAGATCTGAACCTTCCCCGGCGCAGACCGGTTCCGTCATCCGAGCGGCGGAGGTCACGGTCTTTCCCATTCTCATTGCGATCAGCTTGTCGCACATGTTGAACGACACGCTGCAGTCGCTGATTCCGGCCATGTATCCCCTCGTCAAGGACGCCTTCCGGCTCAGCTTCACGCAGATCGGGCTTATCACCTTCACGTTCCAGGTCACGGCGTCGCTTCTCCAGCCGGTGGTCGGCGCCGTGACCGATCATCGCCCTCAGCCTTTTTCCCTTGCCGCCGGGATGGGCTTCACTCTCGCGGGGCTTGTCATCCTGTCTCTCGCGCAGACCTACGGTCTGCTCCTGCTGGCCGTCGGCCTCGTGGGTCTGGGATCCTCCGTCTTTCACCCCGAATCGTCGCGCGTGGCCTACATGGCCGCGGGCGGCCGCCGCGGGCTCGCCCAGTCGGTATTCCAGGTCGGGGGCAACTTCGGCTCCTCGCTCGGTCCGCTGCTGGCCGCGGTGATCATCGCTTCCCATGGGGCTGCACATGTCATCTGGTTTTCGCCGCTCGCGCTTGCGGCAATGGTGATCCTGTGGTGGGTGGGTCGATGGTATCAGAGCAGGGTTTCCGGCAGGGATGGGAAGGATCGCCACCGGAGGCGGGAAGAGGCCCCTGCGCTCTCTGGCGAGCGTGTTGCCGTGTCCGTGGGGATCCTCCTCGTGCTGATCTTTTCGAAATACTTTTACCTGGCGGGCATGACCAGCTACTATACCTTCTACCTGATCGACAAGTTCGGCGTGTCTGTGCGCACAGCGCAGCTCTACCTCTTCCTTTTCCAGTTTGCCGTTGCCGCCGGCACGGTAATCGGCGGTCCCCTTGGAGACCGCATCGGCCGCAAGTACGTGATCTGGGGATCGATCCTCGGAGTCGCGCCCTTCACGCTGGCTCTTCCCCATGTCGGCCTGGCGGCAACGGTGGTCCTCGCGTTCCCGATCGGGATCATTCTCGCTTCCGCGTTTCCCTCCATCCTCGTCTATGCG
>DATKLB010000179.1:0-2781 GCA_035542615.1 Spirochaetia bacterium | reverse complement strand
CGAGCTTGCGCAGGCCGGCACCACGGTGCTGGTGACGACTCACTACCTGGACGAGGCGGAGTACTGCAACGAGCTCGTCCTGATGCACGCGGGAAGGATCATTGCGCAGGGGAGCCCCGGCGCGCTCAAGCGCGATGTGATCACCGGTTCGGTTTTCGAGCTAGAGTGCTCGGACCCGGTGGCGGGAATGTCGGTGCTTCGCGGCGTGCCCGAGGTCCGTGAGACAGCGATCTTTGCAACACGGCTGCACGTGGGCCTGGACAAGGACCAGGACATCGAGACCGCGCTGGAAGCGCTGCGCTCCGCTGGTCTGGCTGTCGGTGCGCACGCCAGGATCGTCCCGTCCCTGGAGGACGTGTTCATCCGGCTGATCGACCGAAATGCGGAGGCGCCGGCGTGAGCAGGATGCGGATCGCCACGATCATGGTCAAGGAGTTCCGTCAGATTTCCCGGGACCCCGCAACGCTCGGGATGCTTCTCGTGGTTCCGCTCTTCCTGCTCCTTATGTTCGGGTTCGCGATCAGCCTGGACGTGAAGCACATCCAGCTCGCCGTCCTGGACCACGACAGGACGCCGTCGAGCAGGAATTTCCTCCAATCGTTCCTCCATTCCGAGTATTTCGACTTGAAGCGGGTGATCGACCGCGAGTCCCAGATAGACGGAATCCTCGATGAGGGGGAAGCGCTGGTTGCACTGGTCATCCCGAGGGATTTCGGCAGGGAGGTGGCCAACGGAAAACGAGTGGAGGTCCAGGCGATTGTCGACGGATCAAACGGCAACACCGCCGCGACCGCCATCGGCTACGTGCAGGCCCTGGCGGCCGACTATTCCCAGCGTGCTTTTGTCCGCTCCCTGGAGCGGGCGGGGGCCACAGGCATGAAGACGACAATAGATTTCCGGCCGCGGGTGCTTTTCAACCCGGAGCTTCGCAGCGCGAACTTCCTCGTGCCGGGCCTCATCGTCCTGATCCTCATGATGTCATCGGTGCTGTCCACCACGCTTTCCATAGTTCGGGAGAAGGAAAAAGGGACCATGGAGCAGATCGCGGTCTCTCCCGTGACGCCCCTGGAGCTGATTGTCGGCAAAACCGTGCCTTACCTTCTTATCGGCCTGGTCGCGGCGGCCACCATCCTGGCCACCAGCCGCTTCCTGTTCGGGGTGGTGGTCAAAGGAAGCTGGCTCGACCTGGGAATCGTGACGCTGATCTTTCTCTTCGGGTGCCTCAGTTTCGGGGTCCTGCTCTCCACGCTGTCTGACAGCCAGCAGGTGGCTTTCCTCCTGTCCGCGCTGCTCACGCTCCTGCCAACGTTCATTCTCTCCGGTTTTGTGTTCCCCTTTCGAAACATGCCCGTGGTCATTCGGGCAGTGAGCTACATTCTGCCCGGCCGCTATTACCTTTCCGCGCTGCGAGCCATCATGGTAAAGGGAGTAGGCTTCTGGGCGTTCGGGGACCAGGTCCTGGCCCTTGTCATTTTTGCCCTTGCCACCGGGGGCTTGAGCGTGCTGCGCCTCAGGAGACAGGGAAGATGAGGACGATCCTCTTCATCATCAGGAAGGAGTTCCAGCAGCTCCGCCGCGACCGGCGCCTCCTCCCCATGATCTTCCTGTCACCTGTGCTGCAGATCGCGCTCCTGGGATACGCGGCGAACATGGACGTGAACAACATCCCCCTGGCCATATGCGACCAGGACCGCAGCGTGGAAAGCCGGCAACTTGTCACCAGCTTCCTGGAGTCCGGAAGCTATGTGGCGAGCGCGCACGTGGCGGACGCGGCGGACGCCGAGAAAAGCATCGAAGAGGGAAAGGCCTCCCTTGCCCTTGTCATCCCGCCCGGCTTCGGCAAGTCACTCGCGGGGACCAGGACAGCCCCGCTGCAGCTCCTGGCCGACGGCTCGGATTCCCAGTCCGCGGCAATCGGGCTCACGTACGCCACGCTCATCGTCTCCCGCGCGCAGACTTCGCGCTCGGCCGCCCGGCTCGCCGGGCTTGATCCCCAGGTGCTTCGACAGATCAAAGCGGTGCAGGTGGATCCCGCGGTCCGCGTCCTCTACAACCCCACCCTGGCGAGCAGGAACTTCATGGTGCCGGCCGTGCTGGCCATGATCCTCATGATCATCACGATGATCCTCACATCGCTCGCCATCGTCAAAGAGAAGGAACTGGGGACCCTCGAGCAGCTCATCGTGACTCCCATCACATCGCGGCAGCTCATCATCGGCAAGCTCGCCCCTTTTGTCCTGATCAGCCTCGTCATCATCAGCGTCGTGCTCATCGCCAGCCTGCTGCTCTTCGGCCTTGCCGTTCGGGGGAGCCTGCTCGTCCTCTACGCCCTGACTCTTCTTTTCATGCTCAGCTCCCTGGGAATCGGGCTCTTTGTCTCCACGATCGCCCGAACGCAGCAGCAGGCCATGATGATCTCGATGTTCTTCTTCATGATGCCGATGTTGATTCTCTCGGGATTCGTGTTTCCGATCGAAAGCATGCCGCCCGTCATCCAGGCGGTGACGTACATCTTCCCTCTGCGCTACTACTTCGTCATCATCCGCGGCTTGTTTCTCAAGGGGGTGGGTTTCCACGAGCTGTGGAGAGAGACGGCAGCGCTTGCGGCGATCGGCATCGTCGTCATCGCCGCGAGCGTGCTGAGATTCAGGAAGAGGCTGGAGTAGGAGGATGGGAAGGTGGGTCGATCGTGGTAACTCAGGAAAGGGTGGCGGTTTTCCTTTTCAAGTATCTGACAGGGAAGTACATGAAGTTCAAAAGGGTTCCCATGAGAATCGTAAA
>DATKLB010000178.1:0-2439 GCA_035542615.1 Spirochaetia bacterium | reverse complement strand
CGGGGACGTGCGGGTAAGCACCGGCTGCCTCAACTCCGTGATCAACACTCTTGGCGTCGTTTCCACGGGGTCCCGGGGTGTCATCATAGGCGGGAAGGTGTACGCCCAGCAGGGCGTGAGCGCATTCCAGATCGGAAGCTCCGCTGGCGTTCGCACGGAGATCCACTGCGGCATGGACTACCGGGTGCTGCAGAAGCTCACGTGGATCAGGGACAGGAACATCGAGCTGGCTCTTAAGCTCAGGGAAGTCGAGGCGTCTCTTGCCGCGAAAGGGCGGCAGAACCCGCGTCTGATCGAGCTGCGCGGCAAGCTGAAGGAGGCCATCCGCAGGATGAACGACTCGGCGAAGCGCCTGAGCGCATCTCTGGACAAGAACGAAGCGGCAACGGTAACAGCACACGGGGAGATCCATCAGGGAGTATTCGTGGAGATCTGCCACGTACCGCTGGTGGTCTCCAAGTCACTGGGCCCGGTGCGCCTAGCTCTGGACAAGACATTCGGAGTGATTTCTCCCGACAATCTAGGCAGGGTCTGAGCCGGATTGCGGTTCGCTTTCAGCCTGTGTCACAGGGAACCAGACGTGGAACGTCGTCCCCACGTCCGGAGTGCTTTCCACCTCCATCCAACCGCCGCTTTCCGCCACCGAGCTCTGGCAGACAGCAAGGCTCAAGCCAACCCCCTTGACCCGGACCTGGTTCGACCCCGGCTCGGCCCATTCTCCCTTGGTTGTGAAGAACGGAGTGAACATCCGCGGGAGGTCCTCCGCCGGTATTCCCCGTCCGGTGTCGCTCACTTCCAGCGCCGAGAAATCCCCAGAAGTGCGGGCACGCACGGTGATTGTCGGAGAAGGGCGGTCGAGCAGGGCATGTGCCGCGTTGCTCACCAGGGTCGTAATGATGAAGCCGAGCATCGACCGGCTCGCACGAACAGGCGAGGTCTTCTGCATATCGACGGTCAGGGTGATTCCCTGCTTCTCCACTTCCCCCGCGAGAAGACGAAGGAAAGCAGGGACTGTCTCCTCCAGGTGCATGATCTCCCAGGCCGCGCCCGACGCGCTTGTCAACCCTTGCAGACGCTCAGTGATATCCACAGAACGCTGCACGGCCTTGAGAGCTTCCTGGATGTAGGAGCGCGAGGTCGCGGCCAGGTCCTTGTCCTGGACAACGAAATCAAGGTAGCCCTTGACAACCGCATTGATGTTGTTGAACTGGTGCGCAATCCCCGCGGCAAGGGTCCCAAGGCTTTCCAGTCTCTGGGCGCGGATGATCTGGGCCTGCAGGGCCCGCTGCTCCGTCATGTCCCGGGAAATGCAGGTAATTCCCACAATCTCGCCGTCCGGATCCTTCACGAACGAGAATGACGAGGAAACAGAAAGGGCCTTTCCGTCCTTGCGCGTCACCGTGCTTTCGAGATGCTGAACACTTCCCTGCCGTTCGAGCTGGTTTTTCAAGGCGTTCTGCCGGGTCAAGACTTCGGATGAGATGAGGGAGCCGATTGGTCGGCCGATCATTTCCTGCGCGGTATAGCCAAAAGTCTTTTCCGCTCCCGTGTTCCAGCTCGTCACGATGGTAGCCAGGTCAAGGCCGATGATCGCGTCACTGGATGAATCGACCATTGCCGCGAGACGAAGATTCTTCTCCTCCATCCGGCGACGCTCCGTGATATCGCGGGAGATCCCGAATGTGCCGATGATGTCGCCGCTCGCATTGCGCAGCGGCATCTTTGTCGACGAGACCCACATCGAAGGCCGATCGGCCCACAGAGCCCTCTCGATCTTGTCGATTATCGGCTCACCCGTCGCCATGATGCGCTGTTCGTCGCTGAATGATTTTTGCGCGAACTCAGGCGGAAAGTAGTCAAAATCATTCTTGCCGAGCATGCCCGCGGGGTCTCCGACTCCCAACTCCTTCGCGTGGGCCCTGCTGTTCAAAATGAACCTGCTTTCCGCATCTTTGAAATAGATGTGGTCGGGTATGCCGTCCATCAGGGCCTGCATCAAGGCTCTCTGGCGTGCCAGCTCCGCCTCCGCCCGAACGCGCTCGGTGATGTCCATCACGAAACCTTCTAGTTGCCGGACTGGTGCTCCCGGCGGCAGAAAGGAGCGGATCATGACCTGCGCGACGACGATCTGCCCATCCCGACGCTTATAGCGCATCTCCCGCCTGCGCCATCGGGAATCCCGAAGCGCTTCCGCGACCGTCTCGGCGCGGTCTCGGGGGTTCTCGAAGAGCACTTCGACGATGTTGTTGCTGGTGGAGTCCAGCATGAGCTGGACGGGAAAGTCGTATCCCATCATGAGGGCGAACGCCGGGTTTACGCTGATCAGCTTGCCATCGGAAGTCGCGCTGAATATTCCTACCGGCGCGTCCGTGTAGATTGTACGGTAGCTGTCCTCGCTGCGGCGCAGGGATTCCTGCGCCTGTTTCAGCGACGTGATGT
>DATKLB010000177.1:0-11708 GCA_035542615.1 Spirochaetia bacterium | reverse complement strand
ATCGCCCTCGCATTTCACGGCAGGGATTCGGTATCTTCTGGTAATTGGGTATCTTTTGGTAAATGGAGGTGTTTCCATGAGAAAAAGGACGGCACGGATCGCTTGCTTTGCGCTTGTGGTACTGCTCGCTGCCCCAGGGTTTGGGTCTGCATCAGGGAGGGCGGAAAGAGTCAGCGGCCAGGATGTGTCGCAGTCAGGCGTCGTGACCGCGGCGCCAAATCCCCAGGTCCTTGCGGAAGCGGCGCGAAATCTCGAAACCATACAGTATTCCTTCCGGGAAGTCGCGAAGAAAGTGCTGCCCGTTGTCGTCGAGATCGATGTCACCGAGGTGGTGAAGCGGCAGACTCCCCAGCTCCAGTCGCCATTCGACTGGTTCTTCAACCAGCCACCGGGAGGCGGCAAGGGGGACGAGCGGCAATTCCGCAGGAGCGGGCTGGGATCCGGCATCCTCGTCAAGAAGGGAGGCGGGACCTACTTCGTTCTCACCAACAACCACGTGGTCGACGCCGCGACCAACATCAGCGTCAAGCTCGCCGACCAGCGGGTCTTCAAGGCAAAGGTCGTGGGTACGGATCCCCGCAGGGACCTTGCCGTCGTGGCCTTCGACAGCCGGGACGCAATCCCACTGGCGGAGCTCGGCGACTCGAATGAGCTGCAGGTCGGCGACATCGTTCTCGCCGTCGGCAATCCTCTGGGCTTCGAGAACACACTGACCATGGGAATCGTGAGCGCCCTGGGAAGGCGCGGACCCAGTGGTCAGGTCGCTCCGAACACGGACTACATCCAGACAGATGCGGCAATCAACCAGGGCAACTCCGGCGGAGCACTCGTGAACGTCAGGGGTCAGGTGATCGGCATCAACACCTGGATCGCGGCCCCGACCGGCGGAAGCGTCGGGCTCGGGTTCGCAATTCCGGTCAACAATGCCAAGAAGGCCATCGACGATTTCATCGCGAAGGGGAAGGTCGAATATGGATGGCTCGGCGTCATGCCGGACGATATTCAGGCCGCCGACCCCGCCAACGAGTCCTACCCGGGCGTGGCGAAGGATCTGAGCATCTCCGGCGTCAAGGGCGCACTCGTCATCAACGTGTACCGCAGCTCGCCGGCGGAAAAAGGCGGGATGCTTCCGGGCGACTACATCACCCGGGTGAACGGGCAGGACACCCCTGACAGGGACCACCTGATTCAAACCGTCGGCGATCTCGCCGCGGGCCGGTCGTACGATTTCGACATCGTTCGCTACGGAGAAAGGACGAGGCTCTCGATCAAGCTCGGCGTCAGACCGGATGACACCAGCGAGGTGACCTCGTACAAGTACCTGTGGCCGGGTGTCACCGTGGTTCGCATCAATGACCAGATACGGCAGGACGCTGGAATCCAGAAGGGCCTTGAGGGAGTCGTCGTGGCCTACCTCCCCGGCAGCGATTCGGCGGACAACGAAAGCCCGGCGTCAATCGCCGGACTGCGTCCGGGAGACGTCATCAGCCAGATCAACGGGCACGACGTGCGTACCATCATGGACTTCTACAAGTACTTGAATGACGCAAAGAAGGACGTGACTTTCAAGATCAATCGCAAAGGCACCGACGTCACCATCGGCCTGGGAAAATAGGTAGTACGGAAAGAAAAAAGAAGGCCGTCTCCTTCCGCGGAAGGGACGGCCTTGTGTTTCGTCCTTGAAGCGCTACCTCTCCAGGTAGAATGCCACCCTGCGGTTCTGCCATCGATCGGCGAGATCGCTGTCCGGTACAATCTGGTCTGACGCCCCGACACCCTGGGTCGTGAACATCGACGCACTCAGGCCCCGGTCGACAAGCGCCTTCTTGATGGCCTCCGCGCGGGCCTCCGACAGCGGGATCAGGATCTCACGCTGTTCGATATCCCCGAGGGCCTTGTTGTCCCAGTGGATCATGACGGCGTGGCCCTGCAGCCTGATCCTGTAGTTGGGGAACTTCTTCAGCTTCGCAGCCATGTCGTTCAGCCGTCGCAGGTTCTGCTGGGCGAGCTCCGGCTTCACGTCCTGGTAGTCTGCGGTGTACGCCTTGAAGAAGATCCGCGAGCTGAGGATGCGGAATCCTGTCGGCGTCTTTTCTACGAGGATGTCCACGGGCATCACGGATTTCAGCTCCCCGACGTTTCCGAACTCGTCGCGAACCTTGGCGACCACCGGATAGTCTTCGGCGGATTCAACGAAGGTACCCTTGATCCCCTTGCCGTCCCAGACGGCCCTGTTCTCGGGCCACTTCTCGTTGAACGTCTTGAAAAGGTGGTTGTCGGGATCGTAGATCTCCATTTTCCAGCTATCGATCTTCGCAACCCGGGAGGAAGCATTCACCGTCAGCGTGATCGTGGGCGACCCTTCGACGGGCGAGAACAGAGTTGGCGACAAATCGATGGTGCCTGATGGAGGCGTGATATCGAGCACAAACTCTCTGCTCTTTGTCGTCGCAGCCGAGTATGCGCTGCCGTAGTCGACGGACAGCCGGGCGGCATAGATCCCCTCCGCCGCAAAGACTCCCGCATCGTTCTTCCCGTCCCAGCTCACCGATTTCGGCAGATTCGCGCCGTCACCAGTGAACGTCTTCTGCGTCGAGCCGCCGGAGTCCATGATCTCGAGCTTCCACGACTGCACCGAGCTGCTCGGGCCGTACCCGAGAGAAAGTTTCTCCACGGTCACAGTCCCTTTCGGCGAGAATCCACCAGTCGCCGGCGTCACTGCAACGCCTGTCGCCTGCTGCGGAGCAGTCGGGGTCGGCGTTGGGGTTGGGGTTGGTGCCTGCGCGGGGAGATTTGCCACCTCGACCGGTGACGTGACCTGCGCTGTGAGACCATACTCATCCCTCAGGGTCACGGTCGCAGTGTAGGAGGTGCCGGGGTTGACGACGTCTCCACTGGAGGACTTGCCGTCCCACTTGATGTCGCTGGCCGGCCACTTCCCGTCGAAGCTGCGGAAATCCTTCCCGTCGGCGTCCGTGATGTCGAGAGACCAGCTGTCGAGCTTCGCGACTGCCGACTTTCCCTTGATCTGGATGGTCACGGGTTGAACCGCCCCCTGCTCGTCAGGAGTGAACTGCTGCGGGTTGAAAGAAACGCTGCCGGTGGGAGGCGACATGTCCAGAATGAATGAGCCGCTCTCCGCGGCGGCCGCGGGAGCTGCGGTCCCATAGTCGACGGTGAGCTTCGCGGTGTAGGTGCCCTCCGGTGCCGGGGAGCCGGATTCACTGCGGCCGTCCCAGGTCAGCGTGGACGGCAGGTTCTTTGCGTCCCCGCTCCACTGCTTCTGAGGACCCGCTCCGGTCACCATCTCGACTTTCCAGGTCTTGATGACATCCCTGCTGGCAAAGACGAGAGCGAAGTCTATGGTGGTGTGCGCCTTGTCGCCATTTGGCGCCAGACCGGTCTGCTCGGTCTGGATGGAGTTCCCGGCGGTGTTCGGCTTCGCCGTCTGGCAGCTCAGGAGGGCAACGGCGAGAATGACCGCCGCGACTGCGGCGCCGGAAAAGCTCAAAAACCCTTTCTTCATGGATCCCTCCTCGTTGATCTTCGGTCGGGAGGCGCTCCGGCCTCCCCGTTGTGACGCGAGATAAAGACCTGGGTCCCCTTCTGTGTGTACTGGATCTTTCTGTCCCGTGCAAGCCACCCGAGGGCCTGGTAGGCTATCACGTTTCTCTCCCCGAGAAGCTCCGAGAGACGCAGGATGTTGACCTCGGGCGTCTTCTCCAGGAGCACCCAGATCCGCTCGGCGCATTCAGCGATTTTCTCCTCCACGTCCTGTTCCCCTCGCTGTTGGTCGCCCGGCCGGCGGGCTGTATGGTCCAATGCTGCAAGGGTACGCGGTGCACTCATCCCGAAGGTATCATCCAGAGAATGATTTTTCCTTCGAATCTCCCCACGACAGGCAGTCGAAGGAATTCGACACGAATTCTAGGGCGCCTTCCGCACGTCCCTGTCTATGGGACGCCTTCCGTCTCCGCGCGGGATACCGCGCTAGGGCTCGGCGCCCTTCCGCCCTCGCTGGCTCGGCTAGACCAGCTTGTTTTCAATCGTGTAGTGGATCAGCTCGGCGTTGCTCTGCAGGTTCAGCTTGGAGAGAATCCGCGCCCGATAAGTGCCGATTGTCGCCGGGCTCAGGCATAGATCCGCGGCGATCTCCTTGACTTTCCGTCCCGAGGCGATCATCCGCATGATCTGGAACTCCCGATCGGAAAGCCTCTCGTGGGGAGGCTTGTCAGATGATCCGTCCAGCTCCGAGGCGAGCTGCTCGGCGAGGCTGGGGCTGACGTACTTCCTGCCCCCTGCGACTTTTCGAATCGCCGCAAGAAGCTCTTCCGGCACGCTTGCCTTTGCCACATATCCCGACGCACCCGCGCGCAGTGCGCGCACGGCGTACTGATCCTCGGGATGCATGCTGAGGATCAGCACCGGCGTGCTCTTTCCCGCCTTGCGAAGGTCCTTCAGGATGTCCAGGCCGTTGGCCCCGGGCAGGGATATGTCGAGAATGATCACGTCGTAGCGGCGGCCCTGCACCTTTTCCATCAACGCCGCTCCGTCGCTCACCTCCTCGGCCACGGCGATGTCCCGAGACTGCCCGACGATCTTCTTCAGGCCTTCTCGGAAGATCGGATGGTCGTCACAGACTATCGTTTTGATCATGCCCCCACCTCGCTCGACAGCGGGATCTCCAGCTCCAGGGTCGTGCCCCTGCCTCGACTGCCGTGAATACTCACCTGCCCGCCCAGGGACTGCGCGCGCTCGCGCATGCCCATGAGCCCGTACGACGACGGCGCAACGACGCGGGATTCGTCTATTCCGACTCCATTATCAGAAACTCTCATGCGGAGCTTACCCCCCGCCTTCCGCAGCGAAATGTTCACCGCAGACGCGTTCGCATGCCGCGCGATGTTGGTGAGGGCTTCCTGAAAGATCCGGAAAACCGCGGCGGCGCGGTCTTTTTCCATGGAAAGGCGTCCGCCGCCAGTCTTCAGGATACAGGGGATCCCCGATCGTTTCTGGTAGTCCTTCACGTGCCACTCCATCGCCGGCACCAGGCCAAAGTCGTCGAGGATCCGGGGCCTGAGATTGGACGTGATCCTCTGAACCATGGAGATGGATTGGTCTACCAGGCCCAGAGCGGAATCATAGGAATCCAGGCACCCGCCGGCGCCGGAATCCCCCCTGCCGAGCAGGGATATCTCCATCTTCAGGGCCGTGAGGAGCCCACCCAGCTCGTCATGGATCTCCCGGGCAATGATCTTCCTCTCCTCCTCGCGGAGCTCCTGCAGATGGGAAGCAAGCTTGCGAAGCTCCTCGCGTGAGCTCTCCAGGTCCTTGCGGGCACGGTGGCGGCGTGTCCTGTCAACCAGGATGAGAACGAGCCCGGCCATCCCCTCCCCCGACATCGGAAAGAGCTCCCAATCCCAGTACGTGAGCAAGGGATTGCCATTTTCGTCCCTGGTCTCCCGAAGCTTGTCGGCAGCGATGTAGGGCGTGCCTGTGCGCAGCACATCCCGGAAAACCTGCTCGTCGTCCGGAAAAAACTCCAGGTGGCTCCTTCCCGCGTACTCATACGCTTTGCGTCGCCACGACGCGGCGTACGCGTCGTTGACACGCAGGTAGCGGAGATCGTTGTCGAGGAGGGCGATCTTGTAGTTCGTGCTCGCAAAGAGCGTCTCGAGCAGGGCGTTGGTCGTTCTGAGGGCATCAGCCGTCATGCGCCTCTCGAGGAAATCTCCCAGGAGCTGTCCGATGCTTTCGATGAGGTCCCGCTCCTCCTCGCTGAAGGGCCCTTCATCCGCCTCCGGCCTCTGGGCGCGGTAGCAGACCTGGAGGGTCCCCAGGTGCGAGGATAGCGTACCAATCGTACTGGTCTGCTCCCATTCCGTTTCCACGAAATCTTCGGTTTCGTAGATATCGTCCCCGACGCGAATGCGTGCGCAGGTGATGTGCGGATACTGGTACGCCAGGGCCACGAGCTCTGCCACTCCCTTCATGACTGCCGACAGGGGCAGGGCCTGGTCGCTGATCAATGCAGCGACCTCATAAAGGCATCGCAGCTCACGCATTCGCTTGTCGAGAGCCGTGAGATTCCGGTGAAGCTCGGTCTCGTTTCTCTTGGCAATCGTGATGTCTCGGACGATCCTCGCGTACCCGCGCAGTCTCCCCGCCGTGTCGATGAGAGAAATGGTCTTTGCGCTCACCACGAACAGCTCGCCATCCTTGCGCTTCCTTGTGGCCTGTTCCTCCTCGAGGGATCCCTTCTCCCGCGCCTGCCGGAGGTCGTCCTCCGGCTTGCCCCTCGCCACGTCTTCTTCCGTGTAGAGGATCGAAAGATACTTTCCGACGACCTCCGCCGCGTCGTAGCCGTAGATTCGCCCGGCAGCCGCGCTCCAGGTGAGAATCCGTCCCTCGACGTCGAACAGGAAGATCGCGCTGTCCTCGCTTGCGGCAAGGAGAGGCAAATAGTCTTCGATGTTCTCCCGGAGATTCCGATGGTCGATACGCTGCAGCGTCTCACCCATGAGCAGCCCGACTGTCTGCAGAAAATCGCGCGAGGAATGATCCAGTGAAGAATCGGCCGCTCCGAAGCGCAGGGCTCCCAGCACAGCTTCTTCCCCCTGGACCCGGATCTCGAGCGTCCCTTTCTCCTCCCCGGACGTCTCGAGGTAACCGACATCGTCTGACCCGAGATAACCGCGCAGAAGGCGCAGAGTCTCATCAACGAAGGCTGAGCGGCTTGTACAGGAGGCGGAGGTTTCCGCCAGGGCATGCATGAAGGCAAGCTTTCTTCGCGACTCACCCTGCGCTCCGAGGTCCTCGACGCTCAGCGCGATGCGATCGGGCTCAATGAATTCCGCGGTCAGCGCCATGAGCCGCTCATCGCCCGTCCTGAGAGAGCGCCAGACGACATGGCGTGAAGCTTTTCCGCGAGCTCGCGCGCAGGCGCGCAGGAGAGAGCCGATCTGCGGATCAGCGGCAGGGGAGGACGCTGGTATCCCGCGGTCGACTGCCGTCGCATTGCCATCCACGAGCCCGGCCGCGGCATCGTTCTGGCCAAGACAATGCGGCGCGCCGTTTTCCGAGCAGCGAAAGACAAAAACCGGGTACGGGCGAGACAGCAACTGATCGGCCCATGCGTGGGACCCGAACGCAAGCGAAGTGTCCGCTGCGGTCGACGCTTCGGACGTCTCACCTTTTGACATGTAAAAAAATTATCGAGGAGCGGGAGAAAAGTCCAGACTCGCCCGCACGCGCACCATCAGGACTGGCTCATTTTCGCGTGGTTTGCGATGGCTCGATGTACCCCATCCTGCGTCGTCCTCACTTCGGCATGTCGTCGAGGCCGCCTGCATTCACGACATCGGAGAACCCGGCCTGCTTGAGGAGCCTCGCTCCCTGGGCGCTGCGTGCGCCCGAAGCGCAAAAAAGGACGATCGAAGCGTTCTTCGGCTCCAGCTCGTGGAGGCGGGCAGGCAGGGAGGCCAGGGGAATGTTGATGGCTCCCGGATAAGATCCGTCCCTGAACTCGGCCGGCGTCCTGACATCGACGAGCCGCGCTCCCGCGGCGATCTTTTCCTTGACGGTGCTCATGATTGCAATCCTCCCTTCATTTCACCCTTTCGCAACGTCCAGCTCGAAGCCGCCTTCGCGGACAATGCTCAGGTACCCCCCGGTGACGTTCATGACATTCTGAAATCCGTTCTCCCTCAGAATACGCAGCGCGAGGTGCGCCCGGTAGCCGCTGCGGCAGTACAGAACGATCGCATTGTCCCGGGGGAGCTCATCGAGCCGGAAGCGCAGCTCGTCCAGCGGCATGTGCACCGCGCTTTTGAGGTGCGATGCCTCGTACTCATTCAAGGTCCTGACGTCCAGCAGCAACGGTAGTTTTCCGCCCCGCGGGCCCCCGAGCAAGCGCTTCAGCGAAGATGCCGTGAGTATGGGGCTGAATCCTGAAATGTCGTTCAGCCCCACGAAAGCCGCGATGTTCACCGGGTCATTTGCGGAGGAGAATGGCGGGGCGTAGGCAAGATCCAGATCCGCGAGGTCCTGCAGGGTCATTCGGGCTGCCAGGGCCGTTGCACAGACGTCGATCCTCTTGTCGACTCCCTCCTCTCCGAAAGCCTGAGCACCGAGGAGTCGGCCGCTCCCCCGCTCATAGACGATCTTGAGGTACATCTCGCGCGCATCGGGATAGTAGCCGGCATGACTTTCCCTCACGACAACTGCCGCACCGACGTCGATTCCCGCCGACCGGGCGTTCGTTTCCGTGAGCCCCGTGCCTGCAACCGCGGCGTTGAAAATCTTCACGACGCTGGTCCCGAGGGCCCCCGCATATGTCATGGGGACGCCCAGGGCGTTGGAAGCAGCTACGCGTCCCTGTCGGTTCGCCGGCCCGGCAAGGGGAACCCGCGCGCTGGTGCCCAGGACCCTGTGAACGATCTCGACCATGTCACCCACCGCAAATATGTCCGGATCCGATGTCCGCATTCGTTCGTCGACCAGAACCGCGCCCGTTCTGCCGAGAGCAAGGCCGGCGGCGCGGGCGAGGGTGGTCTCCGGCCTGACTCCCACGGCCAGGAGAACGATCTCACCGGGAACCCTGCTGCCGTCGCTCAGCTCGACCTCCCGGGGGTGAACAGCCCTGACGCCCTTGGACAGGATCACCCCCACGCCATGAGACTCGAGACGCTCCATGATCATCGAGCCGAGCTCCGGGTCGAGGGTCGGCATGAGACGAGGCGTCAGCTCCACGATCGTCGTCGCGAGACCGCGCCGAGTGAATGCCTCTGCCATCTCCAACCCGACAAAGCCGCCTCCGGCGATCAGCGCGGAGGAGGGCCCGCTTTTTTCGATGAACTCGTTGATCCGGTCCATGTCGGGCACAGTCCAGATCGTGAAGACATTGCTGGCGCTGACGCCGTCCACGGGGGGAACGATCGGACGCCCGCCCTGAGCGAGAATCAGCTTGTCATACTCGAGAGCCGACTCACCGTTCGGTCCTCTCACACGCACGCGTCGCGCCGTGCGGTCGATTTCCAGCGCTTCGGTCTCGACAAGAACTTTTACGGAGTAGCGGCTGTCGAAGCCTTCCGGCGTCTGCAAGAGAAGACGCGATCGCTTGCTGACATCTCCGGCGATATGATAGGGAAGCCCACAGTTTGCGAATGACACGTAGGGGCCGCGCTCCACAATCGTGATTTCCGCCGTCTCGCTGATACGCCGCGCCCGGGCTGCTGCCGTGGCTCCGCCTGCGACTCCTCCGATTACTACGAGCCTCATCATCGTCCTTTCGGCTTCAGGGTATTGAGATATCCATGGTAACAGTAGCGAAGAAACGACATTCCTTCTGTGACAGGAATCACAAACGTGCGGACTGTTCCGCACGCGCGGAGAGCCCGCGGGGATCCAGGATCCTGATCCGGCCGCGTTCCGTTACCAGGAGACCCTCCGCTTCGAAGTCCCGGAGAATCCGGCTCACGACTTCACGAGATGTTCCGACCTCGGATGCGATTTTCTGATGAGTGGCAGGGACCGCGACGCTGCGCCCGGCGGCCGCTCCCGACAGCCAGGCTGACACCCTGGCATCGACGTGGCGAAAGGCCACCTCTTCCACGACGGTGAGAAGCATCTCGAGTCGTTTCTCGTAAATGCTGAAGACGAATTTCCGCCACACGGGATAGTCCTCCACCCAGCGGGCGAAAAGTTGAGACGGAATAAGAATCACCTCGGTTTTGCCTTCCGCTTCAACCAGGGCGGGGAACGCGCTCGTGTTGAGAATGCACGTCGCGGACAGAATGCAGCTCTCCCCTCGGTCTATTCTGTAGAGGGTCAGCTCCTTGCCGGACTCGCTCACCTTGTACACGCGCAAGGTCCCCTGGATGACAAACGGGAGATATTCGCACTCTCCGCCGCCGGTGACGAGGGTCTGCTTGTGCGCAAGGATCTTTCTCACCGCGCAGGCAGAAAGCTCTGCCTGTGCCGCCGGGGGCATACTGCCCAACAACGGGAAGCTCTCCAGGACTTCCTTGGATCGGATACGGTCACCTCGTGCTTCAGTGTATTTTCGCTATTGTAAGCTGCTTGGGGCTTGAAGAACAAGAAGGGACCTGGCCGGAACCCGGCAGGCCCCTTGGATGAAAAAGGCTTGGAACTTTCTCTTCCATGCTAAGTGTACCAGGGTGATGTTAAGCGACCGTGAACGGAACGTTAAATCACCTTAACAAAAAGGGGGACAGGGCATGGAGTTTCGGGTTTCGGCTCTAAATTCCGATCAGGCCGCGCCTGATTCCTTCCCTCACTGCCTCAGCCCGGTTCACGGCGTCCAGCTTCCGGAGAACCGACTCCACGTGGAACTTGGCAGTGTGCGTGCTGATGGAAAGGCGGGCGGCGATTTCCTTGTTGGCAAGCCCTTCGGAAAGCAGACCGAGCACCTCTATCTCGCGTGGAGTGAGAGACGATTCCGCGGCCGTTGCCACGACGAGGGCATCGCGGCCGGAAGGAGCGGAAGTCCCGTCAGCCTCCTCGGCCAGATCGCCCAGCCCGGCGAGGCGCTCGAGGATGAGCGATCGAAGGAGGGGGTCGCGCGCCCGTACGACAATGCGCGGTGAGGCGCGCGGAAGGTTCATACGCTCCCGATGGAAAGGCTGAACGTGCGCCGCGCACCGCCGCGGATCACCTCAACCTCAACCACCGCTCCCGCTCCATGGTCGGCCAGCCTGTTCACCAGCTCCTCGTGGTCGGCGACAGGGGATCCCGCCATGCCGGCGAGGATATCGCCGACTTCGAGCCCTGCCCGCTCCGCTGCCTTTCCCGACTCCACGGAGACAAGAAGAAGGCCGGTTTCCTGCTTCCGCTTCAGGGCGTCCTTTGCGCTGCCGGACAGCGACACCGCCTGGCTCCTGATCCCCAGGTAGGGCCTGGGCACGCTCCCCTTTTCCTCCAGCAGGCGGGCGCGGGCGAGAGCTACATCGGTGGGAATTGCCACCTCGGCCCCCATCCGTCGATTGAAGACCTGGATCCCCGCGAGCGCCCCCTCGCCGTCCGCCAGCGGACCTCCGGTTGTTCCGGTCAGGCGGTCAGCATCGATCTGGACATAGCGCTCCAGGACCCCGCTCCTGCCGAGCCTCAGCTTCGATCCGGCCGCGCTCACCATTGCGAGGGAGGCGTTGATCCCGTCGAATGAATCACGCTTGATCGACACCACGAGATCTCCAACCTCCACCGCGGCAGCGCTGGGAACAGCCGCTTTCACGTCCGACCCCAGGCGGAGGAGCGCGAGGTCATGGATCGGGTCGCGCCCCGCCAGCTTTGCGTCGAGTTTCTTCCCATCCGGCAAGACGACGACGATGCCCTCGTCCGGCACGAGGTGGCTCGCCGTAAGCACCCGGTCGCCGCCAATGAGCACTCCGCTCACCGAGTAGGGTTGGCGTTCCAGGGCGACAGTGTACGCCGCGGCGCGACGAACAGCCTCTCGCAGAGAGCCAGAGATTTCCTTCAAGGCATTTGCCATTCAGATCTCCTTCCAGGTTCCAAGGTACACCGCGTGTCGTGGCGCGGGTACTCGCCGATCGGGCAGGGGGGTGCTTCCGCTGGGGGCGCCGCGAGCCTTCTGGTTCGCCGCCTCCGTTCGTTGTAGAATGCCGACTCATGACCAGGAGGTGCGCCGTCGGTCTGTTTCTCATAGTCACAGCAGCTCTTCCCGTGCCGGG
>DATKLB010000176.1:0-26747 GCA_035542615.1 Spirochaetia bacterium | reverse complement strand
TGGATAAAATCCACGCCCGGATCGAGCGTTCCTCGCGGCGTCATCGCGCTCTCCGCGTACCCCGAGATGTAGAGGACCTTCAGCGTCGGGCGGGCGACGGAGAGCCTTTTAGCGAGCTCTCGTCCGTTCATCTGCGGCATGACGACGTCGGTCACGACGAGGTCCACTTCGCCGTGGGAGCCCATGAGGGCCAGCGCCGCCTTTCCCCCCGGCGCCGTGATGACCCTGTACCCGCTGCTCTCAAGCATGGTCCGGGTCAGCCGGCGCACCATGTCATCGTCTTCCACGAGCAGGATCGTCTCCGTGCCGCGCAGCTCACCGGCGTCCGCGAGCGGAGCAGCGGCCGGCTCCGCCGGCTCCATCGAGCGCGGGAAGGACACGGTGAATGTCGTTCCCTTGCCCGGCTCGCTCGCGCACGTGATGGCGCCGTCGCTCTGCTTGACAATGCCGTACACAGTGGACAGGCCGAGCCCCGTGCCCTTGGAAGGCTCTTTCGTGGTGAAAAAAGGCTCGAAGACGTGGGACAGGACATCGCGATCCATCCCGTGCCCGGTGTCGGTGACGGTGATCCGGACGTAGGACCCCGGCCGCACGCCGGGGAGCGTGGAGGCGTACTCTTCGTCGAAGAGCTGGCATGACGTCTCGATGGTCAACCGGCCGCCGCCGGACATCGCGTCGCGGGCATTGACGACGAGGTTCATGAGCACCTGCTCGATCTGCCCGGGATCCGCCCTGATGTTCCCCGCGTCCGGCTGGAGCACCATCCTGAGCTGGATGTCTTCACCGGCAAGCCGCGCAATGATGTCCTGCTCCGCCCTGAGCAGATTGTTCAGGTCGATGACGCGCGGCATCAGGACCTGCTTCCTGCTGAACGCCAGGAGCCGCGCGGTCAGGTTGGCCGCCTGTTTCGTCGCCCGCGCTATTTCGTCGACCTGGGTGCGGCCGGGGCTTCCCGCCGGCATCTCCTCCTGTGCAAGGGCGCAGTATCCGCCGATGACGGTCAGGAGGTTGTTGAAGTCGTGGGAAATGCCGCCGGCAAGCCGGCCCACGGCCTCCATCTTCTGCACCTGGAGGAACTTTTCCGCCAGGGACCTCTCTTCCGTAATATCTCTTCCATACAGGTTGATATAGCCCCGGCTGCGAATCGGTGTGATCGTGAGCTCGATGACGTTCTCCCCGTCGCGCGTTTCGGTCTCCCGTTTCTCATCCGCTTTCCACGCCAGGAGAAGCTCCGGCATGAGGCCGGCGGGCACGCTGGTCCCCGGTGTGCCCGCCCACGATGCCAGAAGCGTCCGGGCGGACTCGTTGGCGTACAGGATCGAGCCCTCCACGGAGACGCGCATGACCGGGTTGGGGCTTTCATCCGTGAACCGCGCAAGATCATGAATCCGCTCTTCCGCCTGCTTGCGCTCGGTGATGTCGCGTCCCGTGCACGCGATGCCAATGATGCGTCCCTGCGCATCCCTCAGCGGCACCTTCGTCGTCAGCGTCCAGCGCCTGCAATGCTCCGGATCGGTGGATTCCTCCTCCTTGTTGATCAGGGCTGTCCCCGTGGCCATGACGGTGCGCTCGTCAGCAAGGTAGCGCGCCGCCTCCTCCGCGGGATAGAAATCGTGATCCGTTTTGCCGACAACATCCTGCGGCCGCGCGGCGCCCATGACGCGGGCGTTTGCCGCGTTGGTGATCAGGACACGGCTCTCCGTGTCTTTCACGGATACGTAGTCCGGCAGGTTGTCGATGAGCGTCACGAGCAGGGCCTTTTCCCTCTCCAGCGTCTCCTCGAGCAGCCGGCGCCGGGTGATGTCCCGGGCCGTCGAAAGGACCGTCGGCTCTCCGGAGAGGTCGAAGAGGTGGCTGCTCATCTCGACGGGGATCCTGGTCCCGCTCCGGCCGACCTGCGTGCATTCCCAGACGGCGTGCTTTGTCGATGTGAGGCGTCCCATGACCTCGGTCACGATGGGGGCGCTGTCAGCCGTGAAAAGGTCGTACGGCGTCATCCGAAGAAGATCGTCGCGGGAATAGCCGAGCCTCTCGCAGGCTATGTCGTTCACCTCCGTGATCGTGCCGGGCGCCCCGTCCGACCCGAGCCCGTGGACAAACACCGCGTCGTTGATGCAGTTGAAGAGCACGTGGTAGCGCTCCTCGCTCCTGCGCAGGGCCTCTTCCACGCGCTTGCGCCCCGTGATGTCCCGGGAAATGCCGAACGTCCCGACGATTTTCCCGTGGCTGTCACGCAGCGGCATTTTCGTCGTCAGGACCCAGGTCGGCGGACGGTCGGCCCAGGTCTCCTTCTCCTCCTTGTTGATGATGGGCTCACCCGTGCGGATGATCCGCTGCTCGTCCTCGAAAGCTTGCCGGGCGTGCTCCTCCGTGAAGAAGTCGAAGTCCGTTTTCCCGATGACGTCCCTTTTGTCCGTCAGGTGAAACGCGCTCAGGTGCGCCTTGCTGAGATGGATGAATCGACTCTGCGTATCCTTGAAATAGATCGTATCGGGGATGTTTTCGTCCAGGGCCTCCATCAGCTCCTCGGTCAGCTGGAGCCCCTCGTCGGAAAGCGGCTTGCGGAGAAGCTCCTGCGCGCTTTGAAAGACTCCCGCGCTTTCATGAGAACGCCGCAGGAAGTCGTCGATCGCTTCGACAAGGCGATCGAGCGGGTCATCCTTCCCCGTGCGGGGGATCCCCGATGACATGTCCGCCGGTGAGACCTTCCGCAGCGCCTTGGCAATCGCCACGACACGGTTTTCGAAAGACTGCACTTTCACACCGTCCCTCCCTCCCTGGCCCGTATCGAGGATTTCGACAGTCCGATGCAACGGATTCGGCTGCTCTGAGGATGCCCGCGGAAAAGCATACCATGTTCAAACAAGCGAGGTGAAGCGAGACTCCCCCACTGACCAGAGTCCCGGAGCGGCGGAACAGGCTAGGTGCCTTGTCTCTGAGCTGCGCCGGGCCGTGCGGCGGGCGGCCGCGGCAGAGACTGCCATCCGTTTCGAGACCACCCACGCCTCGGTGGATCGGACTCTGCGCGCCATCGACCCCGGCTGCGCAGCGTCTTCAAGGCCACACCCGTCGGAATCACGTTCAGGCTACTCTCTCGACAAGCGCCTCCTGCGCAGGGACGGAGAGGTCATCCCTGCTGCGATCTCCGAGCGATGCCTGCGCCGCGAGGACGGGACCGTGGAGTCCTTTCTCGAGCTGCCGTGATCGAGAGACCTCTTGCGTCCGCCGCAGGGCGTGGTACAATCACGGAAGAAGAGGGCGGGCACGCAATTCGTGTCCGTGAAAGTCGGCTTCCATGAAGAAAGCGGTCTTTCTGGCGACGTTTCTTGCCGCATCTCTGCTTGTCCATGCGCAAAATGACCCAGCCCTCTACTCTGCGGCGTCCGGTTCGGTCGTCTATCTTCTGCATACGATCAATCTCAGCTCTTCCGACAGCGCCCGGCCGGAGCTCTGGAAGCGGTATGAGAAACTGGCCGGGAAGTCAGTCCTGGATGTTCCGTTGTCCGTTGCCTCGGGGTCCGGGTTCTTCCTGGACGTTGATGGGACAATCCTGACGAACCGGCATGTGGTGACGATGGAAAACCTCCCGCGCGCCCGCGCCAGCGTCATCTGGTGGATGGACAATATCCTTGACAAGGACTTTTCCGCGGCCTTTTCGTCCAGCGAGCGTGTCGCAATGCAGAAAGACTTCCAGGCGATGGTTCTGAAGGCACGCCTCACCTTTCAGGCCCTGCTCGGAACGCGAAACCTGGGCGTCGTGACCGAAGTCGCTGTTGCGGCTGAAAACGAGCCGGACCTTGCGGTGGTGAGAGTCACGGACGGATCTTTCCGCCCCCTGAGACTCGCGGCGAGTCCCCTGATCGGACCGAACCTGGTGGGCGCCAGGGTCTTCAGCCTTGGCTGTCCATTCAACCTCGAGCCGGACGTCATGCACGAAACTCGCGCGGTCATGATGAGGCAGGGGACGCTTTCAGCCTTCCGAAAGAAGGACCCGAGCCTCGAGCACACCGCTGCCCTGGGTCACGGAAGCTCCGGCGGCCCCCTGATGACGCCCGCCGGGGTCGTCGTCGGCGTCAATACCGCCGGATCGGATGAGAAGAGCACCAGCCTCGCATACGCTATTGACTCCGTGGAAGTCGTCGACTTTTTACGGAAGAAGGGGCTCATGGACATCGTGCTCTGGAATCAACGTCTGCCGGACATCGTGGCGAGCTCCGCTTCGGACTCGAGCGGAGCTGGTGATGTCCTGTCACCTCAGGCAGTCTCCGTTCTCTTCACGTCAGAGCCGAGCGGCGCGACAGTGGTGGCCGACGGAAGAGACCTGGGCACGACCCCCCTGACTGCATCCCTGCCGGAAGATACGTACAACATACAACTGCGCCAGCGCGGGCAGTGGTACGAGAACGTGTCGATGGAGGTGCGCGGGGAAAGCCCGCAGAGGTTCAGTTTCGCCGGCAGGCGCGCCTACGCCGTGGGACTGGACGGAATGCCGCCGGATTCCGGTGCGGTGCTGCGGTTCGACTCGTCCCTCGGAACCGCGATCTTCCGCAAAGGCGACGACGTGGCACTACCCTCGGGTGACTGGAACCTCACGGTGGAAGGGGATGAGGCCTTTGACGAGGTCGTCGTCCATGTTCGTGTTCAGCAGGAGGCGCTTGTCGTGGATCTCGCGCCCTTCCAGCGAACGGGGTCCTTGAGAATCGGGGGATTGGATTCGAAGGCCAGGATCTGGGTGGACCGAAGACCCTTTCCCAATCCGGGGACTGACACGCTCGTGCTCCTGCCAGGCGTTCATGCTGTCTATGTCTGGGAGGAGCAGGTGCAGCCATTTGACCGCCTGGACATCCCCGTTCGTGCTGACAGAAGTTCGAATGTGACCTGGGAGAGGAAGCGCGGGCATGACGCAGCGAGCTTGCTTCTGGGGTGCAGCGGGGGCGGCGCCGGCGTCGTGGGAATCGTGCTGCTCGGTGTCGGGGTCTCTGACCGAAACACGTTTTTCAGCGTGTCGGGAGGGTTGCTCCTCGTCTGCACCGCCGTGCTGGAATGGCAGGCGGCGATGGAGAATGAGAGATATGAGTCCCAGCGGAAATACATGCTCAGTCTGCAGAGCAAATGATGGGGGGAAAGAATGAAAAGCCGTTGTCTGCTGTGCGTCCAGCTTCTTCTTACTGCATTGCTGATTGCCGGCTGCGCGTCCGCTCCGGCCAAGAGCTCGTCACAGGACAGTCTCGTCGTCATCAAGACGGACATCATCAATCCAGACGGCCTCCCGCTGGGCCGCGACTTCTATTTGAACTATTCCGGTGACTACCCTTCTTCGAGGCTGGGAGACAACCTGGGGAAGTATCTCACCGTCGTGATCAGAGATGGATCCGCAATGACAGCTTCGATCGGCACGCAGACAAAAGCAGGATTCATCGGGGCGAAGGCAGAATACCCATTCGTCGTCCCGTTGCCCTATGAGCGCGGGACGATCGTCGTTGCTGACTTTGTCCTGATCTTCGCCATGACGAGGGCAAGCGAGCATCCGAACGGATTCATGAGCAAGATCGACGTCCGGAAGATAACCAACGAAGAGAAAGAGGCGTTGATGAAAGTGTTTCGTGGCGACGGGGCATATGCAGAATGGTTCACTCCGTAGGTACGACCTCCTTTGCCATCAGGTGCGGTCAGGCATGACCGTACGGCGCCGCGGCGCCGCCTCTCGATGCTCCAGTTCGAAGCCTGCAAGCGCCGCTTTTCCTGACCACCTCCTTCCGCTGGGGTTCAGGAAGGAGGCGGCCGCGATGTCGTCGAATCCCGCCACCACCACGTCCTCAGGTACGCGGAGCCCTCGGGCTGCGTGGAGCGTTCAGCTGATCCCCACCAGCTTGAACATCCACAGCACGATCGCGTAGGTGACCTTGCTGATCGGGAGAATTTCCACGCGCGCGATGTTCTGGACAAGGATGATGGCCAGAAGGGCGAAAGATCCATAGCGGAAGTAGCTGGCGGCGAGCGTCGCGTTCACCTTACCAAGAAAAGGCGTCACCAGGTGAGAGCCATCAAGAGGCGGGATGGGAATCATGTTGAATATCGCAAGGCTCACGTTGATCTCAGCAAGCATCACCATGAAACTGCCGAAGCTCAGCAGGGAGCTCTGGGACGCCAGCGCGTGTGTCGTCACGACGGCCCAGATGACGATCACGGAAATCATTGCGAACAGCAGGTTTGAAAGAGGTCCTGCAATCGCGATCAGGATCTCATCCCTTCGGGGCTTTCGCAGGTTGGCAGGGTTGATCTGCACCGGCTTGGCCCAGCCGAATCCTGCGACGACGAGCAGGATGAAGCCGACCAGGTCGATGTGTGCCAGGGGATTCAACGTGAGCCGTCCCTGGCGCCTCGGAGTGTCGTCCCCCAGCCGGATCGTGACCAGGGAGTGTGCGAACTCGTGGACTGTCAGGCTCATGATAACGATGATGATGGCTTGGATCAGTGCCGCGGGAGAGAGGTTCAGCATGAGGGCTCAAGCTCAGCCGTGCCGAATATCCTGCCCCGCATCATCGACGGACTCCTGCGGTCATGCCTCGCGTGAACGGTAGGGAAACTTCGAAATTGCCGCCGTGCCCTTCCTCTCGAAAGAGACATGAGGTGGATTACGAGCGCCTGAGAGGGCCGAAATGGTCAGGGTATCAGGGCTGGCTGAAAGCGTATCCGAGACGAATGTTCGACGAAGATCGTGCGGGGTGACATCCACGATTCCCGCCTCCCGGGCGCGTTCCCTGAACAGCTGAAAGAGCCCGTCTGCTGTCAGGCGGTTCCGCGGCCCATGCTGCGCACCCGCTTTCACTGCCTGAAAAAGCGCCCCGGGAATCTCACCCCGTTGCACCAGGTAGTCGCGGATTGCATCGGCGCCGCCATTTGCAATGAACACGAGTCGCTCCTGACCTCCCTTCCCCTGTACCCGTACCATGAAGGTCTCGGCGACGGCCCTCACGTCATCGGCATCCAGCGCGGCGATCTCAGATCGCCTCAGGCCCCCGCAGTAACCCAGGGCAATGACCGCCAGGTCCCGCCGACCCTTGTACGTCCCATCAACGCACGTCTCCACGAGGGTCTGGATATCCTCTGCTGACAATGACCTGCCAAGAGGGCCCGAGGATCTTCGTATGGGCTTCACGCTCAGAATCCTGGCGTATGTCCCTCCTCCAATCTGTCCAAGCTGCCAGGCGACCCTCAGCGTCCCTTTCAGTGCCGCGAGGCAGCGGTCCGCGACGGCCGGCTCGAAGGTTCCGGAAAGCCACGACCGCAAGGCGGCGACATGTTCGGCCTTCATCTCATGCCACGGAACGGTTCTTGCATCGACATAGCCCAGCCGCTGAGCTACTGAATCCAGAGATCCACGAATTGCGAAGCGTCCTTTCCTCGCCAGATCATTCAGGTAGACGAGCGCAGGGTTCGTGGTTCCCCGCGTATTCTCCTTGGGCCGATCCGATGGATTCTCCATGGTACCCCCCTCATCTCGGCCGGCTGCACGTTCTTGCCGGGACTCGTCTTTCGGCTCGAATCGCATCACTTCAATACCCCGCGTTGTTCAAAGCCCAGTATGCCGAGGTTCTCCCGCAGCCACGTCCCCTCCGGCCTTGATCGCGCCCGACACCTGCTCGGGGCTGCCGACCCCGACCAGCCGGGCAAAATCTCCCCCCGTTGAGCCTTCTGCAAACGAGAGAGAGCTGGCGAGAATAATCCCTGCGCACGCGAAAAGCCTTTTCATGCTGCTCATCCGTCACCGACTTCACCCGGCATGTCCTGTACGACGAGCCGGCGCCGAAGCCTGCCGTGCAGGCTGTGCCGCCTGCTTTTCTTCAAGGTCGAGAAATGTTTCCTCCGGAGTGAGCCTCGCGGTCACATACATTCGCGAGGTCACGCCTGGGTTCGTGTGTCCCAGCACGGCCGCCACTGCCTGGATCTCTTTCCCGCGCTGAATCTGGATCGCCGCCCACGTGTGTCGAAGCTGCTGCGCGGTCACTTCCCTTCCGATCGTCCGAAGGGCTTCGTGCTTGATGCGATTGGTGACGGATATCCGATTGAAGGGTTTCCCCTGATGCTCGAACAGGCGGGTCGTGCTGTGGAAGTGTTCCTTGATACGCTGCACGAACTCCTTCTTGACGTGAATCGTACGCACCTTCGAGGCTTTCCCCGTGATCGTTACCTCCGCGAACCTGCCCTTCCCGGCCTTGATAGCCGAGAGTCGTATTCCCAACATCTCTGACACTCTCACCCCCGTACCGACAAGAAACGTGACCATCAGCCGGATCGTGCCGTCTCTCGTGCGTCGCACAAGCAGTTTTGCTTCGTCAACGCTCAGGAGCTTTTCCGGCGGCACAGGAAAAGGATCGATCTTCTTCAGCCGCACCGAATTCAGGACATCTTCAAGCTGATACCTCCGGCGCAGGTCCGCGGCATAGTCGCTGTGCCGGAAGGCGTACCGGACGCGGTTTTTCGCCGCCGAGATCTTCCGGTTGAACGTGGCCGGGGAGTAGCTCTTGCCGCTCCCCCCGTCATCCAGCCATTTCGCATACTGCGCGAGCCCGTCCACGATAAAAAGCCTCCGGCTCTTTACGAAACCGATGAATTGCTTCACGTCGAGCCGGTACCTGTCGCGGATGCCCTCGAGCTCGGCGAAAAGCCTGTCGTATCCTCTCCCCGGTCGCTGTTTTCCTGCCATGCCGTTTCTCTTCCTTGGAGATTACTCCATGTCTAATGTGTAATATAACAGATAAAGATGACAATGACAACCCCCCAACGGCCGGGCCGGAAGAAGCCGCAGGGCCGTGTGCAAAGCCCGCGATTTCATGTACTCTGTCGTGTGATCAGATTCACCGCCGTGCCCGTGCGCCCGATCGTTCCCCCGATCACGAGGGGCGGCACAGCACGCTGAAGAAACCCGTCAGGCCTCATCTCGCCTTCACCCGGCGATCGCGAACCGCTGTTCTTGCCGCCTATTTCGTAAAGGCGGAAGAAGCGGGAAGCGCTCTCAAGACTCTCCAGAGGCGTGGCTTTCGGCGCATTGCGCTGCTGCACAAGGACCTGGGAGGGGATACGCATGCGCGGGCCGCGTTCTCGACGCGCCGCGCTTTCGCGCCGCTCCTGGCGGCAGTCATTGTGGCAGCTGTTTCCGTGGGTGCAGCTCTCCTCCGCGGCTGGCCGGCGCTGCCGGCGGGCCTGGCCGGAGGTCTTCTCGGGCTTGTCGCTGGTCTGGTATCGATTCAATTCTCGAGACACGGGATCTCGCGGAAACTGCTCAAGGATCACGCACGATGGCTCGTACAGGATGAGACTGTCCTGATCCTCCGGGCGCCCGTTCAGAGGTTGCATGCGGCGATGTCTCTGCTGCGGGAACGCGGAGACATCCCGCCCGCTGTCTTCATCCTTCATCCGCGACCGGACATGCCGACGAGCGAACCACCGGGCCTGCATGCGCCATTTCTGCCGGCGAACCTGAGGGAGCGCGCCGGGCGGCTTGCTCTCGGTCAGGTTGTAGATCCACGGCATTCAGGCGGTGGGGGGCTTTTCGAGCGCCTGCAGGACGCCCGCTTCCAGGTTCACGAGATATGCGCAGATCTCGCCCGGGCAGGCAGGCTGGAACAGGGAACTCCGCCGACGGCGGAATGGATTCTCGACAATGAATACGTCGTGGAAAGCAACGCGCGGGACGTCCAGGTGAACCTCCCTCCGCAATTCTGCCGGCAGCTCCCGAGCCTGAAAGATGGGGGCCTCGCCGGACTGCCCCGCATCTACGAAATCGCCGGCGAGCTCGTGGCGGCCCTGGAGGTGCCCCTGGACAGGGACAACATCTCGACGTTCATCGACGGATACCAGTCAGCCGGCCTTCTCACGATGGGCGAGCTTTGGGCGCTGCCCCAGATGCTGCGGATAGCCCTCCTGGAGAGTGTCCGGAATCTCGCTGTGCGCGCGGAAGCCGAGCTGCGTGAGCGGGAGATCGCCGGCTTCTGGGCGAACCGGCTGATCCGGGCTACCCGGCGGGGTCCTGACCAGCTCTTCGCCATCCTCGCCGAGCTTGCCGCCGAGCAGCCTCGTCCAAGTCCCTATTTCGCGGGTCAGCTTGTCGATCACCTCTACGACGAGGAGGCGGTCCTCGTCCTGGTGCACGCGTGGCTGGAGCGCACGTACCACCGGCCGCTGCGCGAGATCACCGTGAGCGAGCAGAATCGGCAGGCGAGAGACCAAATCTCCATCGGGAACGCATTCACGAGCCTTCGGCAGCTTGCGCTGCTGGATTGGCGGCAGATTTTCGAGGTGTCAAGCCGCGTGGAGCGGCTCCTTCGCACGGACCCTTCGGAAGTGTATCCCGGGATGGATTTCGAAACGCGGGATCGCTATCGGAGAACAGTGGAGGAATTGTCCCGGCTGTCGAGACGGACGGAAGAGGATGTCGCGCAGCGGGCCCTCGCGCTGGCCGCGGAAGCGGCGGGTGGCGTCGACGGTGACGAGCGTCCCCGTCACGTCGGCACATGGCTGATCGGAGAGGGAAGGCGGGCGCTCGTGCTGCAGCTGCAGTGCAGAGAACGACGGCGCTACCGCCTTCTGCACTGGACGTACCGCCATGCCACGGCGTTGTACCTGTCGGCTTTCGGCGTGCTCACGATTCTGTCCACCCTCGTGATCTCCCTGGCCGGCCTGCGCGGGATCGCGGCGGGAATGCGTCTTCTGGCGGCTTTTCTTCTCGTTCTTCCCGCCAGCCAGATCGTCCTCGAGCTTCTCAACTACCTCGTCACCCGGCTCCTTCCGCCCCGTGCCCTTCCCAAGATGGATTTCAAACGCTCTGGAATCCCGGAGGAGTTTCGAACGCTGGTCGTTGTTCCCGTGCTGCTCGGCAGCGCGGCGTCGATCAGGACCGAAGTGGAAAAGCTGGAAGTGCGCTACCTTGCCAACAAGGAAGGCAACCTTCTCTTCGGTCTCTTCACCGACTATCGGGACGCGGAGCAGGCGCATCATGACGATGACACCGGCCTTCTCGCGGCTGCGATTCAGGGGATCGAGGACTTGAACCGGCGCCACGGGGACGCAAGGTTCATGCTTTTCCATCGGGAGCGCGGCTGGAGCGACTCCGAGCAGAAGTTCATTGGCTGGGAGCGCAAGCGGGGAAAGCTGGAAGAGCTGAACCGGCTCATCGTGGGCTCACGCCCGGAGGAATCCCCGGACCTGGTACGCGTGGGCAACCCTGCTGCGCTGCGGAACGTCAGGTTCGTGATCACGCTGGACAGCGACACCCAGCTCCCGCCGGGCTCAGCCCGCCGCATGGTGGAGACTCTTGCGCATCCCCTGAACCAGCCGCGATTCGACAAGGCCGGCAGAGTTGAGGCCGGCACCTATACGATCATACAGCCGCGCGTAAGTCCCTCTCTGCCGAGCGCGGGCGCATCTCTCTTCAGCCGTCTGTTCGCAGATGCGACGGGCATCGATCCCTATACCCGCGTGGTGTCCGATGTCCAGCAGGATCTCACCGGCGAAGGCTCATATTATGGAAAGGGAATCTACGACGTTCGAGCTTTCGATCGCGCCCTGAGCGGGCGTTTCCCCGACGAACGCCTGCTCAGCCATGACCTGATAGAAGGATCGCACGTGCGCGTGGGGCTTGCCAGTGACATCGAGCTGTACGACGAGTTCCCCCAGGGCTACGGAGGCTACGCCGAGAGGCAGCATCGCTGGATCCGCGGGGACTGGCAGGTTTCAGCGTGGGTCTCGGGGCGGGTCCCCCGGCGGGAGGGAGGCTGGGAGGCGAATCCGCTCTCCCTCTTCGATCGTTGGAAACTGTTTGACAACCTGCGGCGAAGCCTTGTACCGGCAGCCAGCCTGGGTCTGCTCGTCGCGTGCTGGATCATTTCCCCTGGCGCAGGCTGGATAGCAGCCATCGTCGTCGCCGCGCAGCTGCTGTTTCGGCCCCTGGCTCAACCTTTCACCATGGTAACCACCCGTCGCGGGCTCAAGGGCTTCGTTCTCTCCGGGGTCGCTCACGACGTGCTGCGGGCCCTTGCGGAAGCTTCGTTTCTCCCCCACCAGGCCGCCTTGGCGCTGGATGCGATTGTGCGAACAGGGTACCGCCACTTCGTCTCCCACAGGAAGATGCTCCAGTGGACATCCGCACAGCCGCTGCCCGGCGCGGGCCCGAGAAGGAGAACTCTCCTCATGTTGTCCATGAGCATGGCGAGCCTGGCGAGCGCTGCCGCGGCATTCCTCCTGGCGCGATGGATGCCGTCGAGCCTTGCGATTGCCGGTCCCTGGCTGGCAGCCTGGTTTCTCTGTCCCCTTGTCGCCTGGCTCTTGAACTTCAAACCGCGCGCGCAGGAGCGGCCCCTCGCGCTGCCCCAGGCTGATGCACGCTTCCTCAGAGAGATCGCGCGGCGGTCCTGGCGCTACTTCGATGACTTCGTCGGCCCCGACACGTCCTGGCTGCCCCCGGACAACATCCAGGTCTCTCCGCTGAACGAGCTCGCGATGCGCACCAGCCCCACCAACATTGGCCTCTGGATGCTGGGCTTGCTGGCTGCGCGAGATTTCGGCTACCAGACCGCGGATCAGGTCATCGAGAAACTGACGAATACAATGGAAACGATCAAAGGGCTGCCGCGCTTCGAAGGCCACCTGCTGAACTGGTACGACGTGCGGACCAGGGCACCGCTCGAACCGCGGTATGTTTCCTCCGTCGACAGCGGCAATCTTTTCGGGTCGTTGTGGACCCTCGAGCACGGGCTCGACGAGATGCTCCAGGAACCGGTTCTCAATGGCGCCGTCTTTCAAGGCCTTCGGGATACCGGAAGAGTCCTGCGGCGCCTGCTGGGCCGCAACAGCTCTTCCAGCCCTCATTCACGAGCACTCTCCGTCCTCCTGGGCAGGTGGGAAAGTCCGCCGGCCCGCTTCATTGACGCGCTCCGCCTTCTGCGGTCGGGAGATGACGAGGTCAAGGCGATCGCCGGCGCGGGAAACGAACACGGCTACTGGGCCGCACAGGTAGAGAGACAGATATCGGCCTGGCGGCACCTTGCGGACCGCTACCTGGGCTGGATGGAAATACTGGCAGAGAAATCGGAAGAGCAGACCGCATCCCTGGGCGGGCAAGCCGCAGAGGCGGTTCGGGAGGCTCTGTCGAGGTGCCCTTCCCTTCGCGATCTCGCGAGCGGGCGCATCGACTGCATTCCAATCCTCCAGAGGCTGCGGGATGCGGCGCCCGCGCGCGGGGATCCGCTCTGCGAGTGGCTTGACCGGGTGCTCGAGGCTTTTTCCATCTCCCGCTGGCTTGCCGGGGAGATGCTGGGTATCGGGGACAGGCTTATTGCCGAGTGCCGTGCCTTGTCGGACCAGATCAACATGCGCTTTCTCTACGATGCCGAGCGCCGGCTGTTCTCCATCGGATACAACGTTTCCGAGGGGCGCCGGGACGGTGCATTCTACGATCTGCTTGCAAGTGAAGCGAGGCTGGGAAGTTTTGTTGCGGTTGCCCGAGGAGATGTGCCCTTCGAGCACTGGTTTTCCATGAGCCGTCCCTCGACGTCCCTTGGCGGAAACCGCGTTCTCCTCAGCTGGACGGGGACCATGTTCGAGTATCTCATGCCGTTGATCTTCCAGCGATCCCTGCCGAATACGCTCCTGGACGAGGCCGCGCGAGGGGCCGTCGCCGTCCAGATGAAATACGCGCGGCGGCATCGGGTTCCCTGGGGGATCTCTGAATCGGCATTCGCGGATCTGGATCTCAACCGTGTCTATCAATACAGGGCATTTGGCGTGCCCGAGTTGGGACTGAAACGCGAGACGGAGGAGAAGGTCGTCGTGGCGCCCTATGCGACCCTTCTTGCAGTCGGTTTCGCGCCGCGGGAAACCATGCGCAACCTCCGTCGTCTGGCCTCGCTGGGAATGCTTACGGGGTACGGATTCAGCGATGCCATCGATTTCAGCCGCCAACCCGGCCGCACCGGCGGAAGGGGCGTGATCGTCCAGGCCCACATGGCGCACCACCAGGCTATGGGGCTGCTCTCCCTTGCCAATTTCCTTCTCGACGGCGCGATCCGCCGCAGGTTCCACGCCGATGCTCGCGTGCGGGCCGTCGAGTCCCTTCTCCACGAAAAAGCCCCGGTCTTCACTGCACTGCATCACATCTCCACGCGGGAACGGGCGCAGACCGCCGAAAGCGTGGGAGAGCCTGCTCCCTCTTCCAGCACGTTCGACACGGCACACACCAGAACGCCGAAGACACAGGTTCTCAGCAACGGCCGCTACAACGTCATGCTCACGAACTCCGGCGGAGGCTACAGCCAGTGGGGCGCGGAGGAGATCACGCGGTGGAGGTCGGACTGGACTCAGGACTCGTGGGGGACTTTCCTGTACATCCACGAGCCGGATTCCGGCAGGACGTGGTCCGCCGCTTTCCAGCCCTGCGGTGGACCGGCGGAATCGTATTCCGCCTCGTTTGCGCTCGATCGGGCTGCGTTCAAGCGTACGGACAACGGCATCCAGATCCGGACCGAGGTCGTCGTTTCTCCCGAGGACGACGTCGAGATCCGCCGGGTCACCCTGATCAATCGATCGCTCCGCACGCGACGCCTGGAATGCAGCAGCTACGTCGAGCTGTCCATGGCGCCGCACGCGGCCGACCGGCAGCACCCCGCCTTCAACAAGCTGTTTATCCAGACCGAGGCCCTGCCGCAGCAGCGCGCGCTCCTGGCATTCCGCCATCCGCGTGGACAGGACACCCCATTATTGCACGTGGCTCACCGCTTCACTCTCGAAGGAGCCGAAGAGGGGCCGCTGCGGTTCGAGACCGACCGGCGCTCATTCATCGGGAGAGGGCGGACGCTTGCCAATCCGGCAGGGAGCGCCGAGGAGCCGCACAACACGGAAGGATATGTTCTTGACCCTGTTCTCAGCCTGCGAACAACGGTGACTCTTGCCCCGGGCCAGCACGCCGTACTGTCCCTGGTTCTGGCTGCCGGGGAGAAGCGGGAGCAGGTCGTGAATCTCATGGGCAAGTACGCCGACCCGAACGCCATCCACCGCGCCATGGATTTTGCATGGGCCGCCGCTCAGCTCGAGTTGCGCGTCCTTCGTATCCAACCCGACGATGTCCGCCGCTTCCAGCAGCTTGCAAGTCACTTGCTGTATCCCAACCGGCTTTTGCGCTGCGCCGCGGAGAGGATCGAGGAGAATGTCAAAGGCCAGGCTGGACTGTGGCAGTATGGAGTTTCCGGCGACCTGCCCATAGCCCTTGTCACCGTCAACGAAATCCGTGATGTCGGCCTTGTCGGGCAGATGCTCCAGGCCCACACCTACTGGCGCATGCATGGTGTGACCGCGGACCTGGTGATCCTCGCGGAAGAGGCAAGCAGCTACGAGCAGCCGCTGCACGAGAGGCTCGAGGCTCTGATCCAGGCGCATTCAATGCATACGGGCCGGGACAGGCCCGGCGGCGTCTTCCTGCGCAGGGCGGACCAGATCCCGGCGGCTGATCTCACCCTCCTCCACGCCGCGGCCAGCATCGTGCTCGTGGGAGCGCGCGGGACTCTCTCCCAGCAGGTCGGCATCCCGGGAGAAATCCCCGCACCGCCGCAGGCGCCTGCGTGGAAGCGGGCCCCTGAGGATCCGTCCGCGGCACTCCCGTTTCTCGAGCTGCCCTACTTCAACGGGATCGGCGGCTTTACGCCTGACGGCCGTGAGTACGCGATCTATCTCGGATCCGGCACCGTCACGCCCGATCCCTGGGTCAATGTCATTGCCAACCCGGCTTTTGGCACTCTTGTGAGCGAAAGCGGCGCGGGGTTCACCTGGAGCGGGAACAGTCAGCGAAACCGTCTCAGCTCATGGTCGAACGATCCCGTGATTGACCCGGTCTCCGAAGCGCTTTTCATCAGGGACGAGGAGACCGGTCTTTCCTGGACGCCGACGGCGTCCCCCATCCGGGAGGAGGCCGCCTACCGGGCCCGGCACGGTGCAGGCTATTCAGTGTTCGAGCACAACAGCAACGGCATCAGGCAGGAGTTGACCGTATTCGTGCCGATGGATCAGGACGGAGGACAGCCCGTCAAGCTGCAGAGGCTCCGGTTGAAGAACGATACCGAGAGGCCCCGCAGGCTCTCCCTGACCCTGTACGTCGAATGGGCGCTGGCCGAGCATCGTGAAGCCTCCCAGATGCATATCGTGACCAGCTGGGACGACGAGATCCAAGCGCTGATCGCCCGAAACCGCTTCCACCCCGAGTATGGAGACCGCGTTGCATTCGCTGCATTCAGTGACGCCGTGGACTCTTTCAGCGGGGACCGCACGTCGTTCCTGGGGAGAAACGGCTCTCTGAAGTCCGCCGCGGCCATGGAACAGGAGTCGCTCTCTGGCCGTACGGGCGCGGGGTTCGATCCCTGCGGAGCCCTGCGGATTTCTTTCGAGCTGGCCCCTGGCGAGCAGACGGAGAGGATTTGTTTTCTCGGCGAGGTTGAGTCCCGGGACGCGGCTCGGGCCCTGCTGAGCGCTTTCCGCGTGAGCGGGGCTGTCGATGCTGCCCTGGAAAAGACGCGCGCGTGGTGGGACGAGCTGCTCGGCTCGGTCAGGGTGCACACGCCCGAGCTTGCGGCGGACTTCCTCATCAACCGATGGCTCTTGTACCAGACCGTGAGCTGCCGGATCTGGGCGCGGTCGGCATTCTACCAGTCCGGCGGCGCGTTCGGCTTCCGCGACCAGCTGCAGGACGCCCTGGCTGTGCTCGGCGCCTCTCCCGCCCTGGCGCGCGAACACATCCTCCTCGCGGCGAGCCGGCAATTCAGCGAGGGCGACGTCCAGCATTGGTGGCATCCCCCGAGCGGCGCGGGAATCCGGTCCCGAATTTCCGACGATCTCTTGTGGCTGCCGTTCGTCGTTGCGCACTATCTTCGGGTTTCCGGGGATTCAGAAATCCTGGCTGCCCCGGTCCCCTTCCTCGCCGGCCCGGTCCTCAGGCACGACCAGCAGGAAGCGTTCTTCGTTCCAACGGCCTCATCCGAGAGGGCTACGCTCTTCGAGCACTGTCGGCGGGCTGTTGCGCGCGGCCTGACGACGGGGCCGCATGGGCTTCCCCTCATGGGGACGGGTGACTGGAATGACGGGATGAACCTTGTCGGCGCGGGCGGCAAGGGGGAGAGCTGCTGGCTGGGCTGGTTCCTCGTCGACGTGCTGAAAGGGATGTCTGAGATGGCCGGGGCGCTGGGACAAACCGAAGCGAGCGGCGAATACCTCGAGCAGAGGGAAGCGCTGATCGCCCGGATCGAGAAAACGGCCTGGGATGGAGACTGGTACATTCGAGCGATTTTCGACGACGGCACGATGCTGGGCGGATCAGCGAGCGTAGAGGGACGAATCGATTCTCTTCCCCAGTCCTGGGCTACCCTGAGCGGCGGCGGGGACACGGTTCGGGCGCATGCCGCGCTGGAGTCCGCCTGGTCAGCCCTGGTTCGGGAGGAGGACGGCCTGGCTCTCCTCTTCGCGCCGCCTTTCGTCAAAGCCGCGCCGTCGCCGGGCTACATTCAGGCCTACCCGCCCGGGGTTCGGGAAAACGGTGGCCAGTACACGCATGCGGCCGTCTGGCTCGCCATGGCGCTGGCGCGTCGCGGCGACGGAACCCGGGCAACAAAGCTGCTGCGAATGCTCAACCCGATCGAGAAGGCGCGGGATCCGGAGTCCGTGCGGCGATACTCGGTGGAGCCCTACGTGATCGCTGCGGACATCTATCGCCTGCCCGGCAGGATCGGCCGCGGCGGCTGGTCATGGTATACCGGCTCAGCGGCATGGATGTATCGAGTCTGGGTCGAAGAGGTCCTTGGCCTGAAGGTGCGTGGGAACCGGTTGCTGCTTGATCCCGTCATCCCGGGCTGGTGGGATGGATTTCAGGTACAGTATCGACACGGCAGGGCAATCTATGAGATCCGGGTCGAGAATCCAGACGGCCGCGAGAGCGGAGTGTCATGGATCGAGATGGACGGCCGACGCCTGCCGGATCGCGTCGTTCCTCTGACGCGCGACCTGGTGAAGCACCAGGTCCTGCTGAGAATGGGCGCGCCGTCGGGATCGGAAAGGTCTGATTGATCGCGTTCCCGAGGTGCCGCGAAGGGTGCTAGGAGAGGCAGGCAAGCTCCTTCCAGCGCCTGGTGATCTCTTCCATGCCGGGACGGGGTTTGAACCTCGCCGTCGCAACGTCAGGGTTGGCAGCTCGGTTCATGCATCCCCACGGGTAGAAGGCTTCAGGGATTCCGCGCGGAAAGGCTTCACAGGAGAGACGCCCTGCGTTGTCCCTGAAACTCGCGCAAATCGTGCACAGGGGTGATTCCCTGTGCGTCCAACTGACCGCCGCGAGGTTCATGATGCGGGGATCGTCCGGCTGCTCAAGCTCTTCCCGATCGATGTGACCGTCTTGAGAGAGCGGATATAGCCTGCCTCCGCGCGTTTCCATCTCTGATTGAGCGCGTGCGCGTACATCCCGACGAAAAAGCTGTAGGGGCGGCCTCGGCCGAGCCTCAGAGCGATCTGAACGGGGGAATAGAAGCGGGCGTGCGCATCGATCTGTGCCTTTTGGAGTGTCCAGGGCGAGAAGCCGACCGGCCTGAACTTGACATGGTGCCCGTCGAATGTATCCCAGCGGTGATCCAGGATTCTACCTTCAGCCTGGAGCGACCGGTACAACTCGGTGCCCGGCAGGGGAGTCAGAATCAGGAATTGCGCGGAGTCGATCTTCTCTGAAAGGGCAAAGGATACGGTGGAGCGCACGCTCCGGGGCGTGTCCGAGTCGAACCCCAGGACGAACATCCCGTGTATGTGAATCTTCCTCCGCCGAAGCTCCCTGATTGCGGACTGCATTTCTTCAACGGAAAGGTTCTTCTTCATCTCTTCAAGCGCCCCGGGGTTCACCGACTCGAATCCGATGTAGAGCCCTCTGCAGCCGGCCTCCACCATCAGGTCCAACAGCTCCGAGTCCTTTGCGATGTCCGCGCGCACCTGCGTGGTCCATTTGAAACCGAGCCTCCGGGCGATCATTTCGCGCAGGAGCTCCTTTGCGCGCGCGCTGTTCACGGCGAAATTGTCATCATAGAAGAACGGCGTGCGCAGGGCAGGATCGTAGCGTGAAAGCTCCTCGATGACGCTGTGCGTGCTGCGGCGACGGTAGTGCCGTCCGAACATCTGCGTCACGGAGCAGAAGGTGCAATCATAGGGACACCCCCGTGAGGTTTGAATGGGAAGGGTGGAACGAAGAAGGCCTCGGGTGACGCCCTTGCCGTTCCCCGAGTCGAGGAGCGAAAAATCCGGAAAGGGCAGGGCATCCAGGTCTTCCACCGGCGCCGCGACGGGGTTTGAGCGCATGGTGCCTTTCGACATCCAGGCAAGGCCGGGAACACCCGCAAGATCCCCGTCTCCGCCCAGTGCACGGACCAGCCGCGGAAGGGCGGTTTCTCCCTCTCCCCCGATCACGAAGTCAGCATGCCCGAGGGCTTCTTCCGGCAGACACGTTGCATGGGGACCTCCCATGACGACAGGGATGCCCTGCGCCCGGTAGTGGTCGGCGATGCGATACGAGGCCGTTGCTGTCGGCGTGATCGTGGAAATCCCCACGAGGTCAGCCTGGATGCTGCGAGCGATTGCTTCCTCTGCTTTCAGGAAATAGGAGGTCGCCTCGATTCCCTGGTCCCGGAGAATCGTTGTCAGAAGCACGCTGCCCAGCCGCGGAAGCTCGAACTTCGAGAAGATGTGGAGGTGGTCATTCTGGGGCTCGATCATGGCGACCCGGTCAATCATGGAGATGAGTCTGGCATTGTCTGCCCGGGGTTTCTGTGCGGTAACGCACACAGGGAAGGTATCTGGAGGCCGGAACCTGGAGCTATTTCTCCATCACATCCGGAAGCAGGCGGTGGAACTCCTTCCTGACAACGTCATAGCACTCGCATACCCGCGCCTCCAGGCCGGGACGATCCATCACCGTGATGCGCCCCCGGCTGTAGTGGATCAACCCGGCGTCCTGCAGCTTGCGGGCAGCCTCTGTCACGCCCTCCCGCCGGACGCCCAGCATGTTGGCGATCAGCTCCTGGGTCATGCTCAGCTCGTTGGCGGGCAGCCGATCCAGACTCAGAAGCAGCCAGCGGCAGAGCTGCTGGTCCACCGTGTGGTGTCGATTGCAGACGGCGGTCTGCGCCATCTGGGTCAGCAGGGCAAGGGTGTAACGCAGCAACAGGTGCTGCAGGGCCCCGGCGCGGTTGAACTCCTGCTTGAGCAGCTGTCCGTGCAGCCGATAGGCGTACCCCTCGCTCTGCACCACCGCCCGGTTCGGCATGGTGTCACCACCCATGAACAGGGCGATTCCGACGATGCCCTCATTGCCCACAACCGCGATCTCCGCGGAGGCGCCGTTCTCCAATTCGTACAGAAGAGACACGATGGCGGTCGTGGGGAAATAAACGTGGTTCAGCCGGTCTCCCGACTCGTACAGAGCCTGACCGAGAGGCAGGAGCACCAGTTCAAGGGAAGGCACCAAGCGTTCTGATTCGGGCCCGGGAAGGACGGCAAGCAGATGATTTTGCTTCTGATTCGCGGTCATACGCAGCCACCGAAACTGCTCCGCTGGGTCTTATTTGTCGTTTTATTTCGAAGGTCAGGCACCTGTCAAGATGGCTGGAAAAAACGCGTGCCAGGATGCCGCCCGGGGCATCAATGCGCGAGCTGTGGAAGCCAGCCCCCGTGCGGTGCGCGCCTCTTTGCGCACCAAGAGAGCCCCCGCCAGGAGAGCTCGACTACCGAAGGTATCGTCTGTTCATGGCGCACTCTGATCACTTCGGATAATCCAGAGGCCATCCGGGCGGCAGCTTGTAGTCAGCTTTGTATTCTTCCCAAAGCCGTTCGTTTTGCTCGTTTTGCTCGTTCTCCTCTTCCACCCCAGCCTGCGCATCTTCTTTCATGATCTTGCTTATGTCGGAACGCTCCCGGTCTTCGTGCTCTTGCTCTTTTTCTTCCTGCTCATCGGAGTCATAGTCTATCCACAGCTCTTGCAGTGAAGTGTGAAGGCGGATCATTTCGTTATCCAAGCCGGTGAACCGCCTGGCGCCTTCAGGGTTTGCCGCCTTCATTTCACCAAGGAAGCTCATCGCCGCCGTCAGTGTTGCATGCACATGCCGAAAGACTTCATCCGCATCTTCTTGACTGTACTCTGCCATTGCCTTCCCCGCCTCCATGGTAGCTGCTGCCGCGCTCCCTCTGCAAGATGCCGTCCCGGCGGCGATTCCTGCTCGACGTGAATCAAATTTGATGGTCGATATGAACACCATCTGTTCCCGCCCCGGGTTTCTCCGGCGAGGACGGCATCAGGATCTTGTCGATGAGACCGTAGTCGACGGCCTCCCTGGCAGACATGTAGTAGTCTCTCTCGAGATCCTTCTCCACCTTTTCGAAGGACTTGCCTGTATGCTCGGCGAAGTACGACACGATGAGCTTCTTGATCCGGATGAGCTCCCGGGCCTGGATACTGATGTCTGCCGCCTGGCCGGACACCCCTCCCCAGGGCTGATGGATAAGGATGCGCGAGGAGGGCAGGGCCATTCTCTTGCCTTTGGTGCCGCAGGCGAGGAGAAGGGCCGCCGAATAGGCCGCCGCCCCGAGACAGATAGTCCGCACGTCCGGCTTGATGTACTGGATCGTGTCATAGATGGCGAGACCCGCCGTCACCGCGCCGCCCGGGGAGTCAATGTAGAGGTGGATGTCCTTCTCAGGATCCTGGCTCTCGAGGAACAGGAGCTGGGCGACCACGAGATCGGCGCTCAGGTCGTAGATCTCTCCGTCGACAAAGACGATCCTGTCCTTGAGGAGACGGGAGTATATGTCGTAGGCCTGCTCTCCGCGGCCGGTCTGCTCGATTACTATGGGGACGAGATCGATGTCCCTCTCATCCATTGAGCTTCTCCAGAGTTCACCTCTCCTTCCAGCCCGCGCGACCACACCGCGGATCGGAAATCGCCCCAAGGCCGTGGCGCAGTCCACTCGACGGAACTATGGCGGACGACTTCCGAATCAATGCCCTATTGTGCCGCACCGTTCCCATCGCCCCAGACTTCTACCCTGTTCCTGCCGTTCTTCTTGGCAAGATACATGGCCTGATCGCCCAATCTCACAAGGTCCGCAAGCATCGTCCCGTGATCCGGGTAGAGAACAACCCCGATGCTCGCCGTGATTTCAAGCGTGAGTCCATCGTCCCTCAGATAGGGCTCGACGACCGAGGCGAGGATCTTTTTCGCAACCTCCATCGCCCTCGCCACCGACTCGACTGCATGGAGAAGGATGACGAACTCATCGCCTCCGACCCTTGCTACAGTATCCGAGGCTCTCAGGCTCTTTTTCATTCGCTCGGCGACCTGCTGAAGGATCCAGTCGCCGCACGCATGTCCGAATGTATCGTTGATGGGCTTGAACTTGTCCAAGTCGATGAAAAGAAGCGCGAACTTCGAACGCTCCCGTACGGCGAGAGCCCAGACCTGCTGGAGGCGGTCTTCGAGCATCCGTCGGTTGGGCAGATTCGTCAGACGATCGTAGAAGGCCATCCGCCGAATCATCTCCTCGTTGGCCTTCCGCTCGCTCAGATCTCGGGCGAGCGTAAGAAGCCTCACCGGGTTGCCCGACTGGTCGCAGACGATCGTGGCCATGAGTTCGTAGGGAATCACATGACCGTCCTTGTGCGGCAGATCAAGCTCCAAAGTATCATAGCGACCGTTCGGGTCTCCCGCGGCGAGGCGCGCTTTCATCTCTGACAGTTTGTCACGATACCTCTTTGCCATCTCGGGATTGAGAAGGGCATCAAGGGAAAGAGCCATGAATTCTTCCTGCGTCCAACCGCGGTTTCGCAGCACCGAGGGACTGACATACTCGCAACGAAGATCCGGGAGGGACAGAACCGTGAAAATGTCATTGCTGTTGTCCATGATCACCCGGGACATTTCTTGTGCTTTCTTGAGCTCCTCGGCGCCGCGCTTGATTTCCTCGTTGAGCATCCTGGCTTCCTTCTCCGAGGCAGCGAGCATCAGCCAGCCGTTGCGGAGACGCATACCGAGAAGGAGGAGCACGACGGTCGTTATGGCGAGCGCGGCGCCCCAGGCAAGCATCCTCTCTCTCCACGCAGCGAGCACACTTCTTGTCGGAAGAGAGACGCTCACCACCAGCGGCAGACCGGGAATCGAGTGGATGGAAATAACCTCTTCCTGGTGGCTGATCGGGAAGACGAACGATTGTACTCCTTCGCGATGTTCCTGCCAGGCCTTGTCCCCCGCCACGGTGGCTCCCATCACCTTGAAGTCGAATGGCACCCGGTCGAGGATGGTGCCATCCTTCCTGAGCAAGGTGATTGCTCCATCAGGCCTGGGCCGGATCGTCTCGTAGAGCTGGTTGAGGCGGGGGAGATCGATGATGGCGACGATGATCGATATGCCAGCGTTGTGCTTCGTGAGAGGATAGGAAACGGGGATTCCCCAGACGCGCGACTCCCGGCTCCTGATGGGGCGGGCAATGTAGTAGCCGCGGGTGGCCGGCTCCTTCTGGACCCTGACATATTCCAGAGCGCCTGCCTCAGACTCGGGGCCGGTAGTGTCCTTGGAGGGAATGAAGAACAAGCCGTTCGTCTCAGAGACCAGGCGCAGATCGATCCTGATGCGAGCCTCCTTGCGCAGATTGTCGACCAGGTGGATGAATTGTGGATCGGTTCGTGGATCGGCCTGTGGATTGTCGCGGATCCAGACGTCCAGCATCTGGAGGGACACTCTCACCTCTTGGAAGAGACTGCCGGTCTGCTCGGCGATGATCTGGTTCATCCTGAACACGTCTTCCTCGGCACGGCGCAAAACGTCCGACCGCTGCGCCAAGCCTCCGATGACGCCGATGGCCCAGGTGACGAAAATCGCGGCGACCATGAGCATCAAGAGCAGCTGCGGGGATCCGGGATCGCCGCGCAGCTTCAGATGCCGTTCGGCCATGCCTCTCCCCGCTCTGCTGGAGCATTTTCAAGGCCGTGCGGCGTCATTCCTCCCCTTCACACCCTCGAAGTCATGGGTTTGAATCCAGTATCGCCTAGAGTCTCGGGATTTGGAAGCCATCGGAAAACGGGGCGGGCAGGGATTTGCTGCGCTCGTTGTGATCATTTCGTGGATCGCCGTTCAGTCGCCCCTGCGGGCCGGATTCCGCCGGGCGGCGGGCCGCCGCGAGGGAGGAGAAACAGCGCACGATGTCCGCGTGGACGTCGCGGTCGACCGTGTGGTGAGAACTGCCTGAACGGGAGCCCTCACCGCGTCATTGCTGGAGGGGGCTGCGTCGGCGCCGGAGGCAGTCGGAGCAGGAGCCGCCATCTCACGTGCCGTTTCCAGTGAGCGCCGGTTCCAGCGACGACAGCTGCCTCCAGACCGTCCGGCTGCGCAGCAGGTCCATGATCCGATCGGCGATCTGCTCGACCGGGGCCACCTCGTCGGCGTCACCGTTCTGGACCACCTCCCGGTTCATCCCGTAGATCACCGAGGTGTCCTTGTCCTGGGCAACCACCCGTCCCCCGCGCCGGTGCAACTCGCGAAGGCCCCGTGCGCCGTCTTTTCCCATGCCGGTCATGATGACCCCCAGCGCCCGGCTGCCGTACTCAAGGGCCACCGAGTGCATGAGCACGTCCACCGACGGCCGATGGCCGTTGACGTTCTCGTTCTGGTTCAGCGCCACGTGCGGCCCGCTGCCGAACTTCGACACCGTCATGTGCCAGTTACCCGGCGCCAGCAGCACGCGTCCGGGGAGGATGGCATCCCCGTTCTCCGCCTCCTTGACCCTCACCGAGCAGCACTCGTCCAGGCGCTCGGCGAACGCCTTTGTGAATACCGGAGGCATGTGCTGCACCACCACCACGCCGACGGGGAGGTTGGCCGGCAGCATGCTCAGCACCGTCTTCAGGGCCACGGGCCCCCCGGTGGAGGTGCCGATGGCTACCAGCTCGCAGTCGGTGTCCCCGCTCCAGTTCGGGCGCGGCCGGGGTACTCCCGCCGCGGCGGCAGGGGAGGAGCGCGGCGCGGGAAGCCCCTGGGACGGCGGCACCGGCGGGGTTTTCGGGGCGGCGAACCTGATATGGGAGGCGTTTTTCACCTTCTCGGTGAGCTCCTGCGCCACCGAGGTCAGCCCCCCGGAAAGAGAGGCAGACGGCTTGAGCACGAAGTCCACCGCGCCCAGGTCCAGCGCCTGCAGCGTGAGCTCGGCGCCCTTCTGGGCGTGCGCGCTCAGTACGATGATAGGTGTCGGCCGAACGGCCATGATGCTGCGGATGGCCTCCAGACCGCCCATGCCGGGCATCTCCATGTCCAGCGTGATGACGTCGGGCTTCTCCTTGTCCAGCTTGGGCAGGGCGAACTCGGCCTGGGCAGCAGTGGCCACGACCGTCATCTCGGGATCGGCCGTAATGATGTCGGTGGCGATCCTCCGCACCAGGGGGGAGTCGTCGATGACCATGACGCGGATCACAGCGTGCCCTCCTTGGCGAACCGGGCGGCCGTTCCGAGGCCGCCTGAATGCCACCGAGTACGGTGGCCGCCCTGCTTCCTGCGGTAGATCGGCGCCTTGAGAGCCGAGGCGTAGGTGAACTCCCTGGTGAAGCCGCTGAGGCTCTCCGAATGCCCGATGAACAGGTACCCGTCGGGATGAAGGGCGCGGGCGAAGATGCCGTCCACCAGCTTCATCTGCGTGGGCTTGTCGAAGTAGATCATCACGTTGCGGCAGAAGATGATGTGCGCCGCGTCCCAGGGCGGCGGGTCCACGAACAGGTTGTGCACGCGGAACTCCACCCGCGCGCGCGTCTGGGCGTTGACCCGCATCGCCCCGTCGGGGGCCGGCTCGAAGTAGCGCTCCAGAAGCTCCGGCGGAACCAGGCGCAGCGCGCGCTCGCCGTAGATCCCCTCGCGGGCCCGGGTCACCACCGTGGTGCTGATGTCGGTGCCCACGATCTCCGGCTCCCGGGCGCCGGCGGCGCGCGCCGCCTGGTCGGCCACGATGCGAAGCGTGTAGACCTCTTCCCCGGTGGAACAGCCGGCGCTCCAGATGCGCACTCGCGGGTGCGCCTTGAACAGCTCGGGAAGGACCGAGGCCGTCAGCACCGAGAAGTGGTTGCCCTCGCGGAAGAAGTACGTTTCGTTTGTGCTGACCGCGTCGATGAAGTTCGCCATCTCCGGCTCCCCGCGCCGCGCGGTGAGAAGCTCGTAGTACTCCTCGTAGCTTCCCAGCTTCAGGCTCGCCAGGCGCTTGCGGAGGCGGTTGGCGATGAGGATCTGCTTGCCTTCCCGCACGTGAATGCCCGTCTTCTCGTGGATCAGGGCGCGGAAATCGTCGAACGTCTCCTGGGCAAGGACCGGCCCGCCGACCAGCGGCAGGGGTGCGGATGGCGCGTTCACCGGGAGCCTCCCATTGCATTGATGGCCTGCAGCGTCTTCACCTCAACTTTTCCGGTGGCGTTGTCGAACACCACGGAACGGCCGACCGTCCCTCCCGTGTCCTCGAAGACGATCGGGATCCTCTTCTCCTGCAGCACGTGGCGGGCGGCCTGCACGTTCTGGTCCCCGATGGAGGCGATGCTCGTGTTGCCCATCGGGAACATCTGCGCGCCCCCGATGAGCAGCGCCTGCAGAGCGCCCGCGCGGCCCCCGCTGCTTGTCAGGCGCGCCAGCAGCGCCGGGATGGCCGAATCGGCGTACTTG
>DATKLB010000175.1:0-6776 GCA_035542615.1 Spirochaetia bacterium | reverse complement strand
TCGGCATCGCCACGTTGATGAGCCTGTCGAGGAACTCATACATGGTGTTTCCGCGCAGCGTCACCATCGCCCCGATGTCCATCCCCTTGCGGACCTTGAAGGTCGCAATTGACTTCTTGGCCTTCGTCCGCACCGCCTTGCGGCCGGTGATCTGTGCCATTTCCGCGGTGGAGGAATCGAGAAGCTTCTTGTTCGCAATGGCCTCTCCGATGCCCATGCTCACCACGATCTTGGTGAGCCGGGGCACCTGCATGTTCGACGTGTAGGCGAACTCCTCCATGAGCTCCTTCGCGGCAGTCTCGCGGTACATCTTCTTCAGCCGCGGCTCGTAACCGGGGGGATCGGCAACGGGCTTTGCCTTCTCGCCGCCATCCTCGGACTGTTTTTCGCGCTTCTGGCCTTTCTGACCTTTCTGCCCCTGGGCCGTTTCCCTGGGCTGCTTTTCCGCGCGCGGCCCCTTGTCTGGCCTGCCCGCCTTCTGCTGTTCAGCCTTCGGAGCCTCGGCCGCCGGTTCGGCGGCTTTCCGGGCCTCGGATCGGGGAGCCTCGGGGCCTTCCGGATTCGGCTTTTCCTTGCTCACAGGTCACCCCCGCACTTGCGGCACACGCGCTTCTTGGTCTCTCCGTCCACCACGTACCCGATCCGCGTCGGCCCGCATTTCCTGCACATGATCATCAGCTTGCCGACCGGGATGGGCGCCTCGATGGACGTGATCCCCCCCTTCTGGTTCTGCTTCTTCTGCTTGACGGCCTTCTTCACCATGTTGAGGCCTTCGACCAGCGCCCTGAGCTTTTCCCTGTCGATGCGGATGATGCGGCCGGTCTTTCCCTTCTCCCTGCCCGCGATCACCTTCACCGTATCGTTCTTGCGAAGCTTCAGCTTCGGCCGATTCACCTGGACTGCCATTGGACTCACCTTCCTCCTACAGCACCTCGGGGGCGAGGGACACGATCTTCATGAAATCCCTGTCACGCAGCTCGCGCGCCACCGGGCCGAAGATGCGCTTTCCCTTGGGATTGTTGTTCGCGTCGATGACGACGCATGCGTTGTCGTCGAAGCGGATGAACGTGCCGTCGGGGCGGTGGTACTCCTTGCGGGTGCGCACGACCACGGCCTTCTCGATGCCGCCCTTCTTGATGGCGGCGTTGGGCAGGGCGTCCTTCACCGCGACCACGATGATATCCCCGATGCGGGCGTATTTGCGCCGCGTGCCCCCGAGGACCTTGATGCACTGGACCTGCTTCGCGCCGCTGTTGTCAGCGACGTTCAGAAGCGTCTTCATCTGAATCATGGCCTACTTCGCCTTTTCCACGATCTCGATCAGCCGCCACCGCTTTTCCTTGCTCATGGGCCGCGTTTCCACGACGCGCACCGTGTCGCCGATGCCGCACTCGTTCTTCTCGTCGTGCGCCTTGATCTTCTTGGTCCGGGTCAGGTACTTCTTGTAGAGGCGGTGGAGCTTGCGCTGATGGATCTCCACGACGATGGTCTTCTGCATCTTGTTGCTGACCACGCGCCCCTGTAGGACCTTCTCCACCTTTTTCTGTGTCTCTTCCACGTCCCGTTCTCCTAGTGCTTCCTGATCCCGAGCTCGAACTCGCGGATGATGGAGTTCGCACGCGCGAGCTTGCGCCGCGCGGTGCGTTTGCTGAGCGGATTGTCCACGTGGCCGATGATGGCGTTGGCGCAGAGATCGTTATATTGCTTGCGCAGCTCTTCCCGCTTTGCGAGCATCTCAGGGTACGTCAATTCCTTGAACGAGTCTTTCATTCCCTCAGTCTCCGCTTTCCCTGCTCATGAACCTGGTTTTGATCGGCATCTTGCTACCGGCGCGCTTCATGGCTTCCTCCGCCATTTTGCGGTCCACGCCGCCGAGCTCGAACATCACGGTGCCGGGCTTCACCGGCGCAACCCAGAACTCGGGGGCTCCCTTGCCTTTCCCCATTCGCGTTTCGGCGGGCTTCTTGGTGTAGGGCTTGTCCGGGAAGATCCTGATCCACACCTTGCCGCCGCGCTTCACGTGGCGGGTGATGGCGATGCGCGCCGCTTCGATCTGGCGATTGGTGATCCACTCGCGCTCCAGCGCGACCAGCCCGAACTCGCCGAAAGAGATCTCCGTGCAGCGCGTGGCGCGTCCCTTCGACTTGCCCCGCTGCTGCTTCCTGAATTTCGTCCTCTTCGGGCTCAGCATGGCTTGTTACTCCTGGCCTCTGTCGCGGCCCCGGTCGTCCCGCGCGTCGCGGCCTTCACGGCCCCGGCGCACGAGCAGCCCGGCATCGTCCTTCTTTGCCTGGCCGTAGACCTCGCCGTTGAATATCCACACCTTGATGCCCACGCATCCGAAGGTAGTAATCGCGGTTGCCGTTCCATAGTCGATGTCTGCCCGGAAGGTGTGCAGGGGGATGCGCCCCTCCTTGAACTCCTCCCGCCGGGCCATTTCCGCCCCCGACAGACGCCCGGAAATCTTCACCTTGATCCCCTGCACGCCTGTCTTCATCGCGTTGAGGATTGCCATCTTGCAGGCGCGCCGGTAGGAAGCCCGGGCCTTGATCTGGCGGCCAATGTTCTCCGCCACCAGCTTGGCGTTGGTTTCGGGGCGCTTGATCTCCTTGATGCGCAGCTGGATCTTCTTGCCGATCGTCCGCTGGAGCTTGGCGCCCAGCTTTTCGATGTTCGCTCCCTTTGCTCCGATGAGCACACCGGGCCGGCCCGTGTGGATGATGACGGTGACTCTCTGCGGGTGACGGATGATCTCCACTTCGGCGATATCAGCGCCCTTGGTCTCCTCAGCGTCGAGGATCGTCTTCCTGAGCCGAAGGTCCTCGTGCAGAGTCGTGGCATACAGCTTGGGATCCACGAACCATCGCGACAGCCAGGTCTTGTTGATCCCCAGCCGCAGCCCGACAGGGTTAACCTTCTGACCCATTCTCCACCTCTTTTGCCCCGATCTCGTCCACGACGACGGAAATGTGGCACGACCTCTTCAGAAGCCTGTCCGCCCGACCGCGACCGCGGGTCCACATCCTTTTCATCGTCGGCCCGACGTCGACCAGCAGCTCTTTCACATACAGCATCTGCTCGTCGAGGTTCTTGTTCTGCGCCAGGGCATTCGCGGCAGCCGACTGGATGACCTTTGACAGGAGGCGCGCGCCCTTGTGCGGGAGCACGCCGAGGAGAGCCATGGCTTCCACGTACGGTTTTCGCCGCACGTTGTCGGCGATCCTGCGCACCTTGGTTGCGGAAAGACGCTGAAAGGGAATATTGGCCCGGAAGCCGCTCACCCGTACGCGCGGCTTTCGCTCCTTCCTTTGCGGCTTGCCGGCATCGGCTTGCTGCCCGGGCTCCCGGGGCGTTTCCGGCGCTTCTTTTGCTGCGTCGCTCATTTCTTCACCACCTTCTTGTCAGAGCCGGAGTGACCCCGAAAAATGCGGGTAGGCGCGAACTCCCCGAGCTTGTGGCCGACGAGGTTCTCCGTGACGTACACGGGGACCCAGGTCTTGCCGTTGTACACGCTGATCGTGTAGCCGACCATCTCAGGGATGATCGTCGAGGTCCTCGAAAAGGTCTTGACCATCCTCTTCTCGCCGCTCTTCACCATGTCGACGACCTGCTTGTACAGGCTCTTGGCGATGAAAGGTCCCTTCTTGATGGATCGTGACACGCCCGGTTCCCCCTATTTCCTTCTGTCCTTCACGATGAAGCGGCTCGTCGTGTTGCGCTTCTTGCGCGTCTTGTAGCCCTTGGTGGGCTGGCCCCACGGGCTCACGGGATGCCGGCCGCCCTTGGTTTTTCCCTCTCCCCCGCCGTGGGGATGGTCGACGGGATTCATCGCAGTGCCGCGCACCTTCGGCCTCTTGCCGAGCCACCGGCTTCTGCCCGCCTTTCCCAGGGAGATGTTCATGTGGTCCTTGTTGCCGAGCTCTCCGATCGTCGCGTAGCACTTCTCGTTGACCATGCGCATCTCGCCGGAAGGAAGACGCACAGTGACGTAAAGACCTTCCTTCGCAACGACAGTTGCGCTCGTTCCCGCCGATCGGGCCATCTGTCCGCCCCTGCCGAGGTTGAGCTCGATGTTGTGGATCTGGATCCCGAGAGGGATTTTCCCCAGGGGCATCGCGTTTCCGATCTCGAACGCCGCCTCGGGACCGCTCACCACTGTCCTGCCCACCGTGAGCCCCTCCGGCGCCAGGATGTAACGCTTCTCCCCGTCCTTGTAGATGATGAGGGCGATGAACGCGCTTCGATTCGGGTCGTACTCGATGGCGGACACTCTGCCCGGGATGCCGATCTTGTCACGCCGAAAATCGATGATCCGATAGCGACGCTTGTGTCCTCCGCCCTTGCGCCGGACGCTGATCCGTCCCCCCGCGCCCCTTCCCGCGTTCTTCGGCTTGCCCGACGTCAGTGCCTTCTCCGGGGTCTTCTTGGTGACCTCTTCGAAGGTCAGGCCAGTCTTGAACCGCAGCCCGGGAGTGAGAGGCCGGTATTTCTTGATAGCCATTCGCTGTTCCCTCTTCCTTACGCGCCTTCGAAGATCCCGATCTTTTCCTCCGGGGCGATGGTAATGATGGCCTTCTTCCACGAGGAGGTGTAGCCCAGGCGATAGCGGACCCTCTTGGGCTTCGTGGCGGTCCGCAGCACGTTGCATCTCAAGGGGTGCACATTGTAGAGCTTCTTCACCGCATCCATGATCTGGCGCTTGTTCGCCCGGCTGTCCACCTTGAAGACGTACTTGTGGCTTTCCCGCATGATGTTCGTTTTTTCCGTCACGACGGGCTCGATGATGATCCTTTCCAGAGTCATGCCTCAGCCCCCTCGGCTGCCCCGGCCTTTTCCTTCCCGTCGCTGCCGTCGTGCGGGAGTACGGGAGTGCGGGAGTACCCGCTCGGCGAGGACGCCGTACCCGTTCCGCGAGTACGCGGTACCCGCTCAGAATCCCCATAGAAGTCGTTGAGGTTCTTGGCCGCGGTTTCCAGGACGAGCAGCTTGTGGCAGTACAGCAGGTCGTGCGCGGCCAGCCTGTTGTAGGCGAGGAAGCTGAGCCACGGCACGTTGCGTCCGGCCCTGCGGATCATGGCATCGTTGTCCTTGAGAACGACCACGGTGCGCTCCTGGGCCGCCAGGTTCTTCAGCGCGGTGACGAGGTCTTTTGTCTTCCCGGTCTCCACGGTGAAATCCGTGACGACCCGCAGTCTGTCCTCCTTCGCCTTCAGCGAAAGAAGCGAGACGAGGGCGAGCCGCTTCAGCTTGCGGGGGATGGAATAGCTGTAGTCCCGGGGCCGGGGACCGAAGATCTTTCCGCCGCCGACCCAGACCGGGGAGGTTCTCTGCCCCGCGCGCGCGCGGCCCGTGCCCTTCTGCTTCCACGGCTTCTTGTTGCTGCCGTGCACTTCGCCGCGGTCCTTGATCTTGGCAGTTCCGAGCCGCCGGTTGGCGAGCTCGTTGCGGATGGCGTGGTAGATCGCCCCTTCGCTCACCTCGCGGTTCCACACCGCGTCGGCGAGCTCGATCTCGCGCACCGCGTTGCCGTCCAGCGCATAGACATTCGTCTTCATGGCTCTCCCGTCCTACTTCTTCTTCGCCGCGCGCACGACGACCATGCCGCCGCGCCGGCCCGGGATCGCGCCTTTGATCAGGAGCAGCCCCTTGTCCTTGTCCACGCGGAAGAGCCGGAGGTTCTGGATGGTCAACTTCACGTTGCCCATGCGCCCCGGCATCTTCGAGCCCTTGATGATCTTGCGAAAGGCGCCTGTCCCCACCGAGCCCATTTCCCGGTGGAACTTGGAGCCGTGGGCTCCCGGTCCGCCCTGGAACCCGTGCCGGCGCATGACGCCCTGGAATCCCTTGCCTTTCGTCGTGCTCTGCACGTCGACAAAGCTGACCCCTTCGAAGATCTCCACGCCGACCGTGTCCCCGACCCTGGCCTCTTTCTCGAAGTCCTTGAACTCCAGGAGGAACCGTCGGGGATCGACGCCCTCCGGGAACTGTCCGGCGTAGGGCTTCCTGACCCGGGATTTCTTCATGACGCCCGCCCCGAGGAGCATGGCGGTGTACCCGTTCTTCTCCGCGGTGCGCTGCTGCACGACCACGTTCGGCTCCACCCGCACGACGCTCACCGGGACTCTGGTTCCGTCGTCGCTGAAGAGCTGGGTCATTCCGATTTTTGTGCCAATCAGACCGAGCATTCCTGCAGCCTCACTGCTTGATCTCGACGTCGACACCGGCCGGAAGCTCCAGCCGCATGAGGGCGTCCATGACCGCCGGGGTTGGCTCGAGTATGTCGATGAGCCTTTTATGCGTGCGCATCTCGAACTGCTCGCGCGACTTCTTGTGCACGTGCGGCGAGCGCAGGACCGTATACTTGTTGATCTTCATCGGAAGCGGTATCGGTCCCGAAACGCGCGAGCCCGCCTTCAACACGGTCTGCACAATCGACTTCGCGCTCTGGTCGATGAGCTCGATGTCGAAGGCTCGAAGGCGCACCCGAATCCTTTCCCTGGCCATGTATCTGCTCCTTGCTCCCTGCCACGACTCCGTCGCGGCATCGGGCATCCTACTCGATGATGTCCGTGACCTGCCCTGCGCCGACCGTCTTGCCGCCTTCACGGATTGCGAACTGCAGTCCCTTGTCCATGGCGATGGGATAGATCAGCTCGACGATCATGTCGGTGACATGGTCTCCAGGCATCACCATCTGCTTGCCTTCCGGCAGCGTGACGGACGCCGTGACGTCGGTCGTACGGAAGTAGAACTGGGGCCGGTACCCCGTGAAGAAC
>DATKLB010000174.1:0-6065 GCA_035542615.1 Spirochaetia bacterium | reverse complement strand
TGAGCGCCGATGCTCCCGTGAAGATCCTGGGAGGATTCGGCATCTCCACCGCCGGGCAGGCTGCCGAGGTGGCGCCTCACGTGGACGCGGTGGTGGTGGGCAGCGCTTTCGTGCGCGTGGTTGCCGTCAGCGCCAACCCTTACGCCGCGGTGCGCGGAAAAATGCGGGAGCTGTCGGGGGCCGCGGCGACCGAGGCGGTCACACCTGGTTGACCGGGTAGGGGGGTCTGTCGCCCGCGAGCACGGCGGCGACATTGCGGGCGGCCTTTGTCTTCAGCTCGACCACCGACTCTTCGCTGTACCAGCCTGCGTGGTCCGTGAAGACAACGGTATCCAGCTTTCGAAGAGCGCTGGACTCCGGCAGGGGCTCCGTCTCGAATACGTCGAGCCCTGCCCCGCCCAGGCGGCCGCTGGAAAGCGCTTCGGCCAGAGCTGTCTCATCCAGCACGGGCCCGCGCGCAGTATTCACGAGAATCGCCCCGGGCTTCACCAGGGCGAGCTCCGCCCTGCCGATCATGTGGCGGGTCTCGGGAGTGAGAGGCACGTGCACTGAGATGCAGTCGGACTCGGCAAGCAGGACACGCAGGTCCACCGGCGCCGCCCCTGCGGCCTTGATGGTCGACGCGCGCACATAGGGATCGCACATGAGCACGCGACCGAACCCCAGCCCCGAGACCTTCCTCAGCAGTGTGTGTGCGGCGTTGCCGTATCCGAGAATGCCGAGGGTCTTTCCTTCCACCCGGTAGCAGGGCTGGTCCCGGTGCAGGTTCCACTTCCCCTGCCGTATCATGCGGTCCTTGTAGCCGATCTTGCGGATGCAGCACAGCAGGAGCGCGAGGGCATGGTCGGCGACCTCCTCGAAGCAATAGTCGGGCACAAACGTGACCCAGATCCCCCTGCGGGTGGCAGCTTCAACGTCCACGTTGTCGTACCCGACGCCGTAGCGCGAGATGACCCGACAACCGTCCAAGGAGTCGATGAGCTCTGCGGTGATCGGATAGAGGTTGACGAGGATGCCGTCCGCTGCTGCGAACGCCTTGCGTGCGTCATCCGCGGAGCCCGAGCGGAAGACCCTGATTTCCGCGTCGAGCTCTCCCAGGACTTCTTCCTCTTCGCGGTAGCTCGCGTAGCGATCGTCCGCGATGATGACGGTGAATCGGCTCACTGTCCTGGTTCCTCGAACACCGTATTCCCCTCGGCGACGACCTTGACGGGGTAACGCGTGATGTCAAACGGATCTCCGTTCCAGCAGGAGAAGGACGCCCATTTCCCCTTCTCCAGAGTCCCGAGCTGGCCGTCGATTCCGAGGATCTCGGCGTTCCGCCTCGTGATGATCTCTATCGCGTCCTGGCGGCTGAGCCCGCATCGCATGAACCACCTCAGCTCCAGGGCGAGGTTGCGCTGAGGGATCACCGGATGGTCGGTCATCAGGCCGAAATCGACTCCCGACTCGATGAGGAAGCGCACATTGCGCCAGTTTTCGTGCTTGAGCTCGACCTTGTACGCAAAAGCGTCCAGCGGTCCGAAGACCACGGGGATCCCGCGTTCGCGGAGAACCGAGTAGATGTGGCCGTCGTTGACGTCGCACGCGTGGTCCACCGTCACGCGGACGCCGAACTCCTCCTGCAGGCGCAGCAGGCTGGCGATGTCATCGATTTTGTGCACGTGGATACGGAGCCCCACCCTGCTCTCGAGAATCTCCCTGACGACCTCGTCTTCCGCGGTCAGCTCCGAACCCGGTGTCTTGCTGGCGCTCTTTTTGCCCCTGGTCGCTTCCAGCTTCTTTCTGACCTGGGCAAGGCGGGACCTCAGCAGAGAGAGCGAGCCCATGCGGGTGTGAGGACGCGTCCCCTTCCATTCCCGTGTGGACATGGGATTGTAGCCGAACGCCGCCTTGATGCCGGATCGCGCAAACAGGGCGTCGGTCGTCGTTCGGGCGAAGTTGCGGATGATCGCGGAGCGCCCTCCCACGATGTTCCCGCTTCCCGGCAGGACGCAGGAGTAGAGCACGCCCATCTCGACGGAATCACGGAACGCCGTGTCGTCCATCTGCACAGAGTCGAGGGCGTCCGCGAGGAACAGCATCGTGTCCATGCGCTCGTTCGCCTCGCCCTCCGTTCCCGGCTCTCCCGAGCGCTCCATGCCGATGTGACTGTGCGCGTCGATGAACGCCGGGGTGATGACCGGGAACTTGCCCATGAAGTCGCCGCCGCGCTCGGTCGACACTCCCCTGACAGTGTTTCCCTCGAAGAGGACGTGTGCGTGTTTCACGACCTCCTTGCCCGTGTACAGTGTCTCGGCGAAAACACACTTCAGTCCCATCTCGTTTGATGAACCCCCTGGTGCGGCCCGAGTATAGCGAAGGGTCGATATTTGACCAAGGTGCAAGCAATCAGGTACAACCAGTCTATGCCAGAAGCGACCCGGCCGTGGCATGAACCGCGCCCGCTTGCCATCGAGGTCGTGGATTCAGCACGGAGCGCGCAGGGCCGGGAGTTCATCGAGCTGCCCCACCGACTCTATGCGGGCTGCCGGCAATGGGTTCCCCGGTTCCGCCTCGACATGCGCGCCATTCTGGATCGAAAGCACCCGTTCTTCGACCGATCAGAAGCGGGGTTCTTCATCTGTCGACGGTCCGGCCGCACCGCGGGAACGATCGCGGCGATCAACAACGTCACATACAACGAGCACCACCGGTCGAGAGTCGGCCATTTCTATTTCTTCGATTGCGAGGACGACCCCGCCGCCTCTCATGCCCTGTTCGAGGCCGCCTTCACCTGGATGCGGGAGAGGGGCTTGCGACGAGTCGTCGGTCCTTTCGGGTTCAGCGTCATGGGAATGGGAATCCTCGTGGAGGGGTTTGAGCACAGGGCCGCCATGACCATGATGAACTACAACTACCCGTACTACGAGCGCCTTCTCGAATCGGAAGGATTCCGGAAGCTCCGGGACCAGCTCTCCATGTTCCTCGATGCCAGGGCCTTCCGGCTTCCGGACAAGGTTCGCCGCGCGGCGGAAATCGCCATGAAGCGGGGGAGCTTCGAGGTCCCCGAGTTCCGCACGAAGTCCGCGCTGCGCCGTTACGCGCACGATATCGGGAACGTGTACAATGCAAGCTTCCAGTCCCACGGGGGCGAGTACAACCCCCTGAGCCCCCGGGAGATCGACCAGATCACGAAAGACCTGCTGACGGTCGCCGATCCGTCGCTGATCAAGCTTCTCCTCTGCAAGGGCGAGATCGCCGGTTTCCTTTTCGGTTTCCCTGACCTGTCGGAAGCCCTGCAGCGCGGGAAGGGCCGGTTGAATCCGCTTTCCATCCTCCGGCTTCTGCTCGAGTATCGTCGGACAAACTGGCTCATCGTCAACGGGGCGGGGATCCTGCCGAGGTTCCAAAGACTCGGCGGCAATGCCCTCCTCTACTTCATGATGGAAAGAATAGCTTCCCGACGCAAATTCCTGTACGTCGACGCCGTACAGATCGCGGAGACCACCGAGCTCATGCTGGCCGACCTCCAGACCCTGGGGGCAGAAGTTTTCAAAACGCACCGCCTGTATCACCGGGACCTTCCGGAAGGAGCCTGATGGTGCGGGCGCGGGACACTGGCTCTACTTGCGGTAAATGTCTTTCAGGGGGTGAATGTCGAGAACATTCGGATACCATCCCCCCCACCGGGAAAGATTCACCAGGTTCTGTGACACGTAGAAATAGAGAGGCAGAATCGCGGCGTCCTGGCTGACGAGCATGCTTTCGGCGTCTTGCAGGGTCTTCATCCGTTCGGGGCCATCGGCCAGGGTGCTGGACCTGCGAAGCAGCAGGTCATAGGCCTCGCTGGCGTAGCCGCTGTCATTGAGGACCTTGTTGTCGGATTCGAAAAGGGAAAGAAAGGCAAAAGGATCCCGATAGTCAGCCATCCAGCCGGCGCGCACCAGATCGAATCCTCCCAGGCCGGCGGTTCGCCTGGTCTGCAGGAAAGTGCTCCACTCCTGATCCACCAGCTCCACGCTCACCCCCAATGTCTGCTGCCACCTGTCTCTGAGCATCTCGGCAATGAGCCTGTGCTGATCGTTGGTATTGTAGAGAAGGCGGATCTTCGGAAAACCCTTCCCCCCTGCAAAGCCCGCATCGGCAAGCAGCTTGCGGGCCTTTTCAACGTTCTCGTCCAGACCCGGCGGGGGAGCATACGGAAACCTGCCAGCCATGGGCGGGGCCAGCGTGAACGCCGGAACCTGACCTGCCGGGATGAGCTTTCCGATCAGGCTCGAGCGGCTGACCGCCATGGCAAAAGCCTTGCGCACGCGCTGGTCATCGAAGGGAGGCCTGGTCATGTTGAACTCGAAATAGTACGTCCCCAGCGCCGGACTGAGGACATAGTCGGGAATCTTTCTGGCCTCCGCCGCCTTGTCCGCGGGAGGGAAGCTGGTCGACCAGTCGAGGGTTCCCTTCTGGTACATCGCGTAGGCGGTGTCGTCGTCCTCGACGGGCAGGAGCACGACCTTGTCGATCTTGACGTTCTTCTCGTCCCAATATCGGGGGTTCTTCTCGAGAACGATGCGCCCGTGGGGCTTCCATTCCGAAAGCAGAAACGGCCCGTTGCCGACGAAGCTCGCTGCCGTGGCCCAGTCTTTCGGGTGTGCCGTGACCATGTGCATCGGAAGGACGGCGAACGCTGCCTGGGGAAGCAGATCCGGCATGTACGGCGAGGGGGAGACTGTCGTGAGCCTGAAGGTATGATCGTCGACCGCGGCGATCGCGACCTCCTGCGGCGATCCCTTGCCCGCGTTGTATTCCGCGGCTCCCTTGATAAGGTCCGTGATCAGGAAGGCGTACGGCGCGCCTGTGTCGGGATTCAGTGCTCTCAACCAGGAATCCACGACCATCTGGGCGGTGATCGGGGTCCCGTCGCTCCAGACCGCGCCCGCCCGCAGCGTGAAGGTCCATGTCAGTCCGTCCTTGCCCGGCGTCCAGCTCTCGGCGAGGCCCGGCAGCGGATCCCCCGTTTTCGCATCGTAGGTGAGCAGGTTTTCGAACAGAGCCATCTCGATCCGCTGTTCCGGAAGGCTGAAAGCGAGCTGAGGATCCAGGGTCTCGGGTTCGCCGGAATTGCCGATGGTGAAGGTCACTTCAGGAAATGCAGGAAAAACGATGGCTGCAAAGGCCAGAATGACGCAGAGTCTCTTCATGTATCCTCCTCCGGCGCTTCCGGATAACTCTACCTCCATCATCGGCCCCGGGTGCGGCCCGGGAAACTGCACCCGTCGGTGCAGCCGGCATTGACAGATTTCTCGTTCATCGGTCACAATAGGATTTTGCTATGCACGAAGAATCAGTCCTGAACAACAGCAAGTACGCGGACCTTATTCGCAGGATGATCGACAGCTCAACGGGCTCCCCAATGGTGACGGAGAAAAATGTCTACCAGGAGGGGAATCCGACAAACAAGCCCTTCCTCAGACAGATCGTTCAGGATGTGCTGCTCCCCGGCAGCAGGATCATTGGCCGACAGCACCTGACGGAGCTCCAGGGCCTTGCCCAGAGAAAAAAGGCCTGCCTCATCCTCATGGAGCACTACAGCAACTTCGACATCCCCTGCTTTTACGAGCTGCTCGAGCAGGGGGGAGAGTCGATGAGGAAAGTCGCGGAGGCAATCGTCTCCGTCGCCGGCGTGAAGCTGAACGAAACGAGCAGGCTGGTCCTTGCCTTTACCGAGATCTTCACCCGGGTCGTGCTGTATCCCGCGCGCTCATTCGGGAGCATCACGGATCCCCGGCAGCTCCGCGAAGCAGAAAAGAGGCGAGCCCGGATCAACATCGCCGCAATGAAAATGCTGAACTCCCTTCGAAAACAGGGACGGCTCATCCTCGTGTTCCCCTCCGGAACCCGCTACCGCCCGTGGGACCCTTCGACCGGTCGCGGTTTGCGGGAGATCGATACATACCTGAAGTTCTACTCGTACATGGTGACCGTGGCGGTCAACGGCAACACCCTTCTCCCGAACCCCAACGGGTGCATGGACGAGGACTACGTGGCCAAGGATGTCATGATCTACACGGTGAGTCCCGTGCGCA
>DATKLB010000173.1:0-3579 GCA_035542615.1 Spirochaetia bacterium | reverse complement strand
TTACGTGTACAAGACTGCCTTCCTCGGATGGGATGTCGGCCACGCGGCCGCGGTCGCCGTTGTGACAGTCGTCATCACACTGCTCGCCATCGCGGCGCTGTTCCGCTGGTTCCGGCGGCGCATCAGCGAGACAGCGTGATGAGCCTGCGGCCGCGTCGGATTTCCGGAATCCTCCTTGCCTGGCTTGTCGCCGTCCTGTGGTGCTTCCCGCTCTGGTACATGCTCATTACGAGCTTCAAAGGGGAGGCGGATGTTCTTCCGCCGTCCCTCTGGATCGCGCATCCCACACTGGAAAACTACGCCTTGGTTCTGCGGCAGGAGATCGTTCGCTACATCGTGAATTCGGCGCTGATCTCGGTGACCGCTGTTGCCGCATGCCTGACCCTCGGAGTGCCTGTGACCTACGCGCTCGTGTTCGGCAGGCTGCGCCACTCAGACAACCTCTTTTTCTGGTTTCTCTCGACAACTCTTCTTCCCCCCGTGGCGGTGATCGTGCCCGTCTTCGTGCTCTTCCGGCTTTCCGGTCTCCTGGACACACTGGGCGGCATGATCCTGATCTACACGGGAGTCAACATCCCCATCGTCATCTGGATGACACGCTCGTTCCTGCTCGACGTGCCGCAAGAGATGCTGGAGTCCTCCGATATCGACGGCTCGTCGCGCTTTCGCTCCTTCTTCAGCATCATCCTCCCCCTTGCGCGCCAGGGAATCATTTCCACGGGGCTTCTCGTGTTCATTTTCGTGTGGAACGAGTTCTTTTTCGCGATCAACCTGACCTATGTGCATGCTGCAACGGTGCCGGTCTACATGGCGAGCTTCATGACCCAGCAGGGTCTGTTCTGGGCCAAGCTGTGCGCAATCTCGACTCTCGTGGTTTTTCCCCCGATGGTCCTGGGCTGGCTGGCCCAGCGTTCCCTCGTGAAGGGCTTGACCATGGGAGCCGTGAAGGGATGACGGATGGAATCGTGAAGAGATGACGGACGCAGTACAGGAGGCGACATGAGATCAGTGATCATAGAGAAGCCCGAAACGGTAACCGTGCGTGACCTCGATGCGCCCCGGGTCACACGGGCGGATGAGGTGCTTGTGAAGGTCATGGCCAGCGGCATCTGCGGGACTGATGTTCACATCTACCACGGAGAGTATCTGGGCTCTTACCCGATGACTCCCGGCCACGAGTTCTCGGGAGTGGTCGTGGAAGTTGGGGAAAAGGTAACCCGGTTCGCTCCCGGGGCGCGCGTCGCCGTGGAGCCCAACATTTCGTGCGACAACTGCGCCGCCTGCCTCAGCAACAGGCAGAACTTCTGCGAGAACTGGCAGGCAATCGGCGTGACACGCCCTGGGGCCATGGCCCAGTACGTCCTTGCGCCGGAGAAGGTCGCGTTCGACGCCGGAGAAGTTCCCTTCGACCGGGCGGCGTTCATGGAGCCGGTGTCTTGCGTCGTGCACGGAATCGAATCCGTGGGGATCCGGCTGGGCGACAATGTTGCAGTAATCGGCACGGGACCCATCGGCATGCTCCTGATCAGGACAGCCCGATCGTGGGGAGCCAGCCGTTTCACCGTGGCTGAGTTGAGCGATGAGAGGCTGGCCGCCGCCCGCCGGGACGGAGTTGCGGAGGCAACGCGGGATGTCGCCTCACTGCCCGCGGACAGGTTCGATGTGGTTATCGATGCCACGGGCGCGCCTGCCATGCTCTTGCAGGCGGTGCGCCTGGCGCGGCCCGGGGGACGCATCCTGATGTTCGGCGTTTCTCCGAAGGGCAAGACCGCTTCCATCGAGCCATTCCAGGTTTTTCGAAAAGGCCTGTCCATTTTCGCTTCCTACACCTCGCGCAGGAACAGCCTTCAGGCCCTTTCGCTGATTGCCTCGGAAAGGGTCCGGGTCGATGACCTCGTTTCGCATCGAGTGTCCTTGAGCGGCTTCGAAAAGGGGATCCACGCGATTGAAGACAGGAACGCGAACGCAATGAAGGTCATGATCTTCCCCAACGACGATGCGGCAGGTTGAGGAGGAAGGTGCGGCGATTGTGGCGTTCAAACTTCGCGGGATTTCACTGCCCTCTCGGGTGCAAGCGTCTCCTTTTCCCGCATCGGGTCCAGCAACCTCGAAGCCCCGTGTCATATTCCATCATGCCGCACTGGTACTTTTCATCGCGGAGGGCTTCATCGCCCGAGGCATCGATAATTCCAGCAGTCGTGGTCCCTATTCCTGCTGGCGGAACCTCACCGGAACGTACTCCTGCAGCTTCTTCTGGATGAACCTGATGTCGAACCGGGCAAACCTCTGCAGCCCTTTTTCCCTGGGGATCTCGGGATCTCCTTCCCCGATCAGGGGCGCCGCGTAGCGGATGAAATCATCAGTGACGTCGAGCCCGTCCTTCGTGATCCAACCGGGCGGCATGAACCGCGACGAGTTGGCAACCTTTTCCAGCGGAACCTTGTCGTAGCGGACACCGTAGGAGCTGCCGGGTTTTCGCAGGATGGTCGCCATCCAGCCCGTCCCGTCGCGCGCAGCAATCTCGACCGCCTCCCGTCCCACCTCCCGTGCCTCCGCGATGTCCACGGTGGAGGCGTTGATCGAGACCGACCTCTGGATGACGCCGGGGAGCTGGCCCGTGGCCTGGCCGCGCGCGCGGAGCCCCTTCTCGTTGAGATAGTTGACCACCGCCTGGGCGGCGGTCGTTCGGCTTGCCCCATATTCGATGTGACCGAACCCGTCGTGTCTTTCCCCGACGCCTCCGACGTCAAACCCTTCGTTGATCACGACGATGCACCGGCCTGTCTTTGCGAGCTGTCTGTTCACGTTCTCGTGGAGACTGGCCAGGGTATGAGCAGATTCCGCCATGTAGAGCTGGAGGGGCATGCGGCGCTCGGGATCCCCCAGCCGCGAGGCCGCGGTGATGAAGCCGGATTTCCTTCCCATGGCCTGCAGGACGGCAACCGGCTCTGAGACGCACATGCCGCGGTTTTCTTCCTCGATGTTCTGGATGAGCGAGGCCCAGTACCGAGCGGCGCTCCCATAGCCCGGCGTGTGATCGATGATCTTGAACTCGGAGTCCCCGATGTCGTTGTCGATCGTCTTGGGCACACCCGCCACCACCAGCTCGACGCCGCGCTCGGCCGCGAGCCGGGACACCTTTGCCGCGGTGTCCATGGAGTCGTTGCCGCCGATGTAGAAAAACCAGCCGATGTCGTGCGCCCGGATGACCTCGACGATTCTCTCGAAGTCTTCAGCCTGCTCCGTGGTCAGCTTGTACCTGCACGTGCCGATGACTCCCGCAGCCGGTGTCGTTCCCAGCAGCCGCACCTCCGCGCGGGGCTGACTGCCGGCATCGAAGAGCTGTTCCAAGAGGACCCCTTCGATCCCGTGCCATGCCGCGTACAGGGTGCCGATCGTATCAGGGTGGTCACGACAGGCTTCGATCACTCCCTGGAGGGAGGAGTTGATGACAGGCGACGGCCCGCCCGACTGTGCGACAAGGGCGTTCTTTTTCACGCCGGCATTCTATCAGAGCGCCACGGCAGCGTCAGTGGGCCTTGCCTTATTGCAGGGGCCGCACTTTCTGCCCGTCGTTCA